>JAJXTS010000115.1 GCA_021783595.1 Chloroflexota bacterium | reverse complement strand
CCGGAGCCGCCCGTCCGCCGCGGGAGGGGCGTGCCTGCCCTCGAGGCCAGCCGCCAGGCGCGCGGCGCGCCGGGCGCCTGCGTCGGCGCCGGGCTCGGGCTCGGCCGGCAGCCGGCCGCCCTGAGGCGACCACACGGCGCCGCCGTCGGGGATCGGGAGCGTCTTGCGCAGCGAGGCGAACGCGTAGTCGGCGCGGCTCTCGCGCGCCCACGAGGACGCGGGGTCGTGCGAGTGGTCCTCGATCACCGCAGCGCCCCTTCGCCGGGCCGGGCCGGCGTCCGACGGCGGCCGCACCCCCAGCTGGTTGACCACGACCAGCGCGTCGCCCGCCTCGACCGGGACGGAAACGAGGTTCGGCGGGGCCTCGAGGTCGGCGTCCGGGTACGCCCGCAGTTCCACGGCGCCGCCGACGGCGGCGAGCAGGGCATCCGGGACCTCCGGGCAGTTGTAGCTCGGCAGCCAGACGCGACGCCACCCGCGGTTCTCCGCGCCCCAGCGCACGAGCGCGACGAGCGCGTCGCGGCCGGAGGCGAACAGGGCGGCGCGGCCGAGCCACGGCAGGTCGGCGTCGGGGAGGGCGGGGCTCACCCGCCCAGTCTGCACCGGGTCGCCGCGGTGCCGCGCGGCAAGGGCTCCGACGCCTGCGTCGGCCCGCCCGGCCTCACTTCGCCCGGCTGGCGCCCCGCTCGCGCGCCAGGCTCCGCACCATGAACGCGACGTTGGCCGGGCGCTCGGCGAGCCGGCGCATGAGGTACGGGTACCACTCGGCGCCGTACGGGACGTAGACGCGGACGCGGTAGCCCGCGCCGAGGAGCCGCTCCTGCAGGTCGCGCCGCACGCCGTAGAGCATCTGGAACTCGAAGCGGTCGCGGGCGATGCCGTTGGCCTTCACGATCTCGAACGCCCGCTTGACGATCTTCTCGTCATGGGTGGCGAGTGCCGGACGGGCGCCCTCGAGCAGCAGCCGCTCCATCAGCCGGGCGTAGTTCTCGTCAACCTCCGCCTTGCTGGCGAACGCGACGGCCTCGGGCTCCTTGTAGGCGCCCTTGCACAGGCGCACGGGGCAGGCCTCGGCGATCAGCGCCTCGACGTCCGCCTCGCTCCGCCGGAGCGCGGCCTGGATCACGATGCCGGTGTCCGGGTGAAGCGGGCGGAGGTGGCGCAGCACCTCGAGCGTCGCGCTCGTCTTGGCGTGGTCCTCCATGTCGATCCGCACGAAGGCCCCCACCTCCTCGGCCTTGCGCAGGATGGCCCCGACCACCTCCTCGCATACGCCTTGGCTCACGTCGAGGCCCATCTGGGTGAGCTTGAGGCTCACGTTGCGGTCGAGGCCGCGGGCCACGAGCGCGTCGAGCGTGTCGAGGTACCGGGCCCCGGCCGCCCGGGCGGCTGCACCGGTCTCGACCGACTCGCCGAGGACATCGAGCGTCGTCGCGAACCCGCGCTCGCGCAGCGCCGCCACGGCGTCGAGCGCCGTCCGCAGGTCCTGCCCGGCCACGAACCGGCTGACCATGGGCCGCGTCACCGGGACGGACGTCGCGAGCCGCCCGAGCGACCGCTGGCGGGACATGGCCAGGAGCACCGAGCGGAGGACCTGCTCGGGGATGTCCGACGCTGCCATGCCGCGCCGATGGCCGCTCGCTGCCTGCTGCGCCACGTTCAGGACCCTCTCGTGCTGCCGGCTCCAGGTCGGAGGCGCCGGGCTCGGCCTCGCCGCAGGTGAACCGCGCCCGACCACTCGTACAATGTGCAATGGTACCAGACCCGGACCGCGGCTCAGGCCTCCTCGCCCACCCCGGCCCAGATGCCGCGAGCATGCTGCAGGTGTCGGCGCATCAGCGATCTCGCGAGGCTCCCGTTGCGCGCCTCGAGGGCGCTGACGAGATCCACGTGCTCCTGGCCGCTGGCCTCCAGGTCCCCGGCCGCGCCGAGCTGCCGCAGCCCGAGCAGGTGGGTCTGGCCCCGGAGGTCGGCGACGAGCCTGACCAGGCGCGGGCTCCTGGTCAGCTCGATCAGCGCCGTGTGGAACGCGCTGTCGGCCACCAGGAAGCGGGTCGCGTCCTGCCTCCGCGCCTCATCGCAGATCCGGTCGGCGAGCGGGCGCAGCGCCGCGATCTCGGCGTCCGTCGCCCGGTCCGCGATCAGGTCCATCGCCGGCACCTCGAGCCACGTCCGGAGGGCGACGATCTCGTCGAGGTCCCTCGCGGACAGCGTCCGGACGCGGAAGCCGCGGTTGCGGACCGCCTCCACGAGTCCCGCGTGGGCCAGGTCGGTCAGGGCCTCCCGGACCGGCGTCGCGGACACGCCCAGGGTCTCGGCGAGCGCGACCGCCGAGTAGATTGCGCCGGCCTCGAGCTCACCGGTCTGGATCTGCGCCCGCAGGATCTCGCGCACCTGGTCGCGCACGCTGCTCCGGTCTATCGCTCGGCTGTTTCCCATCGCCCGCCCCTCCTGACGAGATGCCCGACTCGCCCGGCCCGGCGCGACGCCTTGGCCTCGCACGGCCGCCGGCGACCGCCCGCCAGCCGACAACGACTGGTCTGGTGCATGTGCGATGTGCAGTGTACCATCGCACCACTGCCGCCCCGCCCCCCTGATCGCTGGGCGGGGCGGCGGCCAGCGCCTCGCATGATGGCGCTCACGCCACCCGGCCGGCCCGGCGGCTCCAGGAGCGGGGGCGCCGGCCCACAGGAGACAGCCATGGGCGCGTTCCCCTCGCACGCACGAGTCGTGATCGTCGGCGCCGGCATCGTCGGCAACGGCCTGGCCTGGCACCTCGCGCGGCTCGGCTGGCGCGACATCGTGCTGCTCGACAAGGGCCCGCTGCCCAACCCCGGCGGCTCGACGGGCCACGCCAGCTCGTTCACCTTCTCGGTGGACCACTCGCGGCAGACCTCGGCCTGGACGATGGACTCGATCCGCGAGTTCGACGAGATGGGCACGTTCACGCGGACGGGCGGCCTCGAGACCGCCCGGACCCCCGAGCGCATGCACGAGCTCCGGCGCCGGATCGCCCTGGCGAAGTCGTGGGGCATCGACGCCGAGCTGCTGGACCCGGCCGGGGTGAAGCGCCTCGTGCCGTACATGGACGAGTCCAAGATCCTCGGCGCCTTCCACACGCCCTCGGTGGGGGTCGTGGACCCGCTGCACGCCGGCACGCTGTACCGGGAGAAGGCCGCCGCGCTGGGCGCGCTGCAGAGCTTCGCCAGCACCGAGGTCACCGGTCTCGACGTGAAGAACGGCCGGATCGCCGGCCTTTCGACCACGCGGGGCCACATCGACGCCGAGGTGGTGGTGGTCGCCGGCGGCGTCTGGAGCCGCCAGGTCGCCGCGATGGCCGGCGCCACGATCCCGCTCGTGCCGGCGGTCCACCAGATGGTGGACATCGGCCCGGTGCCAGAGTTCGAGGCGCTCGACAACCCCCTCGCGTACCCCGTGGTGCGCGACATGGACGCCAAGATGTACGCGCGCCAGAGCGGCGCCGACCTCGAGATCGGCTCCTACGCGCACGAGGCGCTGATCGTCCAGCCGCGGGACATTCCCTCGAACGCCGCGGCCAAGCTCACGCCCACCGAGATGCCGTTCACGCCGGAGCACTTCGACCCGTACGTCGAGACCGTGCTCGAGCTCTACCCCACGATCGTCGGCAACGAGAAGGTGGGCATCAAGCACGCGATCAACGGGCTGATGTCGTTCGTCCCCGACGGCATGTCGCTGGTGGGGGAGACGCCCGAGGTCAAGGGCCTCTACGCCTGCTCGGCGGTCTGGATCAAGGAGGCGCCCTCGATCGTCCGCATGCTCGCCGAGTGGATGACCGACGGGAAGCCGGAGATGGACCCGGCGTCGGTCAACATCGCGCGCTTCTACGACACCCAGAAGACCTCCTACCACGTCGAGAACCGGGTGGGGGAGCTGTTCCCCAAGTTCTACGGGATCGTGCACCCGTTCGAGCAGTGGGAGACCGACCGCGACGTGCGGCTCGGGGCTGCCCACGCCCGGCACCTCGCCCTGGGCGCCGAGCTGATCGAGATCTCCAGCTGGGAGCGGCCCAACTGGTACTGGAGCAACCGGCCGCTGCTCGACGAGTTCGGCGACCGGGTCATGGACCGCCCCCACGAGTGGGACCGCCGCTGGTGGAACCCGATCGTCAACGCAGAGCACCTCGCCCTGCGCGAGCGGGTGGGCCTGATCGAGAACCCGGCGTTCGCCGAGTGGGACGTCTCGGGACCCGGCGCTCTGGCCTGGCTGCAGCACATGGTCGTCGGCCAGGTGGACGTGCCGGTCGGCCGCCTCGTCTACACGCAGATGCTCAACGAGGCGGGCGGCATCAAGGCCGACGTCACGGTCATGCGCCTGGCGCCCGACCTGTTCCGGGTGGTGGACGCGGGCTTCGCCGGCAGCTCCGACCGGAAGTGGATGACCGACCACCTGCCGGCCGACGGGTCCGTGAACTTCGCGGACGTCAGCACGACCTGGACGATGATCGCCATCTGGGGACCGCGCGCCCGCGACGTCGTGGCATCGGTCACCCGCGACGACGTCTCCAACGAGGCGCTGCCCTACGGCTCGTGCGTGCCGATCGACCTCGAGTCGGTGCGCGTCATCGCGGCCCGCATCAGCTATGACGGCGAGCTGGGCTGGGAGCTCCACGTGCCGTTCGAGCAGGGCGCGCACCTGTGGGACGTGCTGATGGCGGCGGGGAAGCCCTTCGGGATCGCCCCCGTGGGCCTCGCCGCGTACGGCGGCACGCTCCGGGTGGAGAAGTCGTACCGGCTCATGGGCAACGAGCTGGAGCTTGACCGCAACCTCGTCGAGGCCGGGCTCGCGCGGCCCCGGGTCAAGGAGGCGGAGTTCATCGGCAAGGCGGCCTACCTCGCGCAGCGCGCCGAGGGCCCGGCCAACCTGCTGTGCACCCTCGCCGTGGAGGACAACACGTCGGCCTCGGGCGAGCGGCGCTACATGCTGGGCCGCGAGCCCATCTGCCGCCGCGACGGAACGGTCCTCGCGGATCGCAACGGGCGGCGCTCGTTCGTTACCACCGCGGCGTCCGGCCCGTCGGTCGGCAAGCACCTCCTGATGGCGTACCTGCCGATCGAGGAGGCGGTCCTGGGCAACGAACTCGCGGTGGAGTACATCGGCGAGCTGTACCCGGTGACCGTGGCCGCCGTCGGGGCGACCGCGGTGTTCGACCCCGAGAACCTGCGGATGAGGGGCTGAGCCGCCGTCGCGCGCCCCGGGCCGCCCCTGGCCGCCGCCTCACGGCGGTCAGGGGACGATGACCGTGACCCCGGGCTCGGTGCCCTCGCTCATCGCGGCGAGCGCGGCCGGCGCCTCCTCGAGGGAGATCCGGCGCGTGATGAGCCGACCCGGGTCGAGCAAGCCCGAGGCGATGTCCGCGAGCAGGCGCGGGTAGTCGCCCGCGCCCATGCCGTGGCTGCCGAGCACGCGAAGCTCGCGCCCGATGACGGTGTGCATGGGGACGGTCGCCCGGTCGCCGACCTGTGCCGGCGGCAGCAGGCCGAGCTGCAGGTGCCGGCCCTGGATTCGGAGGCTGCGCACCGCGGCGCCCGCCGTCGCGGCGCTGCCCAGCGCGTCCACCGAGACGTCCACCCCGGCGGGCTCGAGCGCGCGGACGGCCACCGACGCGTCGCCGAGGGTCGCGTCCACCGTGGCCGCGGCGCCTGACGCCCGCGCCAGCTCGAGGGCCCCGGGCCGGACGTCCACGGCGATCACGCGGGCGCCCCGCGAGGCCGCGACCATCACGGCCGCGAGCCCCACCCCGCCGCAGCCGAACACGGCGACGGTCTCGCCGGGCCGCACCGCAGCCACGTCCGCAACGCCGCGGTAGGCCGTGGCGAAGCGACAGCCGAGGCTGGCGGCGACCTCGGACGGGATCTCGTCCGGCAGGAGGACGGCATTGAAGTCGGCGTTCGGGACCGCCACCTCCTCGGCGAACGAGCCCGGGCCGTTGAAGCCCGGCTGCCACTGGCTGGGGCAGACCTGGGCGTTGCCCGAGCGGCACCAGTCGCAGGTCCCGCAGCCGCACACGAACGGCATGACGACGCGGTCCCCGACCCGCACCCGCCGGACCCCGGCGCCAACGGCGCTCACGACGCCCGCGAACTCGTGGCCGGGCGTGTGGGGGAGCGATGAGATGTCGGGGTCGTGGCCCTGCCACCCGTGCCAGTCCGAGCGGCACAGGCCGGTGGCCTCGACGCGGATCACCGCCCCGCCCGGGACCGGCTCGGGACTCGCGATCGACGCGAGGTAGGGGGCGGCGCCGAAGGCGTCGAAGCGCACGGCGCGCATCCGCCCGGGGGCCGCCCCGTCGGGAGCGTGGCGGTCGGCGGTCACGGGTGCTCCGGGCGCAGGCGCTGCATGGCGCCATCGTGCCGCATCCGCAGTCGCCGCACGGGCCGTTGGGGGCGGATCGGCCGTCCGCGGCCGGCGGGCGCGATGTGGGTGATGATGGGAGGGGGCCCGAGGGTCCCGCCGCCGGCCCCGCCCCGGCGGCCGCCCGACGCGCCGCGACCGCATGAACCCGGAGATCGACAGACCATGAGAGCCGCCATCTTCAACGGGCCCCGAGACATCGTCGTCGGCGAGCGCCCGGACCCCGTGATCCTCCAGCCCACCGACGCCGTCGTGCGCGTCACCCTCGCCTGCGTCTGCGGCTCGGACCTGTGGTACTACCGCGGCCTCTCGCCGCACGCGCCGGACGGGATCGGGCACGAGTTCGTCGGGGTGGTGGAGGCCGTGGGCTCGGCCGTGACGGCGGTGCGGGAGGGCGACCTCGTGATCGCCCCGTTCGCGTTCAGCGACGGGACGTGCCCGCACTGCCTGGCGGGGTACCAGACGGCCTGCGAGCAGGGCGGGTTCTTCGGCGGCAACGGCGTCGACGGCGGCCAGGGCGAGCGTGTCCGCGTCCCGCTCGCGGACGGGACGCTGGTCAGGGTGCCCGGCGGCGCCTACGACGACGCCACGATGCGCTCGCTGCTGACCCTCTCGGACGTCATGGGCACCGGTCACCACGCCCTGATGCTCGCCGCCGCCAAGGCTGGCGACACCGTGGCGGTGGTCGGCGACGGCGCCGTGGGCCTGTCGGCGGTGCTGGCCGCGCGGCGCCTGGGCGCGGGCCGGATCATCGCGCTGTCGCGGAACCCGGCGCGCCAGGCCATGGCGCTCGAGTTCGGCGCGACCGACGTCGTGGCCGAGCGCGGCGACGCCGCGGTCGAGGCGGTGCTCGCCCTGACCGGCGGCGTCGGCGCGGACGCGGTGGCCGAGTGCGTCGGGACGGCCGAGTCGCTGGCCACGGCCATCGGCGCCGTCCGGCCGGGCTCGATGGTCGGCATGGTCGGCGTCCCGCACGGCGCGGAGGTGCCGGTCGGCCGGCTGTTCGCGAAGAACAAAGGCGTCAAGGCCGGCGGCGCCCCCGTCCGCGCGTACCTGCCCGCGCTGCTCCACGATGTCCTGGACGGGCGCATCAACCCCGGGCGCGTGTTCGACCACGAGACCGACCTCGACCACATCGCCGACGCGTACGCGGCCATGGACGAGCGCCGCGCGATCAAGAGCCTGGTGCGCATCGGGCGGCGCTGACGGCAACGCCCTGGCGACCCGCCGCGCGGGCCCCCGGGTTGACCCGCTTCGACGCCCCCAAGGAGTACCTCCCCCCCACCTCGTCAAGGAGCGCGCCCTGTGACCCTCGCCGACTTCGACGCCCTGTCCTTCGACTGCTACGGCACCCTCATCGACTGGGAGGCCGGCATCGTCGCGGCGCTCCGGCCCTGGGCATCCGCGCACGGCCTCGCGCTGACCGACGAGGACCTGCTGCTCGCCTACGCCGGGCGCGAGGCGGCCGAGGAGGCGGCGCACCCGACCGCGCTCTACCCGGTGATCCTCGCCCGCTCCATGCGCGCCCTCGGCACCGACCTCGGCGTGGCGGTCTGCGACGAGGAGGCGGCGGCTTTCGGCGGGTCAGTGCCCGCGTGGCCCGCCTTCGCGGACTCGCGCGAGGCCCTCGAGCGGCTGGCCAGGCGCTACCGGCTGATCATCCTGTCCAACGTGGACCGCACCTCGTTCGCGGGCTCGAACGTGCGCCTCGGCGTCACCTTCACGAGCATCCTCACCGCCCAGGACATCGGCTCGTACAAGCCCTCGCCGCGAAACTTCGAGGCGCTGGCCGCCGAGCGCGAGCGACTCGGGATCCCCGACGGCAGGCTCCTCCACGTGGCGCAGAGCCTGTTCCACGACCACGTCCCGGCCAAGGCCGCGGGGCTGCCGACCGTGTGGATCAACCGCCGCCAGGCGAGCCCCGGGTGGGGAGCCACGCCCGAGCCCGCGACGCCGGTGACGCCCGACTGGACGTTCCCCTCCATGTC
>JAJXTS010000114.1 GCA_021783595.1 Chloroflexota bacterium | reverse complement strand
CCGCCCTCCCGCGGCCGAACCCGCACGACATCCTGCGCGAGCGGCTCGCGCGCGGCGAGATCACGGTCGAGGAGTTCGAGCGGACCAGGGCCGCCCTCGGCCCGGAGTCCCCCGGCACGCCGCCGCAGCCGTCGGCATAGCGCCCGCGCCGCCACGACTCTGCTCGCGGCCCGCCCGCCCGCGGCCGAGCCCCGCCAGCGCCGCGATCAGCGCCCCGCGAGCACCGCCAGCGCCGCGACCACGACCGAGCCGGCCGCCATCGCGGCGTCGAGCCGAGACCAGCGCACCTCGCGGTAGCGGCTCCGCGGGCCAGACCCGAACCCGCGGGCGTCCATCGCCAGCGCCAGCCGGTCGCCGTGCCGAATCGCGAGCACCAGCAGCCCCACCATCAGCCGGGGGTGCCAGCCCATCCGGAGCCCGCGGATCCGGCGCGCCTGGCGCAGCGTGGTCAGCTGGCCAGCCAGCCGCGGCACGGCCTGGTACGCGGCGAGCGCGCCGTAGGCGAACCGCTCCGGCGCGTGCGCCTGCTGCACCAGCGCGTCGACCAGGCGGGTCGAGTCGGTGGTCTGCCCGAACACCACGCCGACGGCCGCCACCGCCACGACCCGCGCCGCCACGCCGGCGCCGCCGAGGGCCCCCGGCACCGTCAGCCGCAGCGGCCCGATGACGCCGAGCACGGCGCTCGCCGGGTCCGAGTTCGCGCCCGCGAACAGCATGTTCGTGAGGCCGATGCCCAGGGCCACGGCCCACAGCGGCGCCACGCCGCCGACCAGCCGCCCGATGCCCAGCCGGCCGAGCAGCAGGCCGGCGACCACCGCCGCGGCGGCGACCACCGCGGCCGGCCGGATGTCGTACGAGAACGCGAGGGCGACCAGCCACAGCAGCGCGATGCCGAGCTTGAGGAGCGGACTCGTCCGGCCCAGCGGGCTGGCCAGCGCGCGCTCCTCCACCTCCAGGCGACGGACGATCACCGCGCGGCCCCGTCACTCACGACTCGCCCGCGCTCCAGCCGGACCACCCGCGTGGCGAACGAGGCGATGAACCGCTCGTCGTGGGTTGCCGCCAGCACGGCGGTCCCCGCGGCGACCTGCTCCGCCAGGATCGCCTCGAGCGCCTCGAAGCCACGCCGGTCCTGGCCGAACGTCGGCTCGTCGAGGACGAGCAGGCGCGGCGCTCGGGCGAGGGCCGGGGCGAGCGACAGGCGCCGCTGCTCGCCCCCCGAGAGCGCATACGGGCTGCGATGGCCGAAGGCGTCCAGGGGCAGGCCCAGTCTCGCCATCAGCGCCTTGGCGCGGGCCGCCGCCGACGGGTCGTCGGCGCCGAGCCCGGCCATCACCTCGTCGCGCACGTTGGCGGCGACGAACTGCGCCTCCGGGTCCTGGAACACGAACCCGGCGAGCCGCGCCAGGGCAGCGGGGCGCAACCGCGACGGATCCGCGCCGCCCAGCCGAACCGTGCCCTCGAGCGGGCGGAGCAGGCCGGCGACGAGCCGGGCGAGCGTGGACTTGCCGCTGCCGTTGGGCCCGACCAGGGCGACCCGCTCGCCGGGGCGGATCTCGAGATCCACGCCGTCCACGGCGACGGGCCCGTCATATGCGAAGCGCAGGCCGCGCACCACGAGCACCGGCGCGGTGGCAGGCGGCGCGGTCGTCGGCTGCCGGGCCGCGCCCCCGGTCGTCGGGCCGCCCGGCAGCCACGTCCCGGATGCCTCGATCTCGGCGCGCGAGCGGGCGAGCACGTCGGACGGCGGCCCCACGTCGATCGGCCGGCCGTGCTCCCCCAGCGCCAAGACGAGGTCGGCGAGCGGCCACGCCACGTCCACGCGGTGCTCGACGAGCACGACTGTCGCCGCCCGCGCGGCACGGACGGCGGCGAGGCGCTCCGCGAAGGCGCGGGCGCCGGCCGGGTCCAGGTTGGCGGTGGGCTCGTCGAGGACCAGGATCCCGGGGAGCGGCGCCAGGGCGCCGGCCAGCGCCAGCCGCTGCTGCTGCCCGCCCGACAGGCGGGTCGTCCGCCGGCGCTCCAGCCCTGCCAAACCGGCCTCCGCCAGGGCCTCGGGGATCCGCGCCCGCATCGCCTCGGGCGCCCAGCCGCGGCTCTCGAGCCCGAAGGCCACGTCGTCCTCGACCCGCTCCATGACCAGCTGGCTCTCGGGATCCTGGAACACCAGCCCGACGCGTGCCGCCACCTCCGGGCCGCGCGCTGTGGCCGGGTCGACGCCGTCCACCTCGAGCGCGCCCGACCACTCGCCGGGCAGCTCGCGCGGCACCAGGCCCGAGAGCGCCAGGGCGAGCGTGCTCTTGCCGGAGCCCGACGGCCCCACGATCAGCAGGCAGTCGCCGGGCGACAGGTCGAAGCTGACGTCGGCGAAGGCCGGCGACGGGCGGTCGGCGTAGCGGAAGGTGGCCGCCGCCGCCCGGACCCGGCCCGGCTCACCCAGCCGGGAACCCCTTGAGGGCGCCCGCGTCGCGGAGGCTCCGAGCGAGGAGCACCGAGCCGCCCGCCGTGATCGCCAGCGCGGACACCGCCATGCACAGCCCGATCCAGAGCTGGACGTCGAGCGCGTTGGTTGGGTACCAGACGATCCAGTCGTGGACCCACGCGGCCGCCGCCGACGCGACCGAGGCGATGGCGAGCACGGGGAACGCCCACGCGCGGTAGCGGGCCACGAGGAACACGAGCTCCGCGGCCCCGCCCTGCACCAGGCCGGACAGGATGGCGTCCGGCCCGAACTGGCTGCCGATGACGGCGGACAGGCCGGCCGCCACCAGCTCCGCGAACAGCGCCGCCCCGGGCTTGCGAACCACGAGCGGCGCGAGGACCGCCGGCACGAGCCAGACCCCGTAGAACAGGTTCTGGGCCGGGGGGAAGAACGTGAACACGCCTGCGGTCGCGCCCCACAGAACGTTCCAGACCTGGAACACCACCCCGAAGACCACGCCGATGATCGCGGCCACCACGATGTCGCGGGTCCGCCACCCCAAGGCCCCCGAAGCAGACCCAGCGCGGGACACAGTTGACGCCATCGCCCGAGCACCTCCACGAACAAAATCGCCGCCCCCGGGTTGCGGGGACGGCGTTAGCCGTGGTGGGCCTGCTTCCTACACCGGTACGAGCCGGATCAGGTTCAGCGGGTCTGTGGCCGAAGCCACACTCTCAGCGCACTGGGCGCTCCCCGGAGGCGTATTCAGTTACGGCGGGAGTCTAGCACCGCCACGGACGCTCGCCGCCCTGGGCTCCGGCCGCCCGGATCCTCGCCCGGGCGACATGTCGCCGGGAGGGTCAGCCGGCGACGGGCGCCCCCGGCACCTGCGAGCGCAGCCACGCCACGACCTCGCCCAGCACCTGCTCGCGCGACGGCTCGTGGTGGCACTCGTGGCGGAGACCCGGCCAGACCCGGCGGGTGACGTTGCCCTTGCCCTCGAACACCGCGGTCGTGGCCGTCGGCACGACGGGGTCCGAGCCGCCATGGAGCAGGTACGTCGGGAGCGGCATCGAGGCGAGGCCGGGCAGCAGCGCCTGCAGGCGGTCCTGCTCGCGGAAGGCCTCGGACGCGAAGTGGACCGTGGACGAGCTGACGCACAGGGGGTCTGCGTCCACCCGCCGCTGCACGGCCGGATCGGTGGACAGGCCGTCAGGCGGCAGGCCGTTGGACAGCCGCAGCCTCGGCACCACGTGCTGGAGCGCGGCGGCGAGCCGCTTCTTCCAGGCGGGCTGGGCGGCGTCCACGGCGGGCGCGGACAGGACGAGCAGGTCGGGCATCGGGCGGACGCGATCGTTGAGGACGTACCCGAGCGCGACCAGCCCGCCCAGCGAGTGCGCGTAGATCGCCAGCGGCAGGCCAGGCCGCTCCGCGCGCGCCGCCTCGAGGCGGCTGGCCAGGTCGTCGTGGAGCTGACCCCACGAATCGACGTAGGCGCGATACCCCGCCGATCCGCCGAACCCGCGGTGGTCGTAGCCGTACACGTCAATGCCGGCCTCGGTGAGCGCGGCCGCGACGGTCTCGTACCGCCCGGCGTGCTCGCCCAGCCCGTGGACGACGAGCGCCACCGCCCACGGCTCCCCCACCGGCGCCCAGTGGAGCGTCCGCAGCGTGGTCCCGTCGGGCATCTGGGCCGTGCCCTCCGCCGGGACGACCAGCGGGCCCGACGCCATCGCGGTCATGGTCAACTGCCTCCTGCGCTCCCCCCGCGCCCAGACGGTACGCCGTCAGGAAGCCCGGCGCGAGTCCGCTGCGCCGTCCCGCGACGGCCGCCCGGCCATCCCTCCATGGCCCGGCGGGCAACCGGGCCGCGAGCCAGACCGGTCGGCGCTCCCCTATCCGGAGACGCGCACCACCCAGCGGCCCCGCGCCTGGCCGTCGTGGATGGCGTCGAGCGCGGTCTCGAGGGTGTCGAGGGCAACCTCCGCGCCGCCGTCCGCCAGGCCGCGCGGCAGCAGGTCGGCGGCGAGTCGGCGCCACAGCGCGCGGCGCGGCCCGATCGCCATGTTGGCCGAGTCCATCCCCAGCAGCGCGCAGCCGCGGAGGATGAACGGCAACACCGTCGTGGCCAGCTCAGCCCCGGACGCGTTCCCCGTCGCGGCCACCGCGGCACCGATGCGGAGCGTCCGCAGGACGTACGGCAGCGTGGCCTCGCCGACCGTGTCCACGGCCCCGGCCCAACGCTCCCGCTCCAGCGGCCGTCCGGGCGCGGTGACCTCCTCGCGGGCCAAGAAGCCGCTGGCGCCCAGGTCGCGCAGGCGGTCGTGCTCGCCGGGCTTGCCCGTCGCCGCCCACACCTCGTGGCCGCGCGACGCGAGGATCGCGACGGCCGCCGAGCCCACGCCACCCGAGGCGCCCGTCACGATCACCGGGCCGTCGCCGGGTCGCAGGCCCCGCTCCTCCAGCGCCACCACGCTCATGGCGGCGGTGAAGCCCGCCGTCCCGATCTCCATGGCCTCCCTCGCGGTGAGGCCGTCCGGCAGCGCCACCGCGTAGCCCGACGGGATGCGGGCCAGTTCCGCGTACCCGCCGTGGCGCGCCACGCCGATGTCGTAGCCGTTGGCGAGCACCTGGCTGCCGACCGGGAACGCATCGTCGTCGGATGCGACCACCGTGCCCGCGAGGTCGATCCCCGGGATCAGCGGGTAGCGGCGTGCGACTCGCCCGTCCTCGCGCGCGGCCAGGCCGTCCTTGAAGTTGACGCTGGACCACGCGACGCGGACGGTGATCTCGCCCGCCGGCAGGTCCTGGACCTCCATGTCGCGCAGGCCGCGGCCGAAGGCGCCGTCGGCGGGCTTGTCCACAACGAAGGCGCGAAACAAGGCGGGCAGGTCTGACATGGGCGGATTCTAGGCGCCCGGGCGGCCCGGGATTGCATTTCGGTTGCGCCCCAGCCCATGGCCTTGACGTCCGCGCTCCCCTCCCCCATGCTCCGCGCCAATGACTCACACAACTGTGTCCTGGTTGATGTGCATGCGTGGGCGGCCCCGTCGTTCGGAGACGGGCGCCGAGATCGCCGCGCGCTGACCACGGAGCCAGTGACCGCGGGGATCTCGGAGCCGAGGTCCCGGGGCCGCGAACCAGTCGGGTTCGCGGCTCTTTCGTTCTCCGGCCACAACGACGGGTAGCCGCCGAGTCAGACCCCCCAGGGCCACCTCGACGAACCGCCCCCGCCACGCGTCCCGGAGAAACCGCCCCATGAGCAGCTTCAACCCCACCGCCCTCGGCCGCCTGCGTCCCGAGACCCAGGCGCTGCACGCGGGCCAGACGCCCGACCCCACCACCAAGTCGCGCGCCGTCCCCCTCTACGCCACCACCAGCTACGTCTTCGACGACGCCGCGCACGCCGCCCGCCTGTTCGGCCTGGAGGAGGCGGGGAACATCTACACCCGGATCATGAACCCCACCACGGACGTCTTCGAGCAGCGGATCGCCGCCCTCGAGGGCGGGATCGGGGCCGTGGCGGTGAGTTCCGGCCAGGCGGCCGAGACCCTCGCGATCCTCAACCTCGCCCGCGCCGGCCAGAACGTCGTCGCGAGCGCCAGCCTCTACGGCGGCACGTTCACCCTGTTCCACTACACGCTCGCGAAGCTCGGCATCGACGTGCGCCTCGTGGACGGGTCGGACCCGGCGGCCTACGCCGCGGCCACCGACGAGGGCACCCGCGCCTGGTACTGCGAGACGATCGGCAACCCCCGCCTCGACGTGGCCGACCTCGACGCGGTGAGCGCGGGCGCCCACGCCCACGGCGTGCCGCTGATCGTGGACAACACCTTCGCCCCGCTCATCGCCCGCCCGTTCGACCACGGCGCGGACATCGTCATCCACTCGGCCACCAAGTGGATCGGCGGCCACGGAACCGTGATCGGCGGCGTGGTCGTGGACGGCGGCACGTTCGACTGGACCGCCAGCCCGCGATTCCACGACGACTTCGTCGCCCCCGACCCCGCGTACCACGGCTTCAGCTACACGGACACGTTCGGCGCCGCCGCGTACATCGCCAAGCTGCGCGTCGTCGGCCTGCGCGACCTCGGCTCGGCCATCTCCCCGTGGAACTCGTGGCAGCTCCTGCAGGGGCTGGAGACGCTCCCGCTCCGGATCGAGCGCCACAGCCAGAACGCCCTGCGCGTGGCCGAGTGGCTGCAGGCCCGCCCGGAAGTCGCCTGGGTCGGCTACCCCGGCCTCGCCTCCCACCCGTCGCACCGCATCGCCGAGCGGGTCCTCGCCGGCGGCTTCGGCGGCATGGTCACCTTCGGCATCCAGGGCGGCGTCGGGGCCGGCCGCGTGTTCATCGACAGCGTCAGGCTGTTCAGCCTCCTCGCCAACGTGGGCGACGCCAAGAGCCTCGTGATCCACCCGGCCAGCACCACCCACCAGCAGCTCACCGCGGAGGAGCAGCAGACCTCGGGCGTCACCGAGGACCTCATCCGCCTGTCCATCGGCATCGAGCACATCGACGACATCCTCGCCGACCTCGACCAGGCACTCCGTGCCGCGACCGCGTCCGCGGCCGCCGCGTAGGGACGCCGCCATGTCGTCCGACGACGGAACAGCCCGGGACGGCGTCGGCCTCCCGCGCTCGGCCTTCGACATCCCGACCGATGCAGCGGGCATCGAGGGGCTCGCCGCGGGCATCGCGGCGGCGGGGGCCGGCGTGGCGGCGACGGCCCCGCCGGCCGCAGCCGACCGGCCGCCCCTGGGCACCGGGCGCGTCGAGTCCGTCCCGATCGGGGACGTCGCGCTCGAGTCCGGCGCCACGCTCCCGGTCGCCGTCGCCTACCGCCACGACGGCCCCGGGGCCCACGCCCCGCAGGTCCTGGTGGTCCACGCCCTCACCGGCTCCGCCGACGCCGCCGGCGATTGGTGGGAGCCCGTCATCGGCCCGGGTCGCGCCCTCGATACCGAGCGGGTGGGCGTGCTCTGCGCGAACCTGCTGGGCGGGCGCTACGGCACCACCGGGCCCACCTCGATGGACGCCGCGACGGGCGCCCCGTACGGCGGCTCGTTCCCGCAGCCCACCGCGCGCGACGAGGCGGCGGTCCTGTGGGCGCTCGCCGACCGCCTGGGCATCCGCCGGTTCGACCTGGTGGCGGGCGGCTCGCTGGGCGGGATGGTCGCCCAGGAGGTGGCCATCGCCCGGCCCGAGGGCGTGGGGCACCTCGCCGTCCTCGGCGCGCCGGCGGCCACGGGCGCGATGGCCCTGGGCTGGAACCACATCCAGCTCGGGCTGATCGACGCCCTCGGCGAGCGGGGCCTCGAGCTGGCGCGCCAGCTGGCGATGACGACCTACCGCTCCGAGGCCGACTTCGACGGGCGCTTCGGGCGCCGCGTCGAGCCCGACGGGCGCTTCTCCGTCTCGTCGTACCTCGACTACCAGGGCCAGAAGATCCTGGGCCGCTTCGACCCCGACACGTACCGGGTGCTCGTGCGCGTCATGGACAGCCACGATGTCGGGCGCGGTCGCGGCGGGACCCGCGAGGCGTTCAGGGTTCTCGCCGAGGCCGGCACGGGCATCACCGGCATCGGCATCGAGGGCGACATCCTGTTCGGCCCCGGCCAGGTCCGGGCGCTGGTGAGCGACGCGGCGGGCGCCGGGGCGGACGCCTCGTACCGCGAGATCAGCTCGTCCAAGGGCCACGACGCCTTCCTGATCGAGTGGGAGCAGCTGACCGGGTTCCTGCGCGAGGCGCTGGCGGACGGGCTGGCTCGGTCGGGACGGCGGGCGGCCACGGTGGCCTAGGCAGGTCAGGCTGCGCGCGCCTGGCCATCCGCGCCAAGGCGGGAACCGCGACCGCCACCGGGACCCGACGCCGGGGTTTCGGCCGCGTGCGCGAGTGCGGTATCATCTGCGCGCCGCTGGCGCGTGGCTCAACGGTAGAGCACCTGACTCTGGATCAGGGGGTTC
>JAJXTS010000010.1:7503-33883 GCA_021783595.1 Chloroflexota bacterium | reverse complement strand
GGAACAGCACCAGGATCGTGAACGGCCCGGCCAGGTACACGAGCGCCGCCAGCGCCAGCGCCCGCCAGACGGCGACGAAGACGTCGAAGGGGAGCTGGCGGCCCCACGCGACGACGTACTCGAAGGCGGGCGAGTAGTAGTAGCCGTCGCGGGCCAGCGCTTGGTTCGGGTAGAGGTTGCCGGGGTTCGCGATCCAGTAGGCGTGGGCGTCCACGGGTGACCCGTTGCCCAGCAGGAACCACCAGTAGTAGAGGGCGGCGGCAATCCCGGCGAGCACCAGCCCGTCGCGCGCCAGGCGCAGCCAGTTGACCTCACGCACGGGCGGTCCCCGGCGCGCGCTCACGCCAGCCCGCCGCCAACACGCCCACGAGCGTCGCCCAGAACACCGCCGGGTAGACCGTCGGCGAGATCGCGCCCACGAGCACCACGGAGGTGGCAAGGGGAATCAGCACGGCCCACCACTGGCGGCGCGAGAGCAGCCACGCCACCGGCACCAGCAGCAGCATCGCGTAGTGGTCCCACAGGATCGGCGACAGCAGCTGGCTCGCCACCACGGCCGCCATGTAGGAGGCGTCGGCCGGCAGGCGCAGGGCGGCGGCCACCACCACGGCCGCCGCGACCGCCGTCGAGGCCGCCTGGAGCAGCGACGCAGCATCCCGCGGCACTCCCGCCTGGTAGGCCGCGGCGCCCACGGTGAAGTTGTGCGGCGTGGTGATCGGGTCGCTGACGCGACCCAGCAGGGTGGCGAAGTCCGCCCAGGCGCCGGGGCCGAGCGCCAGCGTGGCGGCGAGGGCCGCGCCGGCCAGCACCACCGCGCCGATCGCCAGCGCCGCCCAGCGCCGGGTGAGGAGCGCCCAGGCCAGCAGCACCCCCGGCTGGACCTTGACGAGCGCGCCGACCGAGCCGGCGAGGCCGACGGCGGCGGGACGGTCCAGCCACCGCCAGCCGAGGGCGAACAGGAGGTACAGCACGGTGCCAACCTGGCCCAGCTTCATCCCGTACACGAACGGCCACGACAGGCCGGCCAGCAGGACCACGGCCCAGCGGACCGTCCGCGTCGTCGGCAGGAGCGCGGTGCCCAGCGCGAAGGCGCCGAGAAGGACCGCGAGCCAGGCCCAGGTCGCCACCCCCACGGGCAGCAGCCCGAGCGGGAGCACCGCGAGGGCGAACGGCGGCGGGTAGTAGAACAGGCCGAAGCCGCCCGCAGCCCGATATGAGGTGTCGTAGGCCGGCTGGCCGTGGAGCACGCGGGCCGCCGCCTCCCAGTAGGCCCGGAAGTCGTACCCCAGCGTGTCGCCCGCCACCGCGAGCGTGGCGCCCACCGTCAGGGCGAAGGCGGCGACGGCGAGGAGTGGCAGGACGCGCTCGATCGCCCCGCCGAGGCGGGCCACCGGCCGCGCAACGGGGTCAGGCGCGCGCGTCGGCGCCATGCCGGGCGCGCCGGACGCCGCGGTGGACCAGCGGGGTGCGGAACAGGTCCCAGGCCACCCGCAGCGCCAGCCGGAGCCCCGGGTGCATCCGCGAGCCGCGCACGTCGGCCCAGCGGATGGGCACCACCGCGAACGAGTAGCCGCGCTTGCGGACGAGGAAGATGACCTCCACGTCGAACACGATGCTGGTGATCCGCTGGCGGCTGAACACGTCGCGGGCCGCCTCGCGGCGGAAGCCCTTGAACCCGCACTGGGTGTCCCGGACCGGGCCCACCACCCAGACCGACGCCAAGAGGTGGAACGCCTTGCCCAGCGCCCGCCGCCAGGCGGGCTGCGAGGCGCGCATGTCCGAGCCGTCGGGCTGGATCCGCGACCCGTACGCGGCGTCGGCGGTCGCGAGCGCGGCCACCAGCGGCACCAGCTGGTCCGGCGGGGTGGCCATGTCCGCGTCGGCGAACGCGATCAGGTCGCCCGCGGCGTGGAGCATCCCCGCGCGGACGGCCGCGCCCTTGCCCCCGTGCGGGACCGGCAGCAGCTCGAGCTCCCCCGTCGCCGCCTCCGGCCGGGCCCGGACCAGCGCCGCCGTGCCGTCCGAGGAGCCGTCGTCCACCACCAGCACGTGCGCGGCCATGCCCAGCGCCTCGCGCCCGGGTCCGCGCAGCCACGCGAACAGCTCGTCGAGCGCAGGGCCCAGCCTCGCCTCCTCGTTGTAGGCGGGCAGCACGACGGTGAGGGATTCGTGGGGCATCGCGCGCAGTCTACGGGGCGGCCGCGCGGCGCGTAACCGGGACCTGTGGGCCATTGGCGACAGCGGGCGGGGCCATTGCCGACGCCGCGCGGACGCCCATACTGGCGGCGCGATGATCCGTCGGCACGCGTTCCGGTTCCGCGCCCTGCTTATGAGCGCCGACGCCCTCGTGGCGATCGGCCTGCTGGTGGGCCTGTCCGCGTGGCGGTTCGGCGAGGACTGGGCGGTGTGGTGGCGCGAGATCGTCCCCCAGCCCGCCGCATTCCTCGTCCTATACGCCCTCGCCTGGGTCACCATCCTGACCGCTAACGGCCTGTACCGACCGCGGGCTCGCTGGTCCCTCCGCAGCGAGGCATGGTCGGTGGCGCGGGCGACCGCGGCGATGGCGCTGCTGACCCTGAGCGTCCTGTTCCTGTTCCACCTCCCCGACGTCAGCCGCCTGCTGCTCCTCGCCCTGTTCCCGGCCCAGGCCGTGGCCACCATCGTCCTGCGGGCCGTGATCCGGGCGCTGATGGAACGTGAGCGCCGACGGGGCCGCAATTTGCGGTTCGTGCTGGTGCTGGGCACCGGCCCGCGCGGCGTGGCCTTCGCCACCAAGCTCGAGGCGCACGCCGAGCTCGGCCTGCGCGTGGCGGGCTTCCTCGACGATGACCAGACCTACGGGCTCCCGGCGCCCTGGGAGCGGCTCGGCTGCCTGCTCGACCTCCAGCGGACGCTCCACGAGCGCGTGATAGACGAGGTGGCCATCTGCCTGCCCTTCTCCCTCTGGGGACGCATCGACGCCATCGCCGGCATCTGCGAGGAGGAGGGCAAGATCGTCCGGATCCCGATGGACGTGCTGGACCGGGCCATCTCCTCCGGGCGGATCGAGGAGCTTGACGGGACCCCGGCCTTCTCGCTGGTCTCCGGTCCTGACCGCGCGCTCGCCCTCGCGGCCAAGCGGCTGCTTGACGTCGCGGGCGCGGTGGTCGGCCTCGTCGTCCTCTCGCCGGTGCTCGGGCTCATCGCCGTGGCCGTCCGGCTCGACACCGGCGGCCCGGTCCTGTTCCGCCAGGAGCGGGTGGGCGTCCACGGCCGCGCCTTCCGGGTGGTGAAGTTCCGCTCGATGGTCCGCGACGCCGAGGTTCGCCAGCGCGACATCGCGCGCGGCAATCAGCTGAGCGGCCCGGTGTTCAAGATGGATCGCGACCCGCGCGTGACGCGCGTGGGCCGGTTCCTGCGCCGGACCAGCCTCGACGAGCTGCCGCAGCTCTGGAATGTGCTCCTAGGGCAGATGAGCCTCGTGGGCCCGCGCCCGCCGCTCCGCGCCGAGGTGGCCGACTACGATGTCTGGCACCGTCGCCGGCTGTCGATGAAGCCCGGGATGACGGGTCTCTGGCAGGTGCGCGGCCGGCGCGACCCGGAGTTCGACCACTGGGTGGAGGCGGACCTGGAGTACATCGACCGTTGGTCGCTCTGGCTGGACCTCAAGATCCTGGCGCGGACGATCCCGGCGGCTGTCCAGGGACGCTAGCGCCTTCGATGTCCGCCTGCGCTGCCGCGAAGGATGTCCAGCACCGCCCGGGCGGTCGCGAGATCGCCACGCCGGGGGATGAACATGTCTCGCAGCCGAAGCGTGCCGAGGCGGGTCGCCACGAAGAAGGTCAGCATGGCTGTTGTCGCATAGCTCAGCGTGCTCGCGATCGCTGCGCCGTAGCCAGCCAAGGGAGGGATGAGCCAGAGGTCGAAGAGGACGGTGACCGCAAGCGCAACGATTGAGATATTGAGGTTCAGCCGTTGGCGACCGCGCCCACCGATGTAGGCCGCCAGCACCGTTGCTGGCCCGAAGAGCGTGACGCCGGGCAGCAGCAGGATCAGCTGGCTGCCCGCCGGGCTGAAGTCCCGCCCGAACAGGACGGTGATCACGGGCGGCCCGGCGACCGCAAGCAGGATGGCGGCTAGGATCGATAGGACGAATGTGACACGAGTGACGCGGGCTACGTCCGTGTCGCCGCTACCCCGAGACGACTCCTCGGCGACCCTGGGCAGGAGCGCAACCGCGATTGCATTGGGCGCCAGCCAGACCATCTGCGCGAATGAGACGGCGAGAGCGTAGATGCCAACCGAAGCGATCGTGGCAAACAAGGAGATGAGGAACAGGTCTAGGCGGTAATTCAAGTACTGGACCAAGTTGCCGAGGTGCGCGGGCAAGGAGAAGGCGAGGATCACCCTTGCTCCGGATGGCCCTGCCGGGCCATGCCGTACATGCCGGAGTGCCACCCAGGCAAAAAGGCAGGCGATCAGTCCGGCCAAGGCGGTCGCCCACAGCAACCCTACGTAGGTGGCCGAACCCGCACCGAGCGCCGATGCGATCAGGACGAGCGCGATGCCCGCCAAGATCAGCACCCGCGTGAGGAGGTCGAGCATCGCCGCACGCCCAATCGACTCGACGCCGACGAGGATCCCGCGCAGCCCTGCGCTCAGCGTGCTCGCCGATACGATGACGACCAAGGCGGCCGTCGCCAGCCCTGGAAACGACCCAAAGAAGCCCGATGCGACAGCCATGCCGACCGCAAGGACGACGGCTGCGATCGCGGCCTGCACGCCGGCCAAGGCGACCAGGAGACGTGCGAGCTTCGCCGGGTTGCTCTTCCGCTGCGCGACGGCAAAGGCGATGCCAGCGGGTAACGACAAGCCGATGGCCAAGGCGAGCAGCCCAGCCGTGGCGATTCCAAGGTCGTAGGAGCCCTTGCCCGATGGTCCGAGACCCCGCGCCACGAGAAGCGATGTCGCCAGCCCGAGGACAACGCCACTCACACTGCCAGCGAACGCCGCAGCACTGCCACGCCACACGGACGCCGTCCGGATCGGCTCGCCGTCCGATGGGCCTTCGGCATCAGGGAGCATCGGACCGCTCGTCACGACGGCCAGCGCTGTGTCAACTCGCTGACTCCGGCCGCCTCAGCAGGAGGAACTTCTCGCTCGGAGCGGCGCCGAATCGCAGACAGACCGGGTCCAGATAGTAGATCGCGCGCCCTATCACCGGCGCGAGCATCGGCAGCCTCCGCGACACGCCGCAGGTCACGCGCCAGACGCACGCCCAGTAGCGATGCGAACGGCGGCCCGACTCGATCGGGTCGCTACCGAGCGCCGTGGCCGCCCTGATGTCGACCACGGTCAGGCCTGCGGCCTGAAGCGGTCCGATGTACGCGCGAGTGGGGCGGGCCCTCGATGTCGCGCCTGCAGGCAGCTCGTCCCACGCCGGCGCAGGCCACGCGAGGCTGGGCTCCATCAAGAGCAGGTATCCACCCGGCTTCACGGCCGCTGCAGCGGTGCGCAGCGCCCGATCGAAGGCGGCCGAATCCATGATGTGGAGGAGGACGTTCATGATCGAGACGAGATCAAACGCCCCCGAGATCGAGCCCGCGGCGAGGTCTACCAGGCTGAACCCTGGGCCGAAGCGTGACGTCAAGCGTTCCACGGCAAGCGGGGAGAGGTCGCATCCACTGACGGTGCCGGCGCCGTGACGCAGCCACCAGTCGACCCAGTACCCGGTGCCCGCCCCGACGTCGAAGACGGTGGTCGGTCGCAGCGCTTGCCGACCCACGTAGTCATCCAGGCGGGCTGCCCAATTCCTGTAGAACCAGTAGTTCAGCGCTTCGGGGACCCATGGGTTGGCGACGGCACCCAGGCCGCCCTTGCGGTGGAGGCCCTGCCAGTACGACGCGGCGTCATAGGTAGGGCGATGCTCCGAAGAGGCCGCGTCCCCACGGTCGCCGTCACTCGTCTCCGGGCTCATCCTGCCTGGCCCACCATCAGTGTTGCCCTCCCCATTGAGAAGTCGCCCGGGTGATCTGGGCAGGAGACCCGTCGCCGCCAACGACCTTGTCGTAGACGTCAGTCAACTGCGCTGTGATCGGGGCAGCAGAGAAGGCCTCCACGATATTGCGGCGCGCCGCAGCACGATCGTGCGTGGCGATCAGGGACGGGGCCTCGGCGATCGCATCCGCGAGTGCCTCGTCATCCTCGACCGGCACAAGCCGTCCCGAGCCAGTCTGGACGAGCCATTCCGGGCCGCCGCATCGAGTCGATATCACCGGGAGACCTGAGGCGATCGCCTCGCCGACGGCCACCCCGAAGGTCTCCACCCTGCTGCTGCACACGTAGACGTCGGCCCAGTGCATCCACTGCCGGATGCCGTCTCGGTCCGTGCGACCAATGAGCCGCACGGTCGAGCTCAGTCCGAGGGACTCCGCGATCGCCTGGACCTGGCCATTCTCCCCGGCGTCACCGCAGATCACGACGTCAAGGGCCAACCCGCGCATCTGGGCAGCGGCCACCGCGCGAAGCAGGCTTGGGGTGTTCTTCTGTCCCATCCCGCATCCCACGGTGACGACGCGGACCTCGCTGGAAGACCTCGCCTGGGGCTCAGGGCGGAGACTGAAGAACTCCGTATCGATTACGTTTCCGATGATCTCGATGCGCGCCCGGGGGTCAAACGCGGTGATCGCCGCCGCGAGCGTTGGCCCGACGGCGACGGTCGCGCGAGCGCCTCTGAGCGCCTGGTGCACGGCGCGCCTAGACGATCCGGTCCGAAGGAGCATGTCGAAAGGCCCGGCGTGCTCGGTCAGCACCACCGGCACGCCAAATCGCTGCCCCACCATCACCGCCGCCGCCCCGGCGGGAACAGCCACATGGGCATGGATGACGGTCGGGCGGCCCATCCGCTTCTCCACGTCCCGGAACCCGTGCTCCAGTGCTGACGCATACGCTGCAATGGCCCCGGTCCACGAGAGGCGCCTGGGCATGATGAACGGCCCATCGGGTCGAACGGTGTACACGGGGTCGCCGGAATCGGCCTCGTCGCGATTTGCCGTGAGGCGGCGAAGGCGGTTGCGGAGTCGCGGCGCGACGACAGCGACGTCGTGGCTGCCCGCCAGAGCGCGCACCTGATCGAGGACAAACACCCCGCTCACCGCATCCCCTGCCGCGGGGTACCAGCTTGGCGCGATCAGCACCCTGTGCCGCATCAGGCGGACCCTCGGAGACTACGGAGCCACAGCTCCACCGAGAGCAGGCGCCACAAGTGGTCATCGGCGACGCGCCCGGCTGGGAAGGCCGCGACCGAGCGCGTGAGCCGGCCGGAAGCAAGCAGGCCAGCGCTTTCAGCGTGCGACGCCCCTTCGACCAGGACCGGCGCGATGGTCCGCAGCCACCGCGCCTGCGGCGTCCGGAAGGCGATCTTGTCGCGGCGCGCAAGGACCTCGTCAGGGACGATCCCTTGGAGCGCTCGGCGCAGCCCGGCCTTCTGCAGCGTGCCGTCCACCTTGAGGCGGTCCGGCAGGGCCAGCGCGAGCTCCACCAGCCGGTGGTCGAGGTACGGCACCCTCGCCTCGATGCCGAAGGCCATGCTGTTGCGGTCCTCGTACCGCAGAAGCGACGGCAGATTCTCGGACGCGATCTGTCTCCACAGGTTCGCCGCCAGCACGGTACCCGGCAGGACAGGCACGTCGGCGGTCGGGGGAAGGGCCTCGCGAGTCGCCGGTCCGAGCAGGCGGAGGTCGAGGCGGTGTCGCCGGAGCCGCGTCGGCAGCGGCCGGTCACCCAGCACCGCGTAGCCAAGCGTCTGGACCGGCTTGACCTCGCGCCTCGCCATTAGCCGCAGCGACTGCCGTGCCGACACGGCATCGCGCGCGCGTATCGCCCCGGCGTGGCGCATCGCGATGTACGGCGGGTATCCGGCGAGCAGCTCGTCGGCGCCCTGCCCGTCGAGCAGCACCTTGATCCCCGCCTCGTGGGCGGCCCGCATCACGAAGTGCTGGGCCACGATGCTGGTTGACCCGAACGGCTCGTCCTGAGCAGCCACAACCGCTTCGATCGCCGCGAGCGCGTCGGGCTCCTGCGGCGTGGTGGTCACCAGCGTGACCCCGGTCCGCGCGACGACCGCGTCCACGTAACGCCGCTCCGAGATCCCGGGCTCGTCGAAGTCCGCGAAGAACGCCAGCTGCGCGTGCGCCTCGCGCTCGTGGCGGGTCACCCCGCCCGTCAGGCTGCCGGACCGCAGCCCGGCTGCCACCGCCACGATCCCGGAGCTGTCGATGCCGCCCGACAGACATGAGCCCAGCGGCACGTCCGAACGCAGCTGGAGCGCGACCGCGTCGATCAGGACCGCCCGCAACGCCGCGATCTGGCGGGCGTCCTCGGGCGTCGCCATGGCGGATGCGTCGTCCGCCAGGCGTTCCGGCTGCCAGTAGCGAATGCTGCGCCGATCGCCTCCGCGGATCGTGATGGTCGTCGCGGCGGGGACGCGGCGAATTCCCGCCAGGAACGTCCGGTCGGTGTGGTCGGTCAGGCCGTCAACCAGGAAGTCGCGGACGACGCCCGCGTCAGGCGTCCGGTCCACCCAGGGGAGGGTGAGCAGCGCCTTGACCTCGCTCGCGAACGCGAGGCGGCCGTCCCGCTCCGCGATGAACAGGGGCTTCACGCCGAACCGGTCGCGCGACAGATGCAGCAAACCCTCTCGCTCGTCCCAGAGCGCGAACGCCCAGATGCCGTTGAACCGCCGAACGCAGTCGATCCCCCAGGCGTCGTACGCCGCGAGGATCACCTCGGTGTCCGTCCCGGAGGCAAACCGGTGGCCGAGCGCCTCCAGCTCCTGGGCGACCTCGAGGAAGTTGTAGATCTCGCCGTTGTGGACCAGCGTGAGCCGCCCGTCGGGCGTGCGCATGGGCTGGTGGCCGCGCTCGCTCGTGTCGAGGATGGCGAGTCGGCGCATCCCGATTGCGACGTCGCCCAGCATCGCGACGCCCTCGTCGTCCGGCCCCCGATGAGCGAGCGTGCGGAGCATCGCCCCCACCTCCGCCCCCTCGGGCGGCGCGCCACGGGCCGCGACGATCCCGGCGATTCCGCACATCTCAGGCCACCTGCCGTCTCAATGGAACCACATCCGGAGCGCAGCGGACGACACGGTCCGCCGGGCCAGGATCTCCCGCCGCCGCCGCAGGTGGCGCCGGTGGTTGCGGGCAAGCCACGGGAAGGCCCCCAGGCTCGACCACTCGATCGTGAGGCACCCGCCGACCACGACCAGGTCCCGCACGATCCAGCGGGGCGCGAAGCGCACCAGCCATGCGCGGTCCGCATGGTGGAAGCGCAGCAGGAACCGGTTCTTGACCGAGTGGCGATTGACTGCCGCCGACAGCGAGCGGCGCCGCTCCGGCGTCACCGTCCGCCGGTGGTAGGCGACGGCCGCCGGCATGTACCGCGCCCGATAGCCGAAGCCGCGCAGGCGCCACGCCAAGTCGGCATCCTCGCGGTAGGCGAAGAAGTCCTCGTCGAAGACCTCGCCGTCCACCTTCGAGTGCTCGAGAGCGGTCCGCCGGAACACGGCCAAGGCACCCGTGATCCCGAAGACGTCCTCCTCGCGGTCGTACTGGCCGATGTCCGCCTCGCCCGCGCCGCGATCGAAGTGGCGCCCGTCGCGGGTCATGACCATCCCGGTCGCGTCGATCACCTCGGTCGGGGTCAGAGTGTCGCCGACCGCTCGGAGGAGCTTCGCCCCGACGACGGCGAGCTCCGGCGGGGCAGCCTCGAGGGCGGCCGCCAGGACGGGCAGCGTGGTCGGCAGGACGCGCAGGTCCGGGTTCACGAGCGCTACGTACGGCTGTGCCGAAGCCGCGATGCCCTGGTTGGCCGCCGGCGCGAACCCGCGGTTCGCGTCGTTGGCCACGAGACGGGTGGCAATGGCAGCATGGGCGGCCTGGAACGCGGCGATGGCGTCCCGCGTGCCGTCGGCGGACGCGTTGTCCACGATCACGAGCTCCGCCGGGGGCGGCGTGGAGGCCGCGAGCGCGTCCAGGCAGGTGGCGATGACCTCCGCGGAGTTCCACGTGATGACGACCACTGCGAGCGGGAGCGCGGGCTCAGGCATGCGCCACGCTCGCGAGGAAGTCTAGGCGCGCCTGCTCCTTGGGTCTCGTGTCCAGGTGGGCGATCGCCTCGCGGGGAACGCGCCGGCCCGCCCACGCCTCGACGAACGCGCGGATGCGAGGCGTCGCGTCGAGCACGCACCGCGGGCCGTTCTCGAGCTCCAGCAGGAACGGCGCCCCGTCCGGGAAGTCCGTGTCTCGGTGGCCGAGGATTACGGGCAGCCCCGTCGCGAGGTACTCGCGGACCTTGAGGCTCGACGCCTCCGTCATCGCCGTCCGGTACAGCTTGAGGGTGCCGATGGCGACGTCAGCCGAAGCCAGCAGCGGTCGATACGCGCCGCCAGACATCAGGCCATGCACCACGAGATTCGGCGGGATGGGCTGGTCGAACTCCTCGCTGCGCGGCCCCACGACGTCCACTTGCCAGTCCGGGGTCGCTGCCGCCAGCTCGGCGATGTGCTCAAGCCCGTGCCACGGCGTGTTCGGGTGACCCAGGAAGATGAGCCGCGCCTGGGGGTTGCGCGCCGGCGGGGCGGGCTCGACGCTCGCGAGGTCGAACCCGTTGCCGATCACGACGCTCGGCCGCCGGAACCCGGTGAACGACGGCGACGCCGCCAGCTCGCGCGTGACGAAGACGAGCCCGGCGGCTCGTCGCAGCAGGAGCCCGCGGGTCAGGCGCGCCAGCCAGTACCGCCTGGGCGAGAGCAGGCGGAACTCAGCGAGATCGTCGCCGTTCACTTCCACCACCACGGGGAAGCGCCTGGCGAGCCGCAGGATGCCCGGGTAGACCAGCCCGTGACGAGCGTAGACGACATCCGGGAGCCAACGCCGCACGTCCGCAGCCAGATCCTCCCGTTCGCGCAGCAGCCCAAGAGGCCCATCCGGCGGCGTTCGCACGCTCACCGCAGCCGGAATCTCACTCCATGCCGCGGCTGACCGGGGGGACGTCGCCACGAACAGCCCGACCTGCGCGCCGAGTTCGGTCCAGGCGGCCGTCTGCGAGGCGACCTTCCGTAGGATCCCGCTCTCACTCCCTCCCCGGAAGTGGGCGAGGAACGCGACCTTCACGTCCCCATCTTGGCCGATCCCGGTGGTCGGCGGGCGGCGAAGGCGGGTTACCAGTTCGCGTACGCTTCGCGCGTGCGCATCGCCATCGTCGGGACCCGGGGGATTCCGGCCGCCTACGGCGGCTTTGAGACGCTCGCCTGGGAACTCTCCACGCGCCTCGCGGAGCGCGGCCACGAGGTCACCGTCTACTGCCGCCGAGGCCGCACCGGCGAGACCGTCGCGGTGCCGCCCGGGATCACCCGGCGCTTCGTCCCCTACCTGCCGGGCAAGTACCTGGAGACCGTGACCCACACCGCGCTCTCCGTGTTCGACAGCCTGTTCCGCGGCTACGACGCGATGTGGCTCGGCAACGCCGCGAACGCGGTCTTCGCCGGGTTCCCGCGGCTCCGGGGCACGCGCGTGGTACTCAACGTGGACGGCATCGAGCGCCAGCGCAAGAAGTGGCGACTCGCCGGGCGCATCTGGTACGCCGTGGGCGAGCGATTCGCGCTCGTGTGCCCGAACGCCATCGTGTCCGACGCCGACGTGATCCGCGCCTACTACCGGGAGCGCTACGGTCGCGACTCCGCGGTGATTGCGTACGGAGCGCCGCTGCTAGAGCGGGAGCCCGCGCCGGACCTCGCCGCGCTCGGGCTCGACCCGGACGTCAAGCCCGGCCGCTACCTGCTCTACGTCAGCCGCCTCGAGCCCGAGAACCAGGCCGACCTCGTCATCCGCGCCTACCGCGACGTCCCGGGCGACGCGCCGCTGCTGATCGTGGGCGACGCCCCCTATGCCGAGGCGTTCAAGGCGGGCCTGCGCGAGCTTGCCGCCGCCGACCCGCGCGTTCGGCTGACCGGCGCCATCTACGGGCAGGGCTACCGGGACCTCCAGCGGGCGGCGATGGCGTACATCCAGGCGACGTGCGTGGGCGGGACGCACCCGGCCCTCGTGGAGGCCATGGGCGCCGGCAACCTCGTGCTCGCCTTCGCCACGCCGGAGAACCGCGAGGTCCTGGCCGGCGCCGGCCTGCTGTTCCACGACGAGGCGTCGCTGGCCGCGCACCTTCGCCGCGTGGTGGGCGGCGCCGACGACGCCGAGCTGGACCGGCACCGCTCGGCCGCGCGCGACCGGGCCGCGGCGACGTACTCCTGGGACGCCGTCACCACCGCCTACGAGCGGCTCTGGCGAGCACTGGGCGCCGACCGTTGAGCACTGCCGCCAGCACGGTGCCGTCGTCCGGGAGCCGCAGCGCGGCGCTGCGGTTCCCGGCGGTGGCGGTTGGGATCGTGTACCTCTACTTCTTCGCTGGCCAGTACGGCGGCGTCAACCTCGCGCCGCTGCGCCTTTCGAGCGTGCTCATCTCGGCCGCCGTCCTGCTGGCCTTCATCGTGGCCGGTTGGCGGCACGAGCGCTGGCGGCTGCGGACCCGCCTCTGGCCAGCGATTGCGGCGGTCCTCGCCGCACTCGTCGTCACCACGGTCACATCGAGAAACCAGCGAATCTCGCTCGACTTCCTGGGCTATGCCGTCCTGCTCGCTGGCCTCTACCTGCTGCTCGTGGCGCTGCTCCGCGACGACGGGATGCGCCGCAGGATCGGCGTGCTGATGGTGGGCCTGACGATCGCGGTCTGCGGCTGGTACCTCTGGGACGTCATCTCGGCGTGGGCGGCCTGGTGGCAGATGGTGGGCCGCGTCACCCTGCCGTCACTCAGGCCGGAGTTCGACGGCCTGACCTTCGGCAATCCCGGCGGAGTGGCCGCGATGGCTGTCCTCACGGGCCTCTCTGCGGCCGGCCACCTGACGGGCTCCGGCCGCCGTGGTTCTGTCGCGGCTGGGGTCTTGGCGGTCGTCGTCGTCCTAGTCGTGCTCATCTCAGGGACACGCGGAGCGTGGGTGGCGTCCGGCGCCACGGCCGTGGTGGGTGCCGTGCTGGCGGCTGGCCTGGGAGGCGCCCGCGCACCGCTCAGGGCGGCGCTGGCTCGATGGCAGGGCCGCGCGGCCGCTGGAGCCGGTCTGCTCGCGGCCCTGGCCGGCCTCGCGGTCCTCGGGCCGGGGATCGTGAGTCGCGTGCTCAACAGTGGGGACGGCGGTCGCATCTCCTACTGGCTCGCGGCGATCCGCATGTTCCTCGCCGCCCCGCTGACTGGGGTCGGCCCGGGGATGTGGGCCCCGGAGCGCATCCGGTTCACGGTGGCGCCCGAGATCGACTACTACATCGGGCACGCCCACAACGTGTACCTCAACACGGCCGCCGAGCTGGGCCTCGTGGGGCTGGCAGCCGGCGTGGCTGTCGTCGTGGTGGCGGGGCGCCTGGTGATCGAGGCGCTGCGAGGGCGGGAGGCCGTGCGGCGCCGTTGGGCCATCGTGGCAGTCTTGGGTGCCACCTACTTCGGCGTGCACCAGCTGTTCGATGTGTTCGTGGGGGTCCCGGGGGCGCTCTTCGTGTTCGCGGTCCCGTTCGCGTTCCTCGACGCCACCGCGCTCGACACGGGGGTCGAGGGCGAGCCGGCAGTGGCGCCGCGCCGCGGGCTGCTGGCTGGGACCCTCTCCCTGGCTGTGGTGCTCACGGTCGCGTGGACCGGCTGGAACGAGCGTCCAGCGCTGCAGTTCGCTGACGGAGAGGCCGCCGCGGCGGCCGGAGACTGGACGACGGCCGCAGCTGACAGCAAGGCTGCCGCCCAGGCCGACCCGTCGATGGCACCGTACCGCCTCATGACCGGACTTGGCGCCCTCCACGAAGGGCAGTCGGGCACGGCCGATCTCGAGGCCGCGGCAGCTCTCGACGACATGCCCAACGCCTGGCTGAACCTCGCCTTCGTCGACGTTGAGGCCGGAGACCGGGCGGGCGCCACGACGGCCCTCAATGCCGCGATGCGGCTGGGCGACCAGCAGCCGGCGCTCCTGGTGCCGGCAGGCGTCGTGGCCGAGCGGCTGGGCGAGACCAATCAGGCGGACCGCTGGTTTGCCAGCGCGCTGGGAGCCATTCCGCGCATCGCCGCGGCCACCTCGTTCTGGGAGGACCCCGCTCGTTCGAGCCGCTGGCCCTCGATTGCCGCAGCGGCGGCGGGGTCGATGGCACCCGAGGCGCAGGTTGACTTCTGGCTAAGCGCAGGCGACATCGCCCGGGCGAGGTCAGCTGCGGCGACCATCGCCGACGCGGCCGCCAGGAACGTCTCGCAGCTGGCGATCGGCGCCTGGGAGGGCGACGGGAAGTCGTGGGACGAGCTTGAGGCGCTCGCGAGTCAGCAGCCTCGCGACGTGACGATCGTCGGCTGGTGTGCGCGCCTTGCCGCGCGTCAGGGCGAGATGGTCCGCGCGCTCGACTACAGGATCTGGCTCGAGACGATCGAGCCCTACTCCTCGACGCTGGGGCTCGAGGTGAAGATCACAGACCAGCTGGCACCCGGCGGCGGCATCGCCGGCGCCAACTGGGGTATCTACGGCATCTACACATATCGTCGGCCGACGGCCGCCGATCTCCTTGCGCCCGGCCTCCCCCACCTGGTGTGGTCGATCGGGTCTTAGGCCCCTGCTCCCTTCCCGGTACAGCCGGGTGCACGCCACCTCGTCCTCCGGACATCCGCAGGCGCGTTCAGCCCGGGCGCGTGCCGATCCGGGATCCGCGTTCCGGCCTGGCAGCTGCCGCGGCCACGCTCGCGAGCGCCGCCGACCCCCACACCATGGACGCCGCGATCAGCGCCACGTTCGCCACGAGCGCCAGGATGATGGTCGCTCGCCCGGCGACGCGGGCCGCGGGCCGCACGCCCACCAGCAGCACCGACAGGGCGTAGAGCAGCGTGTAGGGCGCCAGCAGCAGGCCGGCCAGCAGCGCCGCCACGAAGCCGGCCGGCTCGCTGCGCACGATCGCCCAGCCCGTCGCGAGCACCGTCAGCGTGACCCCGACCGCCCACGCCCAGGTGGGCAGCGCCGTGAGCGCCAGGTTCCCCCTGCGGGTCACCTCGGCCGCGCCGACCAGGGCCTCGAGCCACCAGCGGTAAGCGTCGGGCCCGGCGACCAGCAGCCCGGCTAGCGTCAGCGCCGCCGCCGTCACGAGCGCCTCCACGAGCGCCCGGCGACGCCAGAGGAGCATCCACACGAGCACCGGGATGAGCAGCGGCTTGGGCACGAGCGCCAGCACCACGCCCAGGGCGACACCCCGCCCGCGCCCGTCGCGCGCTGCCAGCGGGAGCAGGCCGGCCGCGATGACCATCGTCACCTGACCCAGCAGCAGCTCGTTGACCACCGGCAGGAAGCCTAGGGCCGCCACGCCGACGAGGAGCCGGTCCAAGGCAGCCATGCCCCGCGTGGCGAGGGCGACCCCGGCCAGCAGGATCGCCAGCTCGACCAGCGACCAGGCGGCCGATGCCGCCGGCGCCGCCAGCCAGGCCAGCGGGACGGCGAGGACGGCGGCCAGCGGGGTAAAGACGAAGTCGTGGACGGGGTAGTGGCCCAGGAAGCCCTGCGCACCGCGACGGAGGAAGTCCACGTCGGCCCCGAACGAGAGCGGAGCGAGCACCCACGCCGCCACCAGCCCCGTGATCGCGTTCATCGCCGCGATCGCCACGAGCGCGGGCCGCCCCTCGAGCCAGCGGAGGCGTTCCGACCGCGTCATGGGGGGCCGCTGCCCGTCGGGACCCGCAGGTCGGGCGGTGATGCCTCCGGCCCCAACGCCCGCGGGTCGCCAGCGCCGCGCGGACCGGGACGAGCACCCACGGGTCGGTGCCGCCACAGGTACACCGCGCCCAGCGCCACCGACGCGCTGCGGAGGCCGAACAGGGGCTGCGCGAGTGCCGCCGCGAGGGCGACGATCCACGGACGGTCGGTGCGCGCCGCGAACACGACGAGGATCGCGGCCGCCGGGAGCCGCAGCCAGAGGGGCCCCAACTCCTGGCCCGTGGGCAGGCGGGCGTTGTCCCCGAGCATGGCGAAGTAGCCCGTCCAGAGGTCCGGCCGCAGGGCCGCGGAGACGAGCACGATCGCCGTCGTGGCACCGAGCGCAACGGCCAGCGCGCGCCACTCCCGACGCACCGCGAACCACAGCAGGCAGACCGCCATGGTGGGCTTGGTCAGCAGCGGGAAGACCCACGCGATGGGCGACACGATCCCGACCGCCACGCTGGCCGCGAGGAACAGGTCGATGTTGCCCTCGTACAGGCTCACCGCGATCCCGGGGAAGGCCAGCACCGCCAGAGTCCATCGCCCGCCGAGGTAGGCCAGCGTCCCGACGAGCAGGCAGCTGAGCACCCAGAAGAAGTCCGTCCACGCGAACCCGTGGAGAGGCGCCAGCGCCATGGCAACGGGCGGGGAGTAGCGGAACGCCCCGAAGGCCGTGAGGTTCCCCATCGAGCGCCCGTAGAGGTCGTCGAGCCGGACGTCCCAGTACGCGAATGCGTCGTACCCCGCGGACCCGACCTCGCGCCCGATGATCCCGAAGAACCACGCGGTGTAGATGGCGCCGAAGACCGAAAGCGCGAACATGGCGGGGCCCGGCCGCGCCAGCCCCGCATGCAAGCGCCCCCACGCGGGCCTGGCCGAATCGAGGGGGCCGGTCATGCCGAGATCATGCCTGAGGCGGTTCCCCGGCCAGGCGCGCGCGCTGCCTGCGGCATCGGACGGCGTCGCAACGGCCACGCCGCGACGAGAACGGCAAGGCCGCTCGGCCACAGGATCGGGAGGGCCAGGGTCGCGGCGACAGGCACGGTCCACCGGCGATCGGTGCGGCCGCCCCAGGCGACCAGCCCGAGCGCGATCGGGACCCGGGCCCACAGCGGAGCGGCGAGCGAGGTCTGGTTGACAGACGTGGCCTGCGCGGTCGGCAGGAGGCTGTCGCGGACCCACGACACCCACAGGTTCCCGTCGAGCGCTAGGGACACCAGGGCGAGGGCCGCGGTGACACCGAACGCGATGCCGAGCGATCGCCACTCGCGGCGCACGGCGAACCAGGCGAGCCCCACGCCGGGCGTCACCTTGGTCAGCAGCACGAACGACCACGCCGCCGGATAGCGGAAGCCGAGCCAGATGGCGGCGGCGATGAGCAGGTGGACGTTGCCGTGGTAGAGCTCGAGGGCGACTGGCGGGAAGGCGAACACGGCCAGGACCGAGCGGACCGAGCCGAGCCCGAGCCACGCGGCCGTCCCGACCCCGAGCAGCAGCCACAGGAACGAGAAGGCCCAGAAGGGCACCAGGGCGAATGGCGAGAACAGCCGGGCGATCACCGGCGAGTAGGTGAACGCGCCCAGCTCCCCCGCCGTCCGGGCATACGGCGCGGCCGGGTTGAGCGACCAGTACGCGAAGGCGTCGAAGCCGAAGGTTCTGGCCTGGGGCGCCACGACGACGAACAGGTACACCGTGAACAGCAGCCCCGCGACGATCAGGCCATCCCCGATCGCGCGTCGGACGGGCGCCGCCGCCGCAGGCGCGCTCACGACTGCGGCGCTTCGGGACGCGAGCCGGCCGCCGGCTCCTCGCGAGGCCCGCCCAGCGCCGCGAGCAGCGACATCAGCTGGTAGACGAGCAGCCGCGGGTTCGCGAGGACAGCTAGCGCCACGGCGGCCGGCCACCCCGAGCGCCCCCGCGCCAGTCTCAGCGTGACGACGGCGCCGGCCACCGCCAGCACGCCCCACATCACCGGACTCGCGGCGAACGGCGAGATGTTCCGGGTGTTGAACGCCGGGGCGAGCCACTCGCCGCGGAGCATCGCCAGCGTCGCGTCGGGGGCGGCGAGCAGTTGCAGAACCCCGAGCGCCACCGTCCACGACGCGAACCGCGCCAGCGAGCGCATGTCGCCCCGGCCGAGCCAGTAGACCGCGACGAGCCACGGCACGAGCTTGAGGTGGCCGGCGAGCGCCACGGCCGCCGGGGTGCCGATCGCCAGTAGCGCGGTCACGACGGGCTCGGCCTGGCCCACCGATAGCACCCAGCCGATTGGGAGTGCCAGCCACGCGACCACGAGCGCGGTTCGCCGCGTCAGGCCGGCCCGATGCGCGGCCAGGGCGGTGGCCGCCACGATGACGGCCTCCCACACCGCCGCGGCCGCGGGGAACGGCAGCAGCGCGAGCGGCCGAAACAGCACGGCCAGCAGCGGCGGGTAGACGTACCAGCCGACCCCAGTGTCGGAGCCGACCCCATAGAGCGGCTGGCCGGCGTTGAGTCGCGCGCCGGCGTCGTAGTAGATCCGGACATCGTGCAGCGGGTCCGTCGCCAGGTGCAGCACCACCGTCTCGACGCCCAGCAGCAGCCCCACCGCGGCGCTCAGCCACAGCACCGCCGTCACGGCGCGCCGGCCCTGCGGCGACAGCCGGAACGCGGGAGCGGGCAGGGCGGGCATGGCGCGCACGATACGACGCGGGCGGGTGGGTGGCGCTGGCCGTTTCGTACCCCTTCGGGCGGCCCGGGCCCGGTGCTAGGCTCCATCGGCCGTGCGCATCCTTGTCGCGCTCTACCTGCTGGCGCTCGCGGGCCGGCTCGTCCTGCTGGGCGGGTTCGTCGATCCCGCCTACCCGGATTCGTTCTACTACGTGGACGTGGCGCGCCAGCTGGCCGCCGGGCACGGGTTCCACGTGGACGTCCTGTGGATCTTCGCCGAGGTGGGCGGGAAGATCCCCGCCAACCCGGTGCTCCCCATCCCGTCGAACGCGCACTGGATGCCGCTGGCGTCGCTGGTGCAGGTCCCGTTCATCTGGCTCCTGGGGCCCACGGCCCTCGCGTCGGCGCTGCCCTTCGCGCTCATCGGCGCCACCGCGGCGCCGCTCGCCTGGGTCATCGGCCGGGACGCGGGCGCGCCGCGCAGCGTGGCCGTCGGCGCCGGGATCCTGACCGCCCTGCCCGTCCTGTCGTGGGTCTACATGGCCCAGCCGGACAACTTCAGCCTGTACCAGCCGCTGGTGGCCGCCGCGCTGTGGCTGGCCGCCCGCGGCGTGCGCGGCAGCCGGCGCTCGTTCCTGCTGGCTGGGCTGCTCGCCGGCCTGGCGACGCTGGCCCGCAACGACGGCGTGCTGGTCCTGGGCGTGCTGGGCCTGGCGTTCCTGTGGGACCGCTGGCGCACGGTGCGCCCGCTCGGCGCCGAGCCGCCGCGACCCGCGCGCATCCCCCTCCTGACCGCCCTCGGCGCCGTGGCGCTGTTCCTGGTCGCCGCGGGGCCGTGGTTCGCGCGCCAGCTGCTGGTGTTCGGCTCGCTGTCGCCGTCCACCGCCACCGGCCGGGTGCTGTTCATCCGGAACATCGGCGAGTGGGACAGCATCACCACGCCCGCGACGCTGGACCACCTGCTGGGCATGGGGATCGGGCCGCTGCTGCTCACCCGGCTGGGCGGGCTGGTGGCCGCGGCGTTCATCTTCAGCGTGCTGGTGGGCGGGCTGGTCCTCATCCCGCCCATGCTGCTCGGCGCCTGGCACCGCCGGCGCGACGCCTGGTTCGGCCCGTACCTCGCCTTTGCCGCCGTGTTCTTCCTGTTCTCGGGCATCGTGTCCGCCGTCCACGTCCCCGGGGGCACGTTCATCCACTCCGCGGTGGCGCTGGCCCCGCACGGGTACGTACTCGCGCTCGAGGGGATCGTGCTCGCGGTGGGCTGGCTGGCCCGGCGGCGGCGGTCCTGGGACGCGCGCCAGGCCGGCCGAGTCTTCGTGGGCGCCGCGGTGGGCTTCGGCGCGCTGGCGGCCGTGGGCGGGGCAGTCTCCGTGCACGCCACGTGGGCGGCGAGCGCCGCGCGGTTCCGGGCCGTGGGCGCGGCGCTCGACGCGGCCGGGGCGCCGGTCACGGACCGCGTGATGTCGATCGACGCCTCGGGCACCCGGTACTGGACCGGGCACCCGGGCGTGGTGCTGGTCAACGACCCGCTGGACACGGTGCTCGCGGTGGCCCGCGCCTACGACACGCGCTGGCTGGTGCTCGAGCCCGACGACTCGGTCCCGGCGGCGGCGGCGATCCTGGCGGGCAGCCGGCCCGCCTGGGTGGGCCCGCCGATCCTGAGCCGCCCGGACGTCTCCGTCTACCCGCTGTGCACCACGGCCGGGGATCCGCGGTGCGGCACCGCCCTGGCGGCCGCGGGCGCGCGGCCGTGAGTCGGCGCGAGGCCTGGCTGACGGCGCTCGGGATCTTCGCTGTCGCCCTCGCCGTGCGCGCGCTGGCCGACGCGGGCACGGTCTTCCCCCGCCCCGAGGACTCGGCCTACTACGTGGGCGTGGCGCGCAACCTCGCCGAGGGCCGCGGCCTGGTCTCCGACGCGCTGTGGAGCTACGGGACGCCCCCGCTGGTGTTCCCCCGCCCGGCGTTCGAGGTCTGGCTGCCGCTGCCGTCGTTGCTGGCGGCCGTCCCGCTCGCCCTGCTCGGCGGCCCGTCGCCGATCCCGCTCCTGACCGCGCTGCGCTGGGCCCAGGCGGTGACCGCCGTCGTGGGCGCGGTGCTGGCGGTGCTCGCGTGGCGCCTGGCCGCGGACGTGGCTGCGGAGCGCCGCCTGCCGGCGGGCCGGGCCCGGGCGCTGGCGGTGGGAGCCGGCCTGACGACCGCGGTCTACCTGCCGCTCGTGCTCGCCGCGACCTCGCCGGACTCCACGACCCTGTTCGGGGCCCTGGTGCTGGGCGCCTGCCTGCTGGCGACGCGCCTGCTGCGCGACCCGCGCGGCGCGCGCCCGTCCGACCCCCGGCTGCTGGGCCTCGGCCTGCTGCTCGGGCTGGCCGCGCTGACGCGGAACGAGGCCGCCTGGCTGGCCCTCGCCTGGGCGTGGCTCGGGTGGCGCCTGCCGGGGCAGCCGCGGGGCGTGCGGCTCCGGCTGGTTGGCGTCGTCGCCGTCGTCGCCGTGGCGGTGTTCGCGCCGTGGGCGGCGCGCGACTGGCTGGTCTTCGGCAGCCCGCTGCCTGGCCAGGCGGCGTCGAACGCGCTGTCCGTCACGGGCTTCGACATCTTCGCCTGGCAGGACCCGCCGACGCTGGCGCGGTACCTGGCCCAGGGGCCGGCCGCGCTGCTCGGCATGCGCGCGGACGGCATCGCCCACAACCTGGTCTCGGTCCTGCTGCTGCTGGGCGTCCCCGTCTCGGCGATCGGGCTGCTGGCCCTCCCCTGGCAGGCGCGCGACCGCGCCCTGCGCCCCCTGGCGCTCACGGCCGTCGCCACCTTCGCGATCACGAGCCTGGCGTTCCCGGTGGCCACCACCTGGGGCACGTTCCTCCACGCGGCGGCGCCCGCGCACGTGCTGCTGATCGTGGCGGCGCTCGGGGCCCTCGACGCGGGCCTAGCCCGGCTCGCCGCGCGGATGCGCTGGGACCGGCCCGTGGCGTGGCTGGGGGCGCTGCTCGCCGTCGGCTGGTCCGTGCTGTTCTCCGCGGCCCTGCTGCCCTCCGCTGGCGCCGCCTCCGCCGACACCGCCCGGACCTACGCGGTCCTCGCCAGGCAGCTCGCCGCGGCCGGCCTGCCGCTCGACGGCAGCTCCCCGGTCATCACCGACTACCCCATCTGGATGGCCGAGGGCGAGCGGGTGCCGGCCCTCGCCCTGCCCAACGAGCCGCCCTCGTCCGTGGCGGACCTGGCCCGCCGCTTCGGCGCCCGGCTGCTGGTGCTCACCAGCCCCGAGCGGGGCGTCTGGCCGGCCGCGCTCGCGAGCGGCGACCCGGCGGCGGCCTGCTTCCACGCCGTGCCGCTCCCCGTCCCGGCGGACCCGGCCGACGCGGCGGCGGTCGGCGAGGTGCGCGCCTGGCGCATCGCCTGCCCGTAGGGGGCCGGCCCCGCACCGCTTCGTGCCCGCCGGGCCCCCCAGCCGGTTACACTCGCGACACATGGACGCGCCCCGGATCGAGCCCACCGGCTCGCGGTTTGACGAACTGCACGCGGAGGCGGCGGAGGCCCTTGCCTATGCCGCCAACTCGCTGCGCTCCGTCAGGGACCGCTACCGAACGGCGTGCCTCGAGGAGATGGGGTTCCTGCAGGCTTTGGGCGACGACCTGGCCGACCTGGAGCACGCGAGCGCCGGCCGCGGCGGCGGGCAAATCGGCGCGCCTGGCTCGAGCCCGGCCGAAACGCGGGCCGCGGTGGCGGCCGAGGCCGGGGCGGCCGACCTGCGGCTCCGCTTCCTGCGCAGCGAGGCCACCGCCACCCGCTCCGACGTCGCCCGCCACGAGACGGAGCTGAGCCGGCTGGAGCTGGCCATCCGCAACCTCGAGGGCACGTGGCTGTTCCTGGAGCGCGGCGACCTCTCGCTGGTCACGGACACGTCGCTGCCCAGCATCCCCTCCGAGCTCCAGATGCGGATCGTGGAGGCGCAGGAGGCGGAGCGCAACCGGCTGGCCCAGGAGGTCCACGACGGTCCCGCCCAGGCTCTCTCCAACGCCATCTTCCAGGTGGAGTACATCGACCGCATCTTCGAGGCGGAGCCGCGCCTCGCGCAGGTGGAGCTGAGCTTCCTGCGGGAGCTCCTCCGCCGCGAGCTGGGCGACGTGCGCAGCTTCATCGTCCAGCTGCGGCCGCCCGTGCTCGAGGAGCTGGGCCTCGAGGGCGCGCTGCGGGACGCCGCCGAGACGCAGGCCGCGCTGTGCGGCATCGCCATCTTCACTGACCTGTCGGCCCCCACCGACGGGCTCTCCGAGGCGGCCCAGACGGTGGCGCTGCGGATTGCGCAGGAGGCCCTGCAGAATGTCCGCAAGCACGCCGGGGCCGGCAGCGTCCAGATGGCCACGCGGCTCGACGGGCCGGACTGGGTCCTCGAGGTGCGGGACGACGGCCGCGGCTTCGACACCGGCGCGGTGGCGGCCCGTGGGCGGCGCAACTTTGGCCTCCAGTTCATGCGCGAGCGGGCCGAGCTGATCGGGGCGCGGTTCGGGGTGCAGTCGAGGTCGGATGCGGGAACCGTCGTGCGGCTCGCGATCCCCCTGGCTCGAAAGGAGATCGGATGACGGAGTACTCGGGCCCGGACCGGCGTCGCGGGGCAGAGCGCCGCCCGGGCGGCTACGAGCGGGTCAGGATCCTGATCGTGGACGACCATGCCCTGTTCCGGCTGGGCATCCGCAACATCCTCGAGCACGAGCCGGACCTTGAGGTGGTGGCCGAGGCGGACGACGGGCGCTCCGCGCTCGACGCCGCCTTCGCGACCAACCCCGACGTGATCCTCATGGACCTCTCGCTGCCGGCCCCGGGCGGGATCGAGACCACCCAGCGCGTCAAGCGCGAGCTGCCGTCGGCGGCCATCGTGGTGCTGTCCACGGAGGAGGACGAGGACGCGCTGTTCGAGTCCATCAAGGCGGGCGCGGCGGCGTTCGTCCTCAAGGACATCTCGCCCGAGGACCTGGTGGTGATCATCCGCCGGGTCGTCGCCGGCGAGTACCTGATCAACGACAAGGTGTTCAGCAAGCCGGCGGTGGCGTCCCGGGTCCTCAAGGAGTTCCGCGAGCTGGCCGTGTACGGCCAGGAGGCCGCGCCGATCTTCGCGCCGCTGTCGCCCCGCGAGGTGGAGATCCTCGACAACATCGCCCAGGGGATGACCAACAAGCAGGTGGCCTACGCGCTCTCGATCAGCGAGCAGACGGTCAAGAACCACATGAGCTCCATCCTGCGCAAGCTGTCGGTCAACGACCGGACCCAGGCCGTGGTGTACGCGATGCGCCAGGGCTGGATCCGGATGCCGGAGGACTGACCCGCGGCCGCCGCGGGCAGGACCCCACCGCCATGACCAGCGACCAGCCGCCCGCGCACCGCGGCAGCCTGTCCCCGGACCTCGTCGCCGCGAGCCTCGAGACCATCGATCGCGAGCTGGCCGAGATCGGCATGCTCGCGGGCCAGGTCAAGACCGAGGCCGCGCGGCACGAGCAGCGCCGCGCGCAGGCCGCCGAGCGGGTGGCCGCCGCCACCGCGAACCCGGCGCTGCCGGCGGTCAAGGACCTGGCGGACGCCTTCGGCAGCCTGGTCGCCCTGACGCGGCGGGCGGTGCTGATGGAGGCCCAGGCGGAGCTGCTGGAGGCGAAGGGCAAGGCGCTCCTGCGCCACCGGGGGGATTTGGAGCGGCTTGCGTCGCTGGCCGCCGGCGCCGGGCCGGACGGCGCTGCGGGCCGGGCGCCCGGGCCTGCCGAGAGCGTGGCGGCGGGGCCGACCGCCCCGGCCGACCGTCTGCTGCCGCCGTCCATGTCACGCGTGGTGCTCGCCGCCCAGGAGGACCTGCGCCGCGATATCGCCCGGTCCATGCACGACGGGCCCGCCCAGTCGCTCACCAACATCGTGCTGCAGACGCAGATCGTGGAGCGGCTCATGGACCGGGACCCCGCCGCGGCCCGGGGCGAGGTCCGGCTGCTGGCCCAGATGGTCCAGGCCACCCTGGACACCACCAAGAACTTCATCTTCGACGTGCGCCCGATGGTCCTCGACGACCTCGGCCTGGTGCCAACCCTGCGGCGCAGCTGCCGCGAGCGAGGGCGGCGCGCCCACGTGACCGTGGAGTTCGAGTCCCACGGCCAGGACCGCCGCCTGGCGATGGACCTCGAGAGCACGCTGTTCCGCATGCTCGACGTGGTGCTGGCCGCCTATCTCGCGCAGAGCCCCGACCGCGTGTCGCTGGTCCTGGACTGGTCGCCCGAGGAGCTCGGGGCCATCGTCACCGCCTCCCGGGCCCCCGCCTACCCTGCGGGCGAGGCGCTCCCGCCGATCCCCGAGGGCGACCTCCCGGACGCGATGCGGCGCATGATCCAGGACCGCCACGACGACCACGCCGCCGCCCTGGTGGCGGCCGAGGACGCCGCGCGCCTGCCGCTCCCCGCCGCCGTCCGGCGCGACATCGCCGAGCGCGCCTCGGCCGCCGGCCTCTCCGCCGAGGTGCTCGAGGAGGGCGAGGTCCGGATCTCGGCACCGCTGTCCGAGGCCGACGGCCCCGCCCGGCCGTGACCGGCGGGCCGACGCCGGGCGACACGGGGCCGGGCGCCCTGGAGACCGCGATCGTGCTCGGGGCGTCCCTGGTGCTCGCCGTGGTGGTGGTCGTGTTCCTCGGCGGACCGCTCGCGCAGGTGGTGGGCCTGCTGGTGAACGTGGCGCACGGCGGCAGCTAGCGGTGGGTCACGTGGGACTACACCTCTTTTCTCACTGGCCAGCCGCCGACAGGCGCGGTAACGTCCGGAACGCCGCCGGGGGGCCGCCCAAGCACTCGTCTGGAGGCCACGTATGTCTCAGCTCATGGCACTCGCCGCCCTGCTCCGCCGCGACGAGGAGGGCCAGGGCCTCGCGGAGTACGCGCTGATCCTCGCCCTGATCGCGATCGTCGCGATCGTCGCCCTCATCTTCCTGGGCGGCCAGGTGTCCAGCATCCTGTCCACCGTCGGCAACTCGATCTAGCGCCAGGCGCCACCAGCGCCCCGAGGCCGCCGGCGAGCCGCCGGCGGCCTCGCGATTCCCATAGGACCTTCGTCCTGTTGCGCCGGCGCCCAGACCCCGTAGGCTGCGCGGCAGAACCGGCCGATCTCAGCTGCCGGGCCGCTCGGGGAACCCACGCATGGCGCACATCCAGTCCTGTCTCGCCGCCCTGCTCCGCCGCGACGAGGAGGGCCAGGGCCTCGCGGAGTACGCGCTGATCCTCGCCCTGATCGCGATCGTCGCGATCGTCGCCCTCATCTTCCTGGGCGGCCAGGTGTCCAGCATCCTGTCCACCGTCGGCAACTCGATCTAGCGCCAGCGCCAGCGGCCCCGACCGCCAGGCCGGGGTCGGCCGGGGCCGGGACCACGCCGCGGGCAGGCCGGTGATTCCCCACACCGCAACTTCGCCGGGACCGTTGACACACACGGGGTTGAGCCCTACGTTTGCCTCCCCGCTCCGGCGGCATTCCTCTCGGGAAGGAGGTGAAACCCAGATGTCCCTCGTGTCAGCACTCATTTCCGCTCTTCATTCTGACGAGGAGGGCCAGGGCCTCGCGGAGTACGCGCTGATCCTCGCCCTGATCGCGATCGTCGCGATCGTCGCCCTCATCTTCCTGGGCGGCCAGGTGTCCAAGATCCTGTCCACCGTCGGCAACTCGATCTAGCGCCAGCGCCAGCGGCGCCGACCGCCAGCCAGCGGTCGGCGCCGTTCTGTAGCCGGGACCGGGCTGTCCCGGCCGGGGGTGGGGGCCCGCTGACGCGGGCCGAACGGCCTCCCGGCGGCGCCTCGTCTCGGGTGGAGGTGCCATCACCGTGCTCTCACAGGTCTCGGCCCTCGTGGCCAGGGTCCTGGCGCCGCCCGACGAGGGCGGCCAGGGCCTCGCGGAGTACGCGCTGATCCTCGCCCTGATCGCGATCGTCGCGATCGTCGCC
>JAJXTS010000010.1:0-7403 GCA_021783595.1 Chloroflexota bacterium | reverse complement strand
CATCACCGTGCTCTCACAGGTCTCGGCCCTCGTGGCCAGGGTCCTGGCGCCGCCCGACGAGGGCGGCCAGGGCCTCGCGGAGTACGCGCTGATCCTCGCCCTGATCGCGATCGTCGCGATCGTCGCCCTTCTCTTCCTGGGCAGCCAGATCAGCGACAAGCTCAGCGTCGTCGGCAACGCGCTGTAGCGGACGCCGGCACCGGCATCCGCCACCGTCAGCCCGTCGGGACCCCCGGCGGGCTGATCCGTGTTCGGGTTGGCGCACGGCCGTCGCGGCCGCTTTGCAGACAACCTTGCGCCACGATCCGCCTCCGACCAATTCCTCCCAATGGTCCTAGGTCATTTGGTGGATCGCACAGATTCGGCCCGATGTTAGAGTGGTGCGGCCTGTCACACGGCTCGGGGAGAAGAAGTTGAAGCGCAGCTCAAACCGTCTCGTCCTCCTGGTGGGGATCTTCCTCGCCGTGGTGGCCTTCGTCCTCATCGCGGTGATGTTCCAGAACCAGGGGGCCGGCAGCGCGGGCTCGACCGCCGCCCCCACCACGGCCAACGTCGTGGTGGCGGCCAAGGACCTGCCGCTCGGCAGCAAGATCACGGCCGACGCGGTGACCACCAAGGCCATCCCCGTCGGCGACAAGCCCGCGGACAGCTACGCCGACCCGTCCGAGGTCATCGGCCAGACCGTGCGCCAGGACGTGACCGCCGGCCAGCTCATCTCCAGCGTCGTCCTCAACGGCGGCGGCAGCGTCCAGAACATCCAGGTGCCGGCGGGCTCCGTAGGGATCGCGGTCCAGGTTGACCAGGTCACCGGCGTGGGCACGCTGATCAAGCCCGGCGACCGCGTGGACGTGGTGACCGGCTTCAGCGCCATCCCCGAGGTCGTGTTCGTGGGTGGCAGCCCCGCCCCCGGCACGCGCGTCGCCCCGTCGGGCTCGGCCGGCCCGACTGCCGAGGGCGTCACCGCGCAGGTGAACCCCAACTCCGTCAAGACCATCGTGGAGGGCCTCCAGGTGCTGGGCACGCTCCTCCCGCCCGCGGCCCAGGCCGCCCCCAGCGGCCAGCCCGGCGGCGGCACCAACCTCAACGGCCAGCAGGAGATCGTGATCCTCGCCGCCACCTCGCAGCAGGCGGAGGCCATCCGCTTCGCCCAGGTGGACGGCACCATCGCGCTGGTGCTCCGCAGCTCGGCCGACTGCCAGAACGCGAGCGGCCAGGCCTCGGCGTGCCCGATCGTGCCGACCACGGGCATCACGCTGCGCAAGATGGTGGACGAGTACGGCGTGCTGCCCCCGCAGGTCGTCGAGGTCCTGATGCCCACCCCGTACCCGAGCCCGATGCCGGTCCGGCTGTACCCGAGCCCGAGCCCGAGCCCGCTGCCGAGCCCCAGCGCCAGCCCGAAGCCGTAGCCATCGCGCCGCGGCCGCTCGTCGGCGCGGCGCTTCGCCGGGGGCGGGCCGGTGCGGCCGGCCCTCCCCCGTCGGTCAAGCCCGGCAGAACCGGGCGCGCATCGAGGTCAGATCCCGGCGCATGGCAGACCAGATCCGTGTCCTGATCGTTGACGACATCCCGGAGACGCGCGACCACCTCGCGAAGCTGCTCGGCTTCGAGGGCGACATCGACGTCGTGGGTGCCGCCGCGTCCGGGCGCGAGGCGCTCGAGCTGGCCGCCAGGCTGAGCCCGGACGTCGTCCTGATGGACATCAACATGCCGGACATGGACGGCATCGCCGCCACGGAACGCCTCGCGGCCGAGGTTCCCACCGCGGCCGTGGTGATGATGTCCGTCCAGGGCGAGGCGGACTACCTGCGGCGGTCCATGCTGGCCGGCGCCCGCGAGTTCCTGGTCAAGCCGTTCTCCTCGGACGAGCTGACCTCGTCCATCCGTCAGGTCTACACCCGCGAGCGCGAGAAGCAGTCGCGGATCGGGGCCCTGCCGGGTGCCGCCTCGGCGGCCGGCGCCCCCGCCAAGCCCAGCGACACGGGGCCCAGGGCAGAGCCCGGGCGCATCGTGGCCGTGTTCGGGCCCAAGGGCGGCGTGGGGCGCACCACCCTCGCGGTGAACCTGGCGGTGGCCGCGGCGACCGAGCTGGGCCAGCGGACCTGCCTGGTGGACGCGTCGTTCCAGTTCGGCGACGTGGGCGTCCTGCTCAACCTCAACCCCAAGAACAAGTCCATCGCGGACCTCGTCCCGGAGCTGGAGGCTGGCGAGGCGGAGTCGCTGGACACGTTCATCGTCAACCACTCCGCGGGCATCCGCGTGCTCCTGGCCCCGCCGTCCCCCGAGATGGCGGAGCTGATCACGCCGGCCGCCACCAAGCGCATGCTCGAGGCGCTGCGCGAGACCCACGACCTGGTGGTGGTGGACTGCATGTCCACGTTCAACGACACCACCCTCGCGATCCTGGACCTGGCCGACACGGTGCTCACGATGCTCTCGCTCGAGATCACCTCGATCAAGAACATCCGGCTGTTCCTGGAGGTGGCCGAGCAGCTCGGCTACGGCGGGGACAAGATCCGCCTGGTGCTGAACCGGGCCGACTCGTCGCTGGGGATCCGCGTGGCCGACGTCGAGCACTCGATCGGGCGCCGGGTTGACCACACCATCGTGTCCGACGGCAGGAGCGTCGTGTACGCCCTCAACCGGGGCGTGCCGTTCTTCCTGTCCAACCGGGAGGCCCAGGTCTCCCAGGATGTCCTGCGGCTCGCGTCGGCGGTCGTCGGGACCCGCTTGCCCGACGCCGGCGAGAGCCGGAAAGCCCAGAAGAAGTCGCTGTTCGCATGGCGCTGAGCCGCCGCACCAGGGGGCCGCTCGCGGCCAAAGGGGAGTAGCCAATGTCGCTGCTGAAGCGCATCGAGAGCGCCCGGCCCGGCGCCGCGCCGGACGCGGGCCCGAGCCTGCCCGTGCCGAGCCCGGGCGCCAGCCCCGCCCAGCAGCCCGGCGCGAGCCCGAGCCCGGCGACGCCCGGTCGGCTCATGCCCCAGGCACCGGTCCGCGAGACGTTCCGGGACGTCAAGTTCCGGATCCAGAACCGCGTGATCCAGGACCTCGATCCCCGACTCGACCTGTCCAACCAGGTGGAGGTCCGCCGGCAGATCGAGGAGATCTTCGGCCGTGTCATCGACGAGGAGGGCCTGGCCCTCACCCGCGCCGAGCGCGTCCGGATGCTCGAGCAGATCACCGACGAGATCATCGGCCTCGGCCCGCTGGAGCCGCTCCTCCGCGACGAGACCGTCTCCGAGGTCATGGTCAACGGCCCCCGCCAGGTCTACGTGGAGCGCTCCGGGCGGCTGGAGCTCACCAACGTCGTGTTCCAGAACGACGACCACGTGATGCGGATCATCGACCGGATCATCTCCCCCATCGGCCGGCGCGTTGACGAGTCGAGCCCGATGGTGGATGCCCGCCTGGCCGACGGCTCGCGCGTCAACGCCATCATCCCGCCGCTGTCGCTGGTGGGCCCGGTCGTCACCATCCGCAAGTTCTCCGCCTCCCCGTTCACCGTGGAGGACCTGGTCAGGTTCGGCACGGCGACGCCCGACATGTTCGAGTTCCTCCGCGCGTCGGTGGAGGCGCGGCTCAACGTGTTCGTCTCCGGCGGCACGGGCTCCGGCAAGACCACCACCCTCAACGTGCTCTCCTCGTTCATCCCCAACGACGAGCGCATCGTCACGATCGAGGACGCCGCCGAGCTCCAGCTCCGCCAGGAGCACGTCGTGACGCTGGAGTCGAGGCCGCCCAACATCGAGGGCCGCGGCGCAATCCCCATCCGGGAGCTCGTCCGCAACTCGCTGCGGATGCGGCCCGACCGCATCATCGTCGGCGAGTGCCGCGCGGGCGAGGCGCTGGACATGCTCCAGGCCATGAACACCGGCCACGACGGCTCGATGTCCACCGGCCACGCCAACAGCCCGCGCGACATGCTCTCGCGCCTCGAGACCATGGTCCTCATGGCGGGCGTGGACCTGCCGGTGCGCGCCATCCGCGAGCAGATCGCGTCCGCCGTTGACCTGATCGTCCACCAGGCCCGCCTCAAGGACGGCACCCGCCGGATCACCAACATCACCGAGGTCCAGGGCATGGAGGGCGACGTCATCGTCATGCAGGACGTGTTCGTGTTCGAGCAGACGGGCGTCATCGAGGGCAAGATCCAGGGTCGGCTCAAGCCGACCGGGATCCGGCCCAAGTTCGTCGAGAAGTTCGAGGTCCAGGGCATCCACCTGCCGCCGGGCCTGTTCGGCTTCTCGTACTAGGCGCGCGGGAGGCCGGTTGTGAACCCGATGACGCTCGCCATCGCCGCCATCGCCGCGCTCGCGATCCTTGCGATCGCGGTGGGCATCTCGATGGCCCGCAGCGGCTCGGACGTCAGCGCCCGCCTCGAGCGGTATGCGTCCACCAAGCCCGAGCAGCCGGCCGGGGGCGCCAGCGGGCAGCCCACGCTCGCAGGCGCGTTCCAGTCGTCGGCCGCCATGGCCCAGCTCAACAAGGTTGTCGAGCAGCGTGACTTCGGCGCCAACCTGGCCCGCGAGATCGCCCGCGCGGACCTGAAGCTCAAGGTCAGCGAGTACCTGCTGATCTGGGCGGGCTCGACGGTGGGCGTGCCGCTCCTGATGGCGGCGCTCTCGGTGGGGCTGGACGGGCTGCGGAACCCGCTCGTGCTGCTGGTCGGCATGCTGGTCGGGTTCATGCTGCCCCGCTTCTGGCTGGGGCACCGCAAGAGCAGCCGCCTCAACGCGTTCAACAAGCAGCTCCCCGACACCATCACCCTGATCGCCAACGCGCTGCGCGCCGGCTCGTCGTTCCTCCAGGCGATCGAGCTGGTGGTGCGCGAGTCCCGACCGCCCATCTCCACCGAGTTCGGGCGCGTGATCCGCGAGGTCAACCTCGGCCTGGCCTTCGACACGGCGCTCGAGAACATGGTCCGGCGCGTCCGCTCGGACGACCTGGAGCTGATGGCCACCGCCATCTCCATCCAGCACACGGTGGGCGGCAACCTCGCCGAGATCCTGGACTCGATCGCGTACACGATCCGCGAGCGCGTTCGCATCAAGGGCGAGATCCGCACCCTCACCGCGCAGCAGCGGCTGTCGGGCTACGTGGTGGGCTTCCTGCCCATCGGCCTGGCGGGCTTCCTGTTCGTGGCCGCGCCGCAGTTCATGCAGCCGATGTTCGACAGCCGCGTCAGCCTCGCCGGCCTGCCGGCCGGGGTGATCATCCTGATGGTCGGCGGCTCCATGATGTTCGTCGGCTTCATGTTCATCCGCCGCATCGTGGACATCGAGGTCTAGCGCATGGACCCCCTGGCCCTCGTCGTCGCGGGCATCGTCGCCCTCGCCATCCTCCTGATCTTCGTCGGTCTCGCCGGGGGCTCGCCGGACCCCGTGCAGGCCCGCCTCACCCAGCTGGGCACGATGCAGGCCCAGAACCTCGAGGAGCTCGAGCTCCAGGCGCCGCTGTTCGACCGGACGCTCCGGCCGCTCGCCGCGCGCCTGTCGGGCAGCGTGTCCCGGGTGGCGAGCGCGTCGTTCACGCAGCAGACCGAGAAGCGCCTAGCGCTGGCCGGCAACCCCGGCGACCTGCGGGTGGCGGACTGGCTGGGCATCAAGGCCGTGGGCGCCATCGTGGGCGCCATCCTGTTCTTCGCGCTGTTCGTGGTCCCGGGCCTCGTCCACGTGCCGGTGCCGGTGGGCCTGGCCATGATCCTGGTGGGCGTGGCGTTCGGCTACACCGTGCCGGAGTTCTGGCTGGGCAGTCGGGTCCGGGCACGACAGAAGCTGATCCTGCTCCAGATCCCGGACGCGCTGGACCTGCTCACGATCTCGGTCCGGGCCGGCCTCGGCTTCGACGGGGCGCTGGCCAAGGTGGTCGAGAAGCTCAAGGGGCCCCTCACCGACGAGTTCCGCCGGGCGCTGGCGGAGATCCGGGTGGGCAAGGCGCGCCGAGACGCCCTGCGGGACATCGTCCCGCGGACCGAGGTGCAGGCCCTGTCCAACTTCATCGGCGCGGTCATCCAGGCCGAGCAGCTGGGCGTCTCGATCAGCAAGGTGCTCCAGGTTCAGTCCGAGCAGCTGCGGATCGAGCGCCGCCAGCGCGCCGAGGAGATGGCGGCCAAGGCGCCGATCAAGATGCTGCTCCCGCTCGTGGGCTGCATCTTCCCGTCGCTGTTCATCGTCATCCTGGGCCCGGCGATCATCCTGATCATCATCAACCTCAAGGTCTGACGGCGCCGCCCGTGAGCCCGTCGGCGCGAGGTCGGGGCATCGCGCGCAACCTGGACCGCGGCTCGGTGCTGGCCGACCCGCTCGAGACGGCCGGGTCGTTCTGGGGCAAGCTCATGGGCCTGATGGGCCGAGCGGCGCTGCCCCCGGGCGAGGGGCTGTGGCTGCCGGGCGGCAACGGCATCCACATGATGTTCATGCGGTTCCCGATCGACGCCGTGTTCGTCACGGGCGCCGACGCCGAGGGCGTGCGGCAGGTGCGGTCGGTGCACCGGCACGTCAGGGCGTGGACCGGGCTCGTCCCGCTGGTGGTGGGCGCCCACGGCGTGCTGGAGCTGCCGGTGGGGACGATCGACGCGACGGGGACGCGGGTGGGCGACCGGGTCGCGATCGTGGAGCGGGCGTAGCGGCGGAGCGCGCCGCGCCGCGGTGAGGGGCGGCTAAGCCGGGCTCGCCATGCTGCGGGCATGCTCGCTCTGCGTCGCTCGGCCACGGCGCTCCTGGACCTGGCCCTCCCTCCGGCCTGCGCCGGCTGCGGCGAGGAGGGCGTCCCGCTGTGCCCGGCCTGCAGGCCGGCGCTGGCGGTGCGGCTGGGGCTGCCGCCGGGGACCCCGATGGGGCTGCCGGACGGCCCGCCGGACCCGCTGGCGCAGGTGGAGTGGTGCGCCCCGTTCGCCGGCGTCGTGCGCCACGCGCTGCACGCCCTCAAGTACGCGGGGGAGCGTCGGCTCGCGACGCCGCTGGGCGAGGCGGTGGCCGCGCGCTGGGCCGCCGCCGGCGGAGGCGGGGACCTGCTGGTGCCGGTGCCGGTCCACGCGTCGCGGCGGCGGGAGCGCGGCTACGACCAGGCGGAGCTGATCGCGGTCGTGGCGGCCCGGCGCCTCCGCGTCCCGATGGTGCCGGCCGTCGAGCGCACGCGCGCCACCACCGCGCAATACCGCCTGGACCGCCGGCACCGGGCGGCGAACGTGGCGACGGCGTTCGCCGTCCGCCCGGGGCTCGCGTCCCGCGTGGCGGGTCGGCACGTGGTGCTGGTGGATGACGTGCTGACGACGGGCGCCACGCTCGCGGCGACCGCGACCGCCCTCCTCGGGGCCGGCGCGGCGAGCGTGTCCGCGGTGACCGTGGCCCGGGAGCGGTGAGCGGCGGCCCGGGTGGCGGGGCCGGCGGGGCGGGCGGCGGGGCGTG
>JAJXTS010000113.1 GCA_021783595.1 Chloroflexota bacterium | reverse complement strand
CGGCTGCGGGCGTCCCGGGTGCCGAGGCGCCGCCTGGTGCAGGTGCTCGCCCTTGACCCGGGCGCGCTCCTCTACGGCCACGAGCCCCTCTACCGCCGCGGACGCCTCGCGGGGCACAACCGGGTCGGCGCGTACGGCCACACGCTCGGCGGGGCCGTGGGGCTGGCGATGCTCGAGGACGAAGCGGGCCTGCCGGCAGCCGACGTCCCCGGCGACGACTACGAGATCGAGGTGGCGGGCGTGCGCTACCCGGCGCGCGTGTCGCTGCGGCCGCTCTACGACCCGGAGCGGGCGCGGATCCTCGCCTGAGACCGGCCCGCGGATCGGCTGCCTGACGCCGGCCCGCGGATCCGCCGCCGGTGGCGCCAGGCCGGCGGCGCGGCGGCCCGCCACCGTATCCTCTTGCTGGGCGCGCCGCCTGGCGTGCAACAGGAGGCCGCGATGACCTGGCTCGACCCAAGCGACGACCGGGCGACGCAGGCCCCCCCGGCCGATCCCGAGGTTGGCGCCCCGTCGCCGGCGGGCAGCCCGCCCCCCGAGGCTCCCGAGCCGCCGGCCCCCTGGACGTCCCCCGGCGCCCCGCCGCCCCCGCCCGGCGCCCCGTCAGCCGCCGGGCCGTCGCCCGCCTTGGAGCATCCTGCCGCGCCGCTCGCCCCGTGGGGGCCGCCGGGGATCGCACCGACGGGCGCCGGGGCAACCGCCCTCCGGTACGGCCGCACGGTTGACCGCGCGATGGCGTGGTGGCTCGACAGCCTCCTCGTAGCCGTCCCGGCCTACGCCATCGCGGCCCTGATCGGGGGCGGGGCGGCCTCGAGCGGCCTGCGTCTCGGCGGCGCGTCGCTGGTGGCCGGGGTGATCGCCGTCGGCATCGACCTGCTGTACTTCGTGGCCTTCTGGACCGGGAGCTCGCGGGCCACCCCCGCCATGCGCCTGATGAGGCTCCAGATCGGCGACGCCGCGACCGGGGCGGTGCCGACCGTCCGGCAGGGCCTGGTGCGCTGGCTCGCGCTGGGCGGCGCATTCCAGGTGGTCGAGATCCTCCCCGGCACGGACTGGGTGAGCCTCGCCTCGTTCGCCTGGGTCTTCGTCCTGCTGGCCTCCACGGTCGCCAGCCCCACCAAGCAGGGCCTCCACGACCGGGTGGCCGGCACGGCCCTCGTCCAGCCTCTCGATGCCCGGACGCCCGCGCGGGCGTGCCTGGTCCTCGCGATCGGCCTGGTCGTCGTGTGGCTGGTCGCCGCGGTGGCGCTCGTCCTCCTCGGCGGGCAGATCTCGGGAATCCTCTCGAGCATCGGCGCGTCCGTCTGAGGCGCCTGCCGCGGGGGGGGGCGGTCCTGGGTCGCCAGGCGGTCGAGGCGCCGCGACGAGGCTAGACTCTGGCTCCGTGCAGCCCGACGCTATGGCGCGCCGCGACGACCGGTGCGCAATCCGCGCCGAGGCCGCGACACTCGCCTGAGCGGGCGCCGGATCCCGCGGACCGGGGCCGGCGCCACCCAACCCAAGGAGGCCATCCGTGTCTGAGCCGGTCGAGGTCCAGTACTTCTACAAGACCAGGTGGGGCCGCCATGACGAGTGGACGGCGCTGTTCCTCAAGAACCACTGGCCCATCCTTCGCGAGCAGCTGGCGGCTGGGCGATTCACCTCCGTCCGCATGGCAACCCCGCGCTTCCACGGCGACGGGCTGGCCGGCTGGGACGTCATGGTCTCCATCACGTACCGGGACTGGGCCGCGATGGAGGAGCACTCCGAGGCCGGGATCGCGCAACGGCTCTATCCGGACCAGGCGACGTTCCGCGCGGAGGAGGCTCGCCGCTTCGAGATCCTCGAGGCCCACTGGGACGTCGTGCTCGAGGAGCGGGCGCTGCCCTGACCTGGGCGGCCGCGCCAGGGCCTTACCGGTACCATCGACCGGTGACCGCCATCGTCCGGGACCGGATCGTCGCCCTCCTCGTCGGCCTGAGCGCGGCCCTCGTCATCATCGCGGTCGCCATCCTGCCGTTCCTTACCCCCGTCTGGATGGCCGTGGGCCAGGCCCAGGCGCAGGCGACGGCCTGGACCGGGTACACGGAGGCCCAGCTGAGCTTCGTCACGGGCGCCATCGTCCATGACCTGGTGGTTGGCCCGCCGGACTTCGCCGTGGCCCTGCCCGGCACTGCCGTGCCCGTCCTGACCCAGGCCGAGCGCTCCCACATGCGCGACGTGCGCGGCGTGTTCGCGGGCTTCTACGCCGTCGCCGCCGTCGCTGCGCTCGTGCTCGCCGCCGCGCTCGCGCTCGCCCGGGGACGCGAGGCCCGCGCACGCCTGTGGCGTCGGCTGGCGCGTGCCGGGACGGTGATCGCGGCAGCGACGGTCGTGGGCGGCGGGATCGGCGTGCTCGTGTTCGACCAGGCCTTCACGCTGTTCCACGAGATCTTCTTCCCCGAGGGGAACTGGTCGTTCGACCCGCGCGTGTCGAAGCTCGTCCAGATCTTCCCCGACCAGTTCTGGTCCGACACCACGGTCGGGGTGGGGATCGTGATCGTGGGGCTCGCGCTCGCCCTCCGGTGGCTGGCCGGCCGCCGTGCCGCCCGCCTGGGATCCGGCGCCGCCGGGGCGATCGCGACGTGAACGGGGGCATCGCCGTCGCCAACCTGTTCGGGATCGAGGTTCGCGTCTCGCTGACCCTCGCGATCATGGTGGGCTTCGTGGCGCTGATCGGGACCGACCAGGCGGCCCTCGTCGATCCGGGCCTGCCCGCGGCCCTCCAGTGGGTCGTAGGGGTTGGCGTGGCGGTCCTGTACCTCGTTTCGGTGGTCGTCCACGAGCTCTCCCACGCGCTCGTGGGGCGGCGCCTGGGCGTGACGACCACGTCTGTGACGCTCGGCCTGGTGGGCGGCCTCGCGCCGCTGTCGATCGAGGCGTCGCAGGCTCGCGACGAGCTCGCCATCGCGGTCGCCGGGCCGATTGCGTCGCTCGCGATCGCGGCAGTCGTGCTGCCGCTCGGCATCGCGTTCGGTTTCCAGGGCTCGTCCGCAGGGCCGATCTCGGGCGCTCTGCTCGTGCTCGGCGCCCTCAACCTCATGCTGGGCCTGACGAGCCTGCTGCCCGGGCTGCCGCTCGACGGCGGGCGCGTCGTGCGCGCGGTCGCCTGGGCGCGAACCGGGGACCGGGACCGGGCGGCGTTGGCGACGGCCCGCGTCGGGCGCCTGCTCGGCTGGGCCGTCACGGCCATCGGCCTGGTGGTGATCCTGGTCCAGGACGTGGCGGTCGGGATCATGCTGGCCGCGATGGGCTACCTGCTGGGCGGCGCGTCACGCGGCCTGGAGCAGCGCGCGGAGTTCGAGCGCCTGCTGCGCGGCGTGACGGTCGCGGACGCGCTGGTGCGCGACGTGTCCAGCGTGCCGCCGGGCCTCACCGTGGACACGTTCGCCGCGCAGCTCGGCGTCGAGGGCGCGCCCCCGGCCGTGCCCGTGGTGGAGGGCGGGCGGGTGCTCGGGGTCGTGGGCGTCACGGCCCTGCGCCGGCTCGGCGCCCGCCGCCTCGCCGAGCGCCGGGCGGCGGACGTGATGGCGAAGCCGCCCCAGGCGCCGCTGGTCGCGCCCGGGGACCCGATCTGGACCGCGATGGAGACGATGCAGCGACGCCGCCTCGACGGCCTCGCGGTGGTCGAGGAGGGCAGGCTGGTGGGGATGGTCACGCGCGCGTCGGCGGCCGAGGCGATGCGCGCTCGGCTGCCGCGCCCCGTGCCGGCCCGAGGATGGCGCCGGTGATCGCGGGGCGCGGGCTGGTCCCGGTCGAGGAGGCTCAGGCCACGGTGCTCGCCGGCGTGGAGCCGCTGGCGGCGGACGCGCCCATGGCCCCCGAGGCCGCGCTCGGCCGCGTGCTGGCTGCGGACGTGGTGGCCGGGACGTCGCTGCCGCCGTGGGACAACTCGGCGATGGACGGCTATGCCGTTCGGGCCGCCGACGTGGCGCGGGCCGCCGACGCGGACCCGGTGCGCCTCGCGGTGGCGGGGGAGGTCCGCGCCGGCGGCCCGCTTGGGGCGCGGGTCCTGGAGGGCGGCGCGGTCCGGATCGCGACCGGTGCCCCCGTGCCGCCCGGGGCGGACGCGGTCGTCGCCGTCGAGCAGACCACGCCGCTCGACGGCGCCGGGACACCGGGTCCTCGCGGGCGCGACGCTGCCGGCCCGCTGCCGGCGGCCTGCCTCGTGCACGAGCCGGTCCGCCAGGGTGCCAACATCCGGTCGGCGGGCGAGGACGTCCGGTTCGGCCAGGTCGTCGCGCGCGCCGGCACCCTCGTGACCCCGGCGGTCATCGCCCTGGCGGCCGGCGCCGGCGCGGCCCGCGTGACGGTTCGCCGCCGGCCCGTGGTGGCGGTGCTGGCCACCGGCGACGAGATCCGGGCGGCCGGGGAGCCCCTGGGCCCCGCCGGCATCCCCGACGCCAACGGCCCCGGCCTGCGGTCGCTGATCCGGGATGCCGGGGGCGACGCGCTGGACCTGGGGATCGCCCGCGACAGCCTTGACGACGTGCTGGAGCGACTCCGTCGGGGCGTGGATTCGGCCGATCTGGTCGTGGCGGCGGGCGGCGTGTCGGTGGGACCCTACGACGTGGTGCGGACCGCGCTCGACACCGTCGGGCACGTGGGCCTCTGGCGCGTGGCGCTGCAGCCCGGCAAGCCGTTCACCTTCGGGCGCGCCGACGTCCCGGGCCGGCCGGCGCCGGTGCTCCTGTTCGGGCTGCCGGGCAACCCGGTGTCCGTGTTCGTGACCTTCGAGCTGTTCGTGCGCCCCGTGCTCCGGCGCCTGGCCGGCCTCGAGCGCCTGCACCGCCCCGCCGACCGGTGCGTGCTCGAGGAGCCGGTCGGCAAGAGCCTGGGCCGTCGCGGCATGCAGCGCGTCGTCGCGCTCCGGGCCGCGGACGGGAGCCCGCTGCGCGACGACCTCGGCCGGGTTCGCGTCCGCCTGGCCGGGGGGCAGGGGAGCCACGTCCTCTCGGCGCTCGCGGCCGCCGACGGGCTGGCGGTCGTGCCGGAGGACCTGGCGCGCGCGGAGGCCGGGACCGAGCTCGAGCTGCGCTGGCTCGACCGAGCCTGAGGCCCCGCGGCCACCCGCGCCGGGGGCCCTCGGGCCGGACCCGCAAATCGATGCGCCAGAGGCGCTGTCAACAGTTATCATTCCGCGCGACAACTGACGAACGGCGGTACCCGGCGGGGCCGTTGGCCCCCCGCGAGCCCGTCGGGATCGCTAGCATCGTGCGTGCCAGGGAGGACGCATGGACCGCAACGACGCCCCGCGCACCGAACGCCGGCGGCTGACCCACGTCGATCGGCGTGGCCGGCCCCGGATGGTTGACGTGTCCGGCAAGCCGGCGACGGCCCGCCGGGCCGTGGCGGAGGCCGAGGTGGCTGTCGCGCCCGACACGATGAGCCTGGTCATCGACGGCGGCGGCACCAAGGGCGACGTGCTCACGGTCGCCGAGCTCGCCGGCGTGATGGCCGGCAAGCGAACCAGCGAGCTGATCCCGCTGTGCCACCCGCTGGCGCTCACGGACCTGGTGGTCAGCGTGACGCCGGACCGGGCGGCGGGCGTGCTCCGCATTCGCGCCGAGGCAGCCACCACCGGGCCTACCGGGGTCGAGATGGAGGCGCTGACCGCGGCGTCGGTCGCCGCGCTGACCGTGTACGACATGGTCAAGGGCGTCGAACGCGGCGTGGAGATCCGGTCGGTCCGCCTCCTGGCGAAGAGCGGCGGCAGGAGCGGGGAGTGGCACCGGCCCGCGGCAGAGGCCGAACCCGTGCGCCCCGGCCGGCGGCCCGGGGACCGGGTGGCCGGGCGCGTCGGGCGGAAGCGGCCGGTGGGCGGATGAGCGCCCGGACGGCCCTGGTGCTGACGGTGGGCGACCGCGCGGCGGCCGGCGCCCGCGAGGATTCCTCGGGCGACGCGATCGCCGCGCGCCTCGGGGGCCTCGGGTTCGGGGTGGTGCGTGGCGTGGTCCCGGACGAGGCGCCGGCCATCGCGGCCGCCATCGTCGCCGGCGCCGCGGCGCACGCGCTCGTGGTGACCACGGGCGGCACCGGCCTGGCGCCGCGGGACGTGACCCCACAGGCGACGGCCGCCGTGCTGGACTTCGAGGTGCCCGGCCTCGCCGAGGCGATGCGCGCCGACGGTCGCCGGAGCACGCCGATGGCGGCGCTGTCGCGCGGCCTGGCGGGCGTCGTCGGGCGCTCCCTGGTCGTCAACCTGCCGGGCTCGCGCAACGGGGCGCTGGAGTCGCTGGACGCCGTCGCCCCGGTCCTCGACCACGCCCTGGAGACGCTCTCCGGGCCGTTCGACCACGACACCGCGCGCGCCGACGGCCGGCGCGATCTCCCGACGGGCGCCTGAGGAGGAGGAGACCACCCCCGTGTTCGAGTCGTTCGCCCACGTGCCGGCGTACCCGCTGGTGTTCCCCGTGTTCTGGGGGGCGTTCCTGGTCTTCGCGCTGATCGTGATGCGCCACGCGCGCGTGTGGATGGCCGTGAGGTCGACGGAGCCCCGGGCGCTGCGGAACGTGCCCCAGCGGATCGGCGGGATCCTCCGGTACTCGATCCTCCAGGTGCGCATGTTCACCGAGCCGGACGTCGCGATCATGCACTTCGGCCTGTTCCTGGGCTCGACGATCCTGCTCATCGGCAACATCAACTTCGTGACCGGCGGGATCCCCGAGGCCATCGTGGGCTACCCGCTCAACGGCGCCATCTGGGCGTTCCTGCTCGGGCTGCAGAACTTCATGGCCGTCGCGGCCCTGGCCGGCGTCGCCTACGCGCTGTACCGGCGGCTCGTCGTCAAGCCCAAGCGCCTCACCACGATCCCGACCAGGACCCACTACCAGGTGCTCGCGTTCATCACGGCCGTGGTGGGCACCGAGTTCGTGGCCCAGTGGTTCGAGGCCGCGGCGTTCGGCCCGATCAGCGGGGCCGTCATCTCCAACTTCCTGGGCGGCTACCTGGCGGGCCTGGGCCACGACGCCACCAACGCGGTGTTCGTCGTGCTGTGGTGGGCCCACGTGGTCGTGCTCGCCGGGTTCCTCGTCTTCGTCCCGACGAACAAGCACTTCCACATCTACACGACGTTCGTGAACACGTGGCTGCGCAAGCTCGAGCCCCGAGGCCAGCTGCCCGCCATGGACCTCGAGCGCGAGGACGCCACGTTCGGCGTGCGGACCCTCGCGGACCTGCCCTGGAAGGACGTGTTCGACGGCTTCACCTGCACCGAGTGCGGGCGCTGCACGAGCCAGTGCCCCGCCAACCGCACCGGCAAGACCCTCGACCCCCGGGCCCTGATCATGGGCATCCGCCGGATGTCCGAGGCCGCCGAGGCGGGGATCGACCTGATCCCCAACGGCCCGGGCGTCCAGGCGGCGCAGGGGCTGCCCGGACCGAGGCCCAAGGAGGAGCTGCTCAAGGCGCCGATCGTGGGCAGCGCGATCAGCTACGACTCGGTCTGGGACTGCGTGACCTGCGGCGCGTGCGTCGAGGCCTGCCCGGTCACGATCGAGCACGTGGACAAGATCGTCGGCCTGCGCCGGAACCTTGTGCTCGAGGACTCCAAGTTCCCCAGCGAGCTGACGCCGGCGTTCCGGGGCATGGAGAGCGTCGGCAACCCGTGGGGGCAGCCGCCGACGGCGCGCCTCGAGTGGACCAAGGGGCTGCCGTTCCACGTCCGAACCGCCGAGGAGGTCCAGCGCGCCGGCGAGCTCGAGCAGCTCGAGGTCCTGTACTGGGTGGGCTGCGCCGCGGCCTTCGACGACCGCAACAAGCGGGTGGCGCGCGCCCTGGCGACCTGTCTCGACGCCGCCGGGATCAACTTCGCGATCCTGGGCCAGGAGGAGACCTGCAGCGGCGACCCGGCCCGCCGGATGGGCAACGAGTACGTGTTCCAGATGCTGGCGAGCCAGAACATCGAGACGCTCAACAAGTACGGCATGGGCGAGCGCACGATCATCACGGCCTGCCCGCACTGCTTCAACACGATCGGCAACGAGTACGGCCAGCTGGGCGGCAAGTTCCATATCCGCCACCACAGCGAGTACCTCGCCGAGCTCGTCAGGAGCGGCCGCCTGCGCGTGGACGCCAGCGGCGCGCCGCAGCGGACCGTCACCTACCACGACTCCTGCTACCTCGCGCGCTACAACGGCGTGATGGAGCCGCCGCGCGAGATCCTGGGCGCCATCCCGGGCCTCAAGATGGTCGAGATGGCCGACAACCACCGCCAGACGATGTGCTGCGGCGGCGGCGGCGGCCGGATGTGGATGGACGAGAACCGCGGCACCACGCGGATCAACGCCGCCCGCACCGAGCAGGCGCTGGCCACCGATGCCGGAACCGTCGCGACCGCGTGCCCGTTCTGCATGGTGATGCTGCGCGACGGCATCGCCGAGGCCGGCCGCGGCGCGGACACGACGGACCCGATCATCTCGGCCGACATCAGCGAGCTGCTGGCCGCGGCCCTGGCCCCGGCGCCGGTGATCCCGGAGCGGGCGGTGCCCGAGGGCCGCAAGCTCAACGTCGTCTAGCAGAT
>JAJXTS010000009.1 GCA_021783595.1 Chloroflexota bacterium | reverse complement strand
GGCGAGAGACCGCCCGGCGCGCGGCCGAGCCGCGACGCGCGAGGAGGGGGGCGCAGGACGCGGCAGCGGCGCGGGACGCGGCAGGGCCGTGGGGCGCGGGACGCGGCATGGCCGCGGGAGGAGGGCGAGGCGCGGGAGGAGGGTGGGGCGCGGGACGCGCGCCGAGCCGGAGCCGGGAGGTCAGATCTCCGCGATGACCCCCAGCAGGACGCGGAACCCCGCGCGGCGGTGCTGGGGCGGGAGGATGGTTCCCTGGCCCACCGGCACGTCCGCCGCGAACCATTTGACCCACTCCTCCTGGAACCCCTCGAACTCGGACGCGTCGCGCAGGGCCCAGTTCGCCCACACGATGCGGTCCAGTGACGAGCCCTCGCGCTCGAGCAGCCCCTTGAGGTTCTGCATGGCCTGCTGCGTTTGCGCCTGGACCGCGTTTCCCACCAGGCGGCCCGTCTCCGGGACGACGGGACCCACGCTCGAGACGTACACCATGCCGCCGGCCGTGTGCGCCCGGCCGAGCCCGAAGTCGAGCCGCCGCAGCCTGGCCTCGCCGCTCTCGGCTCCGACGGAGCGGCCCTTGCCGATGCGCGTCTTGACGGGGTGGGCCGCGTCCTCGGGCGGGATGCCGAACTCTCCGGGCGGCAGGTCGATGCCGCTGGAGGCGAACTTGGGCATGAACGTGGGCCGCTCGCCCGTGGGCCGCAGCTCGCCGACGATCTTGCCGTTCCCGTCCACGCCGGTCTGCTGGTAGGCGAAGATGTCCTGGGTGAGGAGATGGTCGTCCTCGATCCCGTAGACCTCGGTGATGTTCATGATCTTGCGCGAGCCGTCCTTGAGGCGCGCGGTGTGGACGATGAGGTCCACCGCGGACGCGATCTGCTCGCGGATGGTCCGCAGCGGCATCTCGTAGCCGGACATCAGGATCATCGTCTCGAGCCGGCGGAGCATGTCCGGCGAGCTGTTCGCGTGGCCGGTGGACAGCGAGCCCTCCTGGCCGACCGTCATCGCCTGGATCATGTCCAGCGCCTCGCCGCCGCGGCACTCGCCGACGATGATGCGGTCCGGGCGCATGTGGAGCGCGTTGCGCAGCAGGTCCCGGGTGGTGATCTCGCCCATCCCCTCGAGGTTGGGCGGCCGCGCCTCCAGCGTGACCACGTGCTCCTGGCGGAGCTGGAGCTCGGCGGCATCCTCGATGGTGACGATGCGCTCGCCCTCCGGGATGAACGAGGAGATGACGTTGAGCGTGGTGGTCTTGCCGGAGCCGGTGCCGCCGGACACGAAGATGTTGAGGCGCGCCTCCACGCAGACCCGGAGGAACTCGAACATCTCCGGGCTGGCCGTGCCGAAGCCGATGAGGTCCCCAACCGTGAACGGCCGGGCCGCGAACTTGCGGATGGTGATCACCGGCCCGATCAGGGACAGCGGCTCGATGATGGCGTTCACGCGCGAGCCGTCCGGGAGCCGCGCGTCCACGCGCGGGCTGGTCTGGTCGATGCGGCGCCCGAGCGGGGCGATGATCCGGTCGATGATCCGCATCACGTGCTCGTCGTTCATGAACGTCGTGTCCACGCGCTGGATCTTGCCCCGGCGCTCGATGTAGATCTGGCTGGGGCCGTTGACCATCACCTCGGTGATGGTGTCGTCGCGCAGCAGCGGCTCCAGCGGGCCCAGGCCGGTGACCTCGGAGACGACTTCTTCGATGAGCCGGAGGCGCTCCTCGCGCGTGACCGCGTGGGAGTTGGCGGCCAGCATCCGGTCCACGATGGCGCCGATCCGCTCGTGGAGCTCGTCGCCGTCGGCGGCCGAGAACAGCTCCCGCGAGCTGGCGATGACGTCGGCCTGGAGCGCGTCGCGGATCGCGCGGAGCTGCTGCTCGCGGCCAACCGAACCCGCACGCCGGATGCCGGTGTACGGGACCGGGGGCAGCGCCTCCGTCGGCTGGCCGTCGGCCGCCTTCTGTGCGCGTTCGATTCGGCTGAGCAGGGACAAGGTCGCGCCTCGCCGTAGGTCGCTGAAGCCGCGATTGTACGGCCCGAGCCGAGCGGGGCGCGATGCGACGGATGGCGCACGGCGGGTGACGACGCCGCGGCGACCTGCTATGGTGTCGCCCAACCAAACGTTCGTTTGATTGGCCCCCTTGCCGACGAGCCGGCGGGCCGTGGAGGCGGAGCAGCGCATGACGGCAGGCGCGTTGGGCAGCGCGGGCGCAGCGCGCCCGCGGGAGGCCGAGCTCCGGCGCGCCGCCACGCGGCTGTTCCGGGAGCGCGGGTTCCACGCCACCTCGATGCAGGACCTCGCCGAGGCGCTGGGGATGAACCGCGGCAGCCTGTACCACTACATCGAGTCCAAGGACGACCTGCTGTGGGGCATCGTCAGCGAGACCATGGGCCGCCTGCGGGCGAGCGTGGAGCCGGTGCTGGAGGGCGACGGCGCGGCCGCGGACCGGCTGCGGGGCGCCATCGCGGCCCACCTCGCCTTCGCGGCGGACCACGCCGACGAGATGTCGCTGGTGCAGGTGGAGCTGCGCGCGCTGCCCGGTGCCCGGCACGAGGCGCTCGTGGCCGAGCGCGACGCCTACGAGCGGCGGTGGCGCGGCGTGCTCGAGGAGGCGGTGCGCGACGGCTCGGTGCGGCCCGTGGACGTCCGCCTGACCGGCATCGCGATCCTGTCCGCCTGCAACTGGTTCACCCAGTGGTACCGCCCCGACGGCGCCCTCGGCGTGGACGACATCGCCACCGCGTTCGCCGACCTGTTCCTGTCCCGAGCGAGCTGAAAGGCAGGGCCCCATGATCCCGCGCGCACCCAACGTCATCGTCCTCGGCGCCGGGACCATGGGCGCGCAGCTCGCCTGCCTCCTCGCCGGGGCGGGGTCGCGCGTCCGCCTCCTGGACCTCGACGCCCCGACCGCGGCCGCCGGGCTGGACCGCGTCAGCCGCCTGCGCCCGTCGCCGCTGTACGCCGCGGCCGATCTCGCCCGGATCGCGACCGGCGGCTTCGCGGACCTCGAGGCGGCCGCCCGCGACGCGGACTGGATCCTCGAGGCGGTTGTGGAGCAGCTGGCGCCCAAGCGCGCGCTGTTCGAGCAGGTGGACCGCGCGCTCGCCTCGCTCGCTCCGTCGGCGCCGGGCCCGCTGGTCAGCTCGAACACCTCGGGCATCCCGATCGCGAGCCTGGCCGAGGGCCGCAGCGGCCGCTTCCGGGCGGCCTTCCTGGGCACGCACTTCTTCAACCCTCCGCGCTACGCCCGCCTGCTTGAGCTCATCCCCACCGCCGACACGGACCCCGGCCGCGTGGCGTGGGTCGAGGCCTTCGCGAGCCGGCACCTGGGGAAGGGGACCGTCCGCGCCAAGGACCGCCCGGCGTTCATCGCGAACCGCCTGGGCGTGCACGGGCTGCTCCGGGCCATCTCGCTCGCGCAGGAGCTGGGCCTGGGCCCGGACGAGGTGGACGACATCACCGGGACCCTGATCGGGCGACCCAAGAGCGCCACGTTCCGCACGCTCGACCTAGTCGGGCTCGACGTGGCGGTCGCCGTCGCGGACCACTGCCGCGAGGCGCTTGAGGGCGACGCCGAGCAGGCTGCCTTCGCCGTGCCGGACGTGCTCCGGCGCCTGGTCGCCGAGGGCCGCCTGGGCGAGAAGGCCGGCCGCGGGTTCTTCCGCAAGGAGGCCGGCGAGATCCTCGCGCTGGACTTCGAGACGCTCGAGTACCGGCCCCGCCGTCGCCTGCGCTCACCGGCGGTCGAGCTGGCGCGCGCGGAGCCGGACCTGCGGCGTCGCCTGGCCGTGCTGGCGTCAGCCGCCGGGCGGGGCGCGGGCGATCCCGGCGCGGCGTTCCTGGGAGGCGTCACCGCGTCCGAGCTTGCCTACGCCGCCGCCGTCGGGCCGGAGATCGCGGACGGCGCGGACGCGGTGGACAAGGCGATGCGCTGGGGCTTCGGCTGGGAGCTGGGGCCGTTCGAGCAGTGGGACGCGCTGGGCCATGCGCGCGTGGAGGCCGGGGTTGTCGCCGCCGGGCTCGCGGTCCCGGACCTGGTCCGCCGGACGCGGGAGGCTGGGCTGGACCGGTTCCACCGGGACGCGGCCGCGATCGACTTCACCACCCTGGCGCTGGCCGCGGCCCCCGAGCCGCCCGGACGCCTCGACCTCGACGCGCGCCGCGCCGCCGGGCCGGCCCTGCCGTCGAACGCGGCGGGCAGCCTGGTCGATCTCGGGGGCGGGATCCTCGGCTGCGAGCTGGCGTCCAAGCTGAACCTGATCGGCCTGGACACGCTCGACCTGCTGCGGCGCGGGCTCGACCTGGCCAGCACCGGCTACGACGGCTTCGTTGTCGGCACGCGCGCGGCGGACTTCTCGGCGGGCGCGAACCTGGCCCTCCTGCTGCTCGAGGCCGAGGAGGAGGAGTGGGCCGAGCTGGACCGCACGGTGCGGCTGTTCCAGGGCGTGGCCACCGCGATGCGGCTCGCCCCGGTGCCGGTGGTGGCCGCGCCGCGCGGCCGGACGCTCGGCGGGGGCACGGAGCTGTGCCTCGCGGCCGACCGGCGGCAGCCGCTGACGGAGACCTACATCGGCCTGGTGGAGACGGGCGTCGGGCTGATCCCCGCGGGCGGCGGGTCCACCGCGATGGCGCGCCGCGCCGCCGAGGCCGTGCCGGACGGCGTGGACGGCGACCGCTTCGCGTTCTTCGCCGCGGCGCTCACGACCATTGCCATGGCCCGTGTCGCCACGTCGGCCTCGGAGGCCGTGCAGCTCGGGATCCTGCAGGCGGCCGACCCGGTCACCGCGGACCCCGACCGCCAGTGGGCGGACGCTGTGCTGACCGCTCGCCACCTGGCCGAGACGGGGTACCGCCCGCCGGCCGACGCCCCAATCCGCGTGGTGGGTCGGCGCGGGATCGCGGCCGCGGAGACCCTGACCTACAACCAGCTCAAGGGCGGCCAGATGAGCGAGCACGACCGCAAGATCGTGCTGGCGCTGGCCCGGGTGATGAGCGGCGGCGACGTCGCGGAGGGCACGCTCGTGGCCCCGGGCTACCTGCTCGACCTCGAGCGCGAGGCGTTCCTGCGCCTGCTCGGCGAGCCGCTGACGCGCGCCCGGATCCGCCACACCCTCAAGACCGGCAAGCCGCTGCGCAACTAGCGGGGAGACGAGAACGCCATGCAGGACGCCGTCATCGTGAGTGCCGCCCGGACGGCGGTCGGGAAGGCGCCCCGCGGTGCGCTGCGCGAGACGCCGCCCGAGGCCCTCGCGATGGCCGCCGTCCGCGAGGCCGTGGCCCGCGCCCCGGGGCTGGACCCGGCCGAGGTGGGGGACCTGGTCCTGGGCTGTGCCATGCCCGAGGGCGCCCAGGGCCTCAACGTGGCGCGCTACGTGGGGCTGGGCGCTGGCCTGCCCGATCGCGTGTCGGCGATGACGGTCAACCGGTTCTGCGCGTCGGGCCTGCAGGCACTGGCGATCGCCACCCAGGCCGTGATGTTCGGGACCGCGGACGTCGTGGTGGCCGCGGGCATGGAGTCGATGAGCCTGGTGCCGATGACCGGCTGGCACTACGACCCGGACCCGGGGCTCGCGGCGTCGTGGCCGGGCGCGTTCCTGACGATGGGCCTCACGGCCGAGGAGGTGGCGACCCGCTTCGGCGTCTCGCGCGAGGACCAGGACGCCTGGGCGCTGCGCAGCCACCAGCGCGCCGCCGCCGCCCAGGCCGCCGGCCGCTTCCGCGACGAGATCGTGCCCGTGACGGCGCGGCACACGGTGGTCGAGGACGGGCGACCGCGGGTGGATGAGCGCGCGTTCGAGACGGACGAGGGGATCCGTGCGGACACCGACGCCGCCCGCCTCGCGTCGCTGCGGCCGGCGTTCCGCGCCGGCGGCACGGTCACCGCCGGCAACAGCTCGCAGACGAGCGACGGGGCCGCGGCCCTGGTGGTCATGAGCGGCGCCCGGGCGGCCGCTCTCGGGCTGACCCCGCTCGGCCGCCTGGTGAGCTTCGCGACGGTGGGCGTGGACCCCGAGATCATGGGCGTGGGGCCGGTGGAGGCCATCCCGCGGGCGCTCGCCCAGGCCGGGCTGACCCTGGACGACATCTCGGTGATCGAGCTCAACGAGGCGTTCGCGGCCCAGACCGTGGAGATCGTCCGCCGGCTGGGGCTGGACGAGGCGCGGACCAACCCCAACGGCGGCGCCATCGCGCTCGGCCACCCCCTGGGGGCGACGGGCGCCAAGCTGGCCACCCAGGTGCTCTCGGAGCTCGGGAGGCGCGAGGCGCGCTACGGGCTGGTGACCATGTGCGTGGGCGGCGGGCAGGGGGCCGCAGGCGTCATCGAGTGGCTAGGCGGCCGGCAGGCGGTCCGCGCCCCGGGCAACGGGACGGCGGGCGCCAGCGGCGGCGCGACGAAGGAGGCGGCGTGATGGCAGGCGAGACCGCGACGGGCACCTCTGGCGGGCAGGCGAGCCCGCGACCCGGCGGCGCCTTCCTGGTGGCGCCGGCGGCGGTGGGCGACATCCCCACCCCGGAGCGCCTCAACGAGGACCAGCGGGCGATCCGCAAGGCGGCCGCGACCCTCGTGGAGCGCGAGGCCCTGCCGCGCCGCGAGGCGCTCGAGGCGAAGGACTACGCCGCCCACCGGGCCCTGCTCGCGATCCTCGGCCGCGACGGGTTCCTGGGGATCGACGTGCCCGAGGCGTTCGGGGGCGTGGGCCTGGACAAGACGACCAGCGTCGCGGTCACCGAGGCCGTGGCCGCGGCCGGCTCGTTCGCGGTCACGTTCAGCGCCCACACCGGCATCGGCACGCTGCCGCTGGTGTTCTTCGGCACCGACGAGCAGCGGGCTCGGTACCTCCCCGGGCTGGCCGCCGGCACCACCGTCGCGGCCTACGCCCTGACCGAGCCCGGCGCGGGCTCCGACGCCCAGGCCATCCGGACTCGCGCCACCCGCCAGCCCGACGGCTCGTGGCGGCTCGACGGGAGCAAGCAGTTCATCACCAACGCCGGCTTCGCGGACCTGTTCACCGTGTACGCCAAGGTGGACGGCGAGCAGTTCACCGCGTTCCTGGTGGAGCGGGGGACGCCGGGCCTCGAGATCGGTCCCGAGGAGCGCAAGCTCGGCATCCACGGCACCTCCACCTGCCCGCTCACGTTCGACGGCGCGGTGGTCCCGGCCGGCAACCTGCTGGGCGAGATCGGCAAGGGGCACCGGGTGGCGTTCAACGTGCTCAACGTCGGCCGGTTCAAGCTGGCCGCCGCGGCGCTGGGCGCGATGAAGCCCGCCCTGCGGATCGCGACCGCCTACGCGTCCGAGCGGCGCGCCTTCGGGCGGGCGATCGGCGAGTTCCCGCTGGTGGCTGGCAAGCTGGCCGAGCTGGCCGTGCGGACCTACATCACCGAGTCGGTGGTGTACCGGATCGCCGGGCTGATCGACGCCCGGCTCGAGGGCGCGGAGGCGGCCGGGCCGGACGGCGTCCGCATCGCGCTCGAGGAGCTGGCGGTCGAGTGCTCGATCGCCAAGGTCCTCGCCAGCGAGGAGCTGGACGCGACCGTGGACGAGCTGGTGCAGGTGCACGGCGGCTACGGCTACCTGGAGGACTACCCCGCCGCCCAGGCGTACCGCGACGCCCGGATCAACCGGATCTGGGAGGGCACCAACGAGATCAACCGGCTGCTGATCCCGGGCACGCTGCTCAAGCGCGCGATGAGCGGGCGCCTCGACCTGCTCGGGCCGGCGCGACGCGCGCAGGAGGCCCTGCTGGCCGGGCCGTCGTCCGACGCCTCGGGGCCGGGCGGTCCGCTCGCGGCCGAGCACCGCCTCGTGGACGGTCTGCGCCAGGCGACGCTGCTGCTCGCCGGGGCGGCCGTGCAGCGGTTCGGCGCCGCGCTCGAGGAGCAGCAGGAGGTGCTGGCCGGGCTGGCGGACCTCGCGATCGCGCTGCTCGCCCTCGAGACCGTCGTGGTGCGGGCCGAGCAGGCGGCGACGGAGGCGCCGGCACGGGCCGACGACCACCTCCTGCTCGCTCGCCTGGCCGTGGCGGACCGGATCGGTCCCGCCGAGCTGACGGCCCGGACGTTGGCGGCGAGCGTCGCCGAGGGCGATGACGCCCGCCTGCTCCAGGCTGGCCTGCGCCGGCTGCTCCGGGCGGATCCGGTGGACCGGGTGCCCCTGGCCCGGCGGGTGGCGGCGTCGGTGAGGGCGGCCGGGGGATACCCCGTGTAGCGGGCGGGACCCGACGACGAGCGGAGCCGGTGTGGCGAGTGGGTCCCGCCGAGGGGCCCGGAAAGGAGCGGAGTCGTGATCGAGTCTGCCGGGCGTCCGGCTGACGGGGGCGTCGCCCAGGCGTCCGGCCTCAGCGCGGCGCGCCCATGGCTCGCGAGCTACGACCCGGGCGTCCCGGCCGAGGTGGAGATCCCCGAGATCACCGTGGACGGGCTCCTCCGGCGGGCCGCGGAGGCGTTTCCGGGCCGGGTTGCGATGGACTTCTTCGGGCAGCGGACGAGCTACGCGGAGCTCGACCGCCTCGTGGACGCGTTCGCCGGGCTGGTCCGGCGTGCCGGCCTGGGGCAGGGCGACAGCGTAAGCCTGCACCTGCCCACCTCGCCCGCGTTCGTGATCGCCTTCCTCGGCACGCTGCGGGCGGGCTGCACGGCGGTCGCGATGAGCCCGCTCTACGTCGAGCGGGAGTTGGCGGGCCTGCTGGGCCAGACGCGACCGCGGCTGTCGGTGACGCTCGACGTGCTGCTGCCGCGGGTGGTGGCCGCGCGCGCCGGGGTCGGCGGGGCGCTACGGCCGCCGCAGGGCCTGGCGCCCGTGATCGCGACCGGCATCCAGGACTCGCTGCCCGTGCCCCTGCGCTGGCTGTACCCCCTCCAGCAGAGGCGGCAGGGCCGCTGGCACCCGGTGCCCCACACGGCCGCGACGCCGAACCTGTTCCGCCTCCTGGCCGGCGCGCCCAGCGAGCGCGTGGACTCGCCAGCCCGGCCCGGAGACCCGGCCGTCCTCCAGGGGACCGGCGGCACGACCGGGCTGCCGAAGGAGGCGGTCCTGACCCACCGCAACCTCGTGGCCAACGCGGTCCAGTGCACCGCGGTGCTGGCCGGCAGCGGCGACGAGCCGTCGTCGGTGCTGTGCGCCCTGCCGTACTTCCACATCTACGGGCTGACGGTGGCGATGAACTTCGCGCTCGCGCTGGGCGCGACGCAGGTCCTGCTACCCAAGTTCGACGTCGACCAGGTTCTGGCCGCGATCGACCGCCACCGGCCCCGCTATTTTCCGGGCGTGCCGATGTTCTACGCGGCCCTCAACCAGCACCCGACGATCGGCAAGCACGACCTCCGCTCAGTCGAGGCATGCATCAGCGGGGCCGCCCCGCTGCCGCCCCCCGTGCAGGCGCAGTTCGAGTCGCTGACCGGCGGTCGCCTGTGCGAGGGCTACGGCCTGACCGAGGCCAGCCCGGTGACGCACGTGAACCCCGTCCACGGCCGCGGCAAGCCCGGCACGATCGGGCTGCCGCTGCCCGGCACGGACGCCCGCCTGGTGGACCTCTCGACAGGCGAGGACGTCTCGGGTCCCGGCCAGGTCGGCGAGCTGTGGGTGCGCGGCCCCCAGGTGATGGCCGGCTACCACGAGCGGCCCGACGAGACCGAGCGCGTCCTGCGCGACGGCTGGCTCCACACCGGCGACTTGGCCAGCGTCGACGCCGAGGGCTACTTCGCGATCGTGGACCGGATCAAGGACCTGATCATCGTCAGCGGCGCCAACGTCTACCCGCGCGAGGTGGAGGAGGTGCTGATCACCCACCCGGGCGTGGCGGAGGCCGCGGTCATCGGGATGAAGAGCGCCCGGAAGGGCGAGGTGCCGAAGGCGTACGTGATCCTGAAGCCCGGCGCGACGACGACGGTGGAGGAGCTCCACGACTTCTGCGACTTGAACCTGGCGCACTACAAGCGGCCCGCGGTCATCGAGATCCGCGCCAGCCTGCCGCGGTCAAACGTGGGCAAGGTGCTCCGACGCGAGTTGATCGCCGAGAGCGAGGCCCACGACGCCCCGCCCGCACCGGGGGGCTGACGGGGCCGAGGGTGCCCGGCGGGTCGCGCCACCGCGCCCGGCGCGCGTCGCCGACCCGCCCGCCCGTCGCGCCGCCGTCACCCGAGCGTCGGGACGCCGAGAATGTTGAACCCCCCGTCCACGTAGACGACCTCGCCGGTCACCGCGGACGAGAGGTCGGACCCGAGGTATAGCGCCGTGCGGCCGACGTCCTCGATCGTGATGTGGGCGCGCAGCGGCGCGATCTGGTCGAACGGGCCGTACAGCCGGCGGAAGTCGGCGATGCCGCCCGCGGAGAGCGTCCGGATCGGCCCGGCCGAGATGGCGTTGACGCGGATCCCGTCGGGGCCGAGGTCCGCGGCGAGGTAGCGGACCGACGCCTCGAGCGCCGCCTTCGCCACGCCCATCACGTTGTAGTTGGCGACGACCTTCTCGGCGCCGTAATAGGACAGGGTCAGGATCGAGCTGCCGCGGCGCAGGTGGGGGCGGGCCTCGCGGGCCAGGGCGACCAGCGAGTACGCGGACACGTCCATGGCCAGCGCGAAGCCATCCCGCGAGGTGTTCACGAAGGCGCCGCTCAGGTCCTCGCGCTTGGCGTGGGCGACCGCGTGGACCAGGATGTCAAGCGTGCCCTGCTGCTCGCCCCACTTGGCCATGACCGCTCGGATGTCGTCGTCGCTGGACACGTCGCAGGCCTCCACGAACGGCGACCCGATCGACGCGGCGAGCGGGCGGACGCGCCGCTCGACCAGGCTCTCGACCGACGAGAAGCCCACGGTCGCGCCCGCGTCGTGGAGCGCCTTGGCGATGCCCCAGGCGATGGAGTGGTCGTTGGCCACGCCGAACACGAGGGCCTTGCGCCCGTCGAGCAGTCCCATCTGCGAAACGTCCTCCTTCGGTACGCTGCGCATCATGCCCGACCTGCCCGCTCCCGACGACGCCCTCCGTGCAGCCCTGCACGGGGTCCGCGGCCTGCTGCTGGACCTCGACGGGGTCCTCGTGCTCAAGGGGGCGGCGATCCCCGGCGCGCCCGGGGCGCTGGCGGCCCTCGAGCTGGCCGGCTTCCCGTACCTGGTGGTGACCAACTCGTCGCTGGTCTCGCGCAAGACGCTGGCGGCATGGGGTCGGTCGGCGGGCTTCCCCACGCCGCCCGAGCGTTTCCAGACCGCGCTGAGCGCGTCGGCGGAGCTCGTGCGCCGCGAGTATCCGGACCGCCCCGTGTACGTGATCGCGTCGGACGACGCACGCGCGGAGTTCGCGGGCTGCAACGTACTGGGCGGGCCGGCGGCGGACGCCCAACCGGACGGCGTGGCGGCAGTCGTCCTCGGCGACTCCCCGGACCAGCTGACCCGCGAGAACCTCAACCGCGCCTTCCGGCTGGTGCTCGGCGGCGCGGCGCTCATCGGCATGCACCGCAACCCGTGGTGGCTCACGCCGGACGGCCCGACGCTCGACGCGGGCGCGTTCCTGGTGGCCCTCGAGTGGGCGACAAAGCGACGGGCGCGAACGGCGGGCAAGCCGGACCGGGCGTTCTTCCGGGCGGCGATCGACCGCCTGGTCGCCGAGGCCAAGGCGCGCGGCGAGCCCGGGCTCCGGCGACACGACCTCGCGATGGTGGGCGACGACGTGTTCAGCGACATCGGCGGGGCGCGGCGGGCCGGCCTTCGGACGGTGTTCGTGCGGACCGGGAAGCATGGCGACGCCGACCTGGCGAGGGCGGCGTCGGGCGCCCGCGGCCACCGCCCGGACGCCGTCGCGCCGTCGATCGCGGAGGTGGCGGCGGCGCTGCTCGGGTAGGGGAGCGTCGCCGCGTCCGGGGAGTCCACGCCGCGCGACCGGCTCTGGCCTCGGGCCTCGGCCGCCTGCCTCCGGGACTAGACTGGCGACAGCGATCGACCTCGGATCCGGCGCCCGGCCAGCCCCTCGGCCGGCGCGCGCCACACGGGAGCTGCAATGACGACCGAGCGCCTCAAGATCACCTACGCCACGCTGTCCGCCAACAACGAGACCCTCCACCAGCTGTACGAGGCGGGCCTCGAGAAGGCGAAGGCGAGGCTCGGCGCCTACCACCGCAACTTCATCGACGGCAAGGAGCGCGACGGCGACGGGACCTTCGAGGTCCGGACGCCCATCGACACCGACATCCTCGTCGGCACGTTCGCGAAAGGCACCCGGGGAGACGTCCGGGACGCCATCGCAGCCGCCAGGCGCGCCCAGCCGGCGTGGTTCCGCCTGGGCTGGCAGAAGCGGCTCGAGATCCTCCGCCGCGCGGCGGAGCTCATCTCCGAGCGCCAGATGGAGTACGCGGGCCTGATGGCGGTCGAGGTGGGCAAGACCCGCCTCGAGGCGCTGGGCGAGGTGGAGGAGGCGGCCGACCTCATCCGCTACTACAGCCGGGTCGCCGAGGCCAACAACTTCTACGACCACCCGATGGACAGCCTCGGCGACGCCGCCGTCCACACCCGGACGATCCTGCGGCCGATGGGCGTGTTCGCGGTGATCAGCCCGTTCAACTTCCCGATGGCGCTCGCCGTCGGCCCGTCGTCGGCCGCGATGATGGCCGGCAACGCCGTCGTGTTCAAGCCCGCCTCTGCCGGCGCCATGACCGCTGTCGCGATCATGGAGGCCTACCGCGACGCGGGCGTGCCCGACGGCGTGTTCAACCTTGTCATGGGCCCCGGCGACACCGTCGGCGACGAGCTCCAGACCAACCTCGGCATCGACGGCATGGTGTTCACCGGCTCGTACGAGGTCGGGTTCGCGCTGTACAAGCGGTTCTCCCAGAAGTACCCGCGGCCGTGCATCGTGGAGATGGGCGGCAAGAACCCGGCCATCGTGATGGCCTCCGCCGACCTCGAGGAGGCGGCCGAGGGCGTCATGCGCGCCGCGTTCGGCTTCGGCGGCCAGAAGTGCTCCGCGAACAGCCGCGTCTACGTCCACCGCGACGTCCACGACGCGTTCGTCGAGCAGCTCGTCGCCAAGACCGAGAAGCTCGTCGTGGGCGACCCGATGCCGCGCGCCGCCTTCCTCGGCCCGGTCATCGACGCGCGCGCCGTGGAGCGCCACCAGCAGGCGGTCGCCGAGGCGCGCCGCGACGGCCGGGTCCTCACCGGAGGGGAGCACCTCACCGACGGCGCCTTCGCCCGCGGCTTCTACGTGGAGCCCACGGTGGTGGACGGCCTGCCCGCCTCCCACCGGCTGTTCCAGGACGAGCTGTTCGCGCCGTTCACGGCGGTCTGCGCGGTGGACTCGATCGACGAGGCGCTCCGCCTCGCCAACGACTCGACCTACGGCCTGACCGCGGGCGTCTACAGCGAGGACGACGCCGAGGTCCAGCGCTTCCTCGAGGAGATCGAGGCGGGCGTCCTGTACGTCAACCGCCGCGCCGGCGCCACCACCGGCGCCTGGCCGGGCGTCCAGGCGTTCGGCGGCTGGAAGGGCTCCGGCTCCACCGGCAAGGCCGGCCTCTCGATGTACTACGTCGCGCAGTTCCTGCGGGAGCAGAGCCACACCATCGTGGACTGACCCGCCACTCCGCCGTCAGGCCGCGAGCCCCCGGGTCGCCCCGGGGGCTCGTCGATTCCCCGGGCGGCACGCTCGCCCCGCGGCCCTGGCGGCGCCGGAACCTGACCTGTCGCGCCGTCCGGGACCGGGACTCCCGCGGGCCATTCGGACCCTCGGGGAAGGCCGCCTCTCTGGTAGAGTGGTATGCAGTCTGCATAACCTGTATGCGCCCGACGCCTCGGCGCGCCGGTCGCGTACCCCGCCGAGGATCACCCATGACGACGCCGCTCCAGGCGCGACCCGTGCCGGACATCGTGACCGCCCTGCCGGGTCCCAAGGCCCGCGCGCACATCGAGTTCGACCACGCCTGGACGAGTCCGTCGCTGCCCCGCGCCTATCCGATCGTCCCGGCCCGCGGCCTCGGCTGCCGGATCGAGGACATCGACGGCAACGTGTTCCTGGACTTCGCCGCCGGCATCGCGGTCAACTCCACGGGCCACAGCCACCCGGCCGTAGTGGCGGCCATCCAGGCGCAGGCGGCCGAGCTCCAGCACTTCAGCGCGAGCGACTTCTACCTGCCGATCTACGCCACGGCTGCCGCCGAGCTCGCCCGCATCGCGCCGATGCGCGGCAAGACCCGCGTGTTCATCGGCAACTCCGGCGCGGAGGCGGTCGAGGCCGGCCTCAAGCTCGCCCGGTACCACACCAGGCGCCAGAACGTCATCGCCTTCCTCGGCGCGTTCCACGGCCGGACGATGGGCGCCGTCAGCCTGACCGCGTCCAAGGCGAAGTACCACGCGCACTTCGGCCCCATGCTGCCCGGCGTCTACCACGTCCCGTACGGCATGGCCGGCCTCGACGAGATCGAGAACCGCGTGTTCAAGCGCCTGATGCCCGCCGACGAGTTCGCCGCGATCATCGTGGAGCCCATCCAGGGCGAGGGCGGCTACGTCGTCCCGGAGCCGGAGTTCCTGCCCCGCCTCCGCGAGCTGTGCGACCGCCACGGCATCCTGCTCATCGCCGACGAGGTCCAGTCCGGCGCCGGCCGCACCGGGAAGATGTGGGCGATCCAGCACTGGGACGTCGAGCCGGACATCCTCCTCACCGCCAAGGGCATCGGGTCGGGGATGCCCGTGGGCGCGATGATCGCCAAGGACGAGGTCATGACCTGGGGCCCCGGGGCCCACGGCAGCACGTACGGCGGCAACCCGGTGGCGCTGGCCGCGCTGCTCGAGACCATCAAGCTGCTCGAGGGCGGCCTGATCGCCAACGCCGGCGTCCGGGGCCGGGAGATCATGGACGGCCTCAAGCCGCTGGTGGACCGCTTCCCGGGCCTAGTGCGGGACGTCCGGGGCAAGGGCCTGATGATCGGCATCGAGTTCGACTCGGGCGAGACGGCCGAGGCCGTGCAGATGCAGGCGTTCGATCGCGGCCTGCTCGTGCTCGAGGCCGGCGACGACTGCGTGCGGATGTCACCCCCGCTGGTCGTGTCGGAGTCGGAGGCCGCCACCGCGGTCCGCCTGTTCGCCGAGTCGGTGGAGGCCGTCGCCGTGCACCGGCGCGAGGCGGCCGCCGAAGTCGTCAGGGAGGCGGCCGAGGGCCTGCTGACCGAGGGGGTCGAAGCGGCCGGCTGACCGCGGCCGACCGCCACCGAACCGACGCCACAGGAGGGCCGCCCATGCCGGGCAAGGTCGCCTCGATGCATGATGCCGTCGCGGAGATCGTCCGCGACGGCGACACCGTGGCCATCGAGGGCTTCACGCACCTGATCGGCTTCTCCGCCGGTCACGAGATCGTCCGCCAGCGGAAGCGCGACTTGGTGCTCGCGCGGATGACGCCGGACGTCATCTACGACCAGATGATCGCGGGCGGCGTGGCCCGCAAGCTCATCTTCTCGTGGCTCGGCAACCCCGGTGTGGGCGGCCTGAACGCCATCCGGCGCCGGATCGAGCCGGCCGCGCTCGCGGGGGAGCGGCCCCTCGAGATCGAGGAGTACAGCCATTTCGGCATGGTGGCCCGCTACACGGCCGGCGCCGCCAACCTGCCGTTCATGCCCCTGCGCTCGTACTTCGAGACGGACCTGCCGAAGGCCAACCCGCTGATCCGGCCGATCAGGTCGCCGTTCTCGGACGAGGTCGTCTACGCCGTCCCGCCGCTCCGCCCCGACGTGTCGATCATCCACGCCCAGCGCGCGGACGCGAGCGGCAACACGCAGATCTGGGGCCTGCTCGGCGCGCAGAAGGAGGCGGCATTCGCCGCGGACCGCGTGATCGTCGTGGTGGAGGAGCTGGTGGACGAGAGCGTCGTCCGGGCGGACCCCAACCGCACGGTGATCCCCGGGATCATCGTGGACGCGGTCGTCGTCGAGCCGTACGGCGCGCACCCCTCGTACGTCCAGGGCGCCTACGACCGCGACAACCGCTTCTACCTCGACTGGGACCCCATCAGCCGCGACGAGGAGAAGGTCCAGGCGTGGCTGCGCGAGTGGGTCTACGGCCTGCCGGACCGCGCGGCGTACGTCGAGAAGCTGGGCGCCGAGCGCATCGCGTCCCTGCGCCCCGGCCCGGCGCCGTCGGGCTCGGTGGACTACGGGAGCTACCGATGAGCGACCTCGGCTTCACCCGGAGCGAGATGATGATCGTGGCCGCCGCGCGCGAGCTCGCCGGCCAGCACGTCTGCTTCGTGGGCGTCGGCCTGCCGAACATCGCGGTCAACCTCGCCCAGCGGACGGTCGCCCCGGGCCTCGAGATGGTCTACGAGGCCGGCGTGTTCGGCGCCCGGCCCGCCCGGCTGCCCCTGTCCATCGGCGACCCGACGATCGTCACCGGCGCCACGGCCGTGGTCTCGATGTGGGAGCTGTTCGGCTACTACCTCCAGCGCGGGCTGATCGACGTCGGGTTCCTCGGCGCGGCGCAGATCGACCGGTTCGGCAACATCAACACCACGGTCATCGGCGACTACGACGCGCCCAAGACGCGGCTGCCCGGCTCTGGCGGCGCCTGCGAGATCGCGATCAACGCCCGCGAGGTTTTCGTGATCATGCGCCAGTCCGCGCGGAGCTTCGTCAGGGAGATCGACTTCCGGACCTCGCCCGGCAACCTCGGCGGGGCCGAGCAGTCCGAGGCGATCCGCAAGGCGGGCGGCTGGAACGGGCGGGGGCCGACCGTCGTCGTCACGGACCTCGGCATCTGGCACTTCGACGAGACGGGCGAGATGCGCCTCGACTTCCTGCACCCGGGCGCCACGCTGGACGAGGTGCGCGCCACGATCGCGTGGGAGCCCAAGATCAGCGCGGGCCTCGAGACCACCCCGCCGCCCACGGCCGAGGAGCTGCGCCTCGTCCGCGAGGAGCTGGACCCCGAGGGCATCTACACCAAGTAGCTCGGGGGCAGGCCCGCGCCCGGACGTCCCGACGCCCGGTCGGGGGAGAATCGACCGGGCGTCGGTGGGACATGCGGGTTCGCGGCAGGATGCCGCTGCGGGACTACGGTGCGGGCGCCTCCCGCGGCCGGACCACCAGGACCGGGCAGGGGGCGTTGCGGACGACGTGCTCCGACACGCTGCCCAGGAACAGCCGGCCGACCGCGCCGCGGCCGTGGCTGCCCACCAAGATCATATCGGCATGCTCGGCCTCGGCTGCCTCGACGATCATATCGCCCGGGTCGCCGGTCCAGATCAGGAACGAGACGTCGATCCCGGTGAGGCGCCCGCGCTCCACGAGCGCCTGCGCCTCCTGCTCGCGCCGGTCGCGGACCTGGTCCACGCGAACGCGGAAGCGCCCGCCCGGCATCAGCAGCGATCCGGGGTCGATCACGGACACCGCGAGGAGGGAGGCGTCGAGCTGAGCCGCCAGGTCGAACGCCTCGTCGGTGGCAGACGCCGACGCGTCGGTGAGGTCAGTGGCGAGGAGCAGCTTCTTGCGGCGGGGCGCGGTCTCGTTCGCCGCGCGGGCGCCGGCATCCGGCAGCGGGGCGGGAACGGGGTTCGTGCTGGAGGCCATCGCGGTCATCGGCTTTCGGTCAGGCCGCGGCGCGGAGGAGGCGGGCGAGGAGCGGGGACGGCATGGCGGGCTCCACGAGGAGGGGCACTCCGGCGAGCATATCGGCAGACGGATGCGCGAATGGTCGGGGTCGAGGGCCCGCCTGCGAAGTGACCAATGGCCCGAAGGGAAGGGCACCGTGACCCGTGGTCGCCGTCGGGCTGGTAGGCTCACGCCGTGTCACGTCCCCAGCCCGCCCAGGCCACCACCCCGCCCGCCCCCGCCATCGACGCGTTCCCGCTCGTGCGCGCCCTGGAGGCGCTCGAGCGCTGGCACAGGGCGCCCTCGACGGCAGCCCGGGACGAGGTGGCGGCGGCGCTCGAGGGCGTGCTGGCCGCGGTCGGGGCGCGGGGCGCGATCCTCGAGGTGTCCGCCGCCCCCCTGCCGGAGCTCGAGGTGGGCTCGGGCACGCTCGCCCAGATCCCCCCTGCCGAGGAGCGCGAGGGCCTGGCGACGTTCGCGCTGGGCTCGGACAGTCCGCACGGGACGCGCGGCCGCCTGACCCTCGACGCGCCGGCTGGCGCCGCGGAGGCCGTGGTGCGGACGATGGAGGTGGCGCTGGACGCGGCCTGGTCGCGAGCGGAGGTGCACGCTCGCGCCGAGCGGCTCTCGGCGCTGGAGACGGCATCCCGGGCGGTCGCCGCGGAGCTCGACATCGATCGCGTCCTGACCGTCATCGTCGAGCGCGTCCGGGATCTGGTGGACGCCGAGTACGCCGCCCTCGGCGTCGCGGACGGACGCGGCCGCATCGAGCGGTTCATCACGAGTGGGGTGACGCCGGAGCTGCGGGGCCAGATCGGGCCGGTTCCCCACGGCATGGGCCTGCTGGGGCGCATCATCCGCGAGGGCCGGACGCTTCGCGTGGACGACATCCTCAAGGATCCCACCGCGTACGGCTTCCCCGCCCGCCACCCGATCATGCGGTCGTTCCTGGGCGCGCCGGTCGTGGTGAAGGGGCGCTCCGTCGGCAACCTGTACCTCACGGACAAGCGGGGCGGACTGCCGTTCACCGAGGACGATGAGCGGCTGGTCGAGATGTTCGCGGTCCACGCGGGCATCGCCATCGAGAACGCCCGGCTCCACGATCTGGTCCAGCGCCTGGCGGTGGTGGAGGAGCGCGAGCGCATCGGCAAGGACCTCCACGACGGGATCATCCAGGCGATCTACGCCGTCGGCCTGTCGCTCGAGGACGTGCCCGAGCTCGTCGAGGACCAGGCCGGGCACGCGGAGGCGGTGGCGCGCGTTGACCGCGCCATCGACGCGCTCAACCTGGTGATCGCGGACATCCGCTCGTACATCCTCCGGCTGCGCCCCACGATGGGCGGCGAGGAGGACCCCGTGGAGTCGCTGGCGCGCCTCGGCGAGGAGCTGGGCATGAACGCGATGATCGATCTGGAGGTGGACCTCGAGGTCGGCGCCGACATCCTTCGGGCGATGCCCCCCGACCGCTCGTCGGACCTGCTGTTCATCGCCCGCGAGGCGCTCTCGAACGTGGCGCGGCACTCGGGCGCCACGCGGACCTCGGTGGTGCTCGCGCCCGAGGACGACGACCTGGTGCTGTGCGTGGAGGACAACGGGCGCGGGTTCGACCCGGCGCTTCGCGGCGGGCCGGACCACCTGGGGCGGCACCAGGGCCTCGGCAACATGCGCGACCGGGCCGTGGGGATGGGCGGGTCGTTCGCGATCGAGCGGCCCAATGGCACTGGCACGCGTATCATCGTACGAGTGCCGGCGTCGCCCAACGTCGCATCGGGGAGCGTCCCCCCTTCCGGGCCGGAGACAAGCAACCGTGACTGATCTGAGCTCGCGTCCGCTGCGCCTGCTGGTCGTCGACGACCACGAGGTGGTTCGCCAGGGCCTCGTCGCCCTCTTGGACCGCCGCGAGGGGTTCCAGGTCGTCGCCGAGGCCGGGACGGCCGCCGAGTCCATTGAGCAGGCCCGCCGATTCCAGCCTGACATCGTGGTCATGGACGTCCGGCTGCCGGATGGCTCGGGCATCGAGGCCTGCCGCGAGATCCGGGCGGAGCTGCCTGCCACGCGCGTCGTCATGCTGACGTCGTATCCGGACGAGGAGGCCGTCCTGTCGGCCATCGTCGCCGGGGCGTCGGGGTACCTGCTCAAGCAGATCCGCGCGCGCGACCTCGTCGGCGCCCTCGAGTCGGTGGGCCGGGGCGAGTCGCTCCTGGACCCGGCCGTGACCGAGAAGGTCCTCGAGCGCGTCCGCCGCATCGCGACCGGCGCCTACACGGACGAGATGGCCCAGCTCACGGCGCAGGAGCAGCGGATCCTGCTCCTCGTCGCCGAGGGGAAGACCAACAAGGAGATCGCGTCAGAGGTCTTCCTGTCTGACAAGACGGTGAAGAACTACGTCAGCTCCATCCTGTCCAAGCTCAACCTCGAGCGGCGCGCGCAGGCCGCCGCCTTCGTCGCGAAGCACCGGCTGGACCGCGGCGGCGCGTAGGCCCGCGTCGCTGCCCTGTCCGCCGGCCGCCTGGTTCCCTGCCGGCCGCCGCGCGCGTTGCGCACGGCACGGCGCATGCGGGTCGGGCGGTCCCGCCGTCCGGGCCATCCGGCCGGGGCACTGACAGGCGCCCGGCTGCCAGACTCGCGCCATGCGCATCGTGTCGCCCGAGGAAGCGGTCGCCGGGATCAAGTCGCGCGACCAGGTCTACATCCAGATGGCCGCGGCCACCCCGACCGTCCTCCTCGATGCGCTCGTCGGGCGCGCCGCTGAGCTGTCTGACGTCGGGGTCACCCACCTGCACCTCGAGGGGCCCGGGCCCCACCTCCGGCCGGAGATGGCTCCGCACTTCCGCCATCGGGCCCTGTTCATCGGCCCCAACGCCCGCGAGGCCGTCAACTCCGGCCGGGCGGACTTCGTGCCGGTGTTCTTCTCGGACATCCCGGCGCTGTTCCGCAGCGGCGCCTACCCGCTCGATGCGGTGCTCGCCAACGTGACGCCGCCCGATGAGCACGGGTTCTGCTCGCTCGGGGTGTCCGTGGAGGCGATGCACGCGGCGATCGACGCGGCCAAGACCGTCATCGTGCAGTTCAACCCCTCAATCCCGCGGACCCTGGGCGAGTCGTTCATCCACGTCAGCCAGATCGACCTCGCGGTCGAGGCGGACGTGCCGCCGTTCGAGTCGCCCCGGCCGGAGATCGGACCGGTGGAGCGGCAGATCGGCGCGTTCATCGCCGAGCTGGTCCCGAACGGCGCCACGCTGCAGCTGGGCATCGGAGCGATCCCCGCGGCGACGGCCGAGCTGCTCACCGTCAAGTGCAACCTCGGGGTCCACACCGAGATGTTCACCGACGCGGTGGTGGACCTGGTCGAAGCCGGGGTCGTGACCTGCGACCGGAAGGTGCGCAATCGAGGCAAGCTGGTCGCGACCTTCCTGATGGGGACCTCGCGCCTGTTCCGGTTTGTCAACGACAATCCCATGGTGGAGATGCGGCCTGTCGAGTTCACCAACGACACGCACGTGATCCGCTCGCTGCCGAACATGGTGGCGATCAACTCGGCGATCGAGGTGGACCTGTCGGGCCAGGTGGTCGCCGATTCGATCGGCCACCGGATGTACTCGGGCGTGGGCGGGCAAATGGACTTCATCCGCGGTGCCGCCCTCGCTCCCGGCGGGCGGGCGATCATCGCCATGCCGTCAACCGCGGGCAAGGACGGCGGGCAGAGCCGGATCGTGCCGTCCCTGCGGGAGGGCGCCGGCGTCGTGACCACGCGAGCGCACGTGCGGACCGTGGTGACCGAGTGGGGCGTCGCGGAGTTGTGGGGCAGGAGCCTGCGCGAGCGGGCGAAGGCGCTGATCGCAGTGGCCCACCCGGACCATCGCGACGCGCTGGCCGCCGAGGCCCGCCGCCACTTCGAGCTCTGAGCGCCAGGACCGGACCCCCCGCCGGCCTGCCCGCGCCCGCGAGCCTCCCCGGGCCTGCGGGGGAGCGGCGCGAGCTCGCCGGGGGAATCAAGAACCCCCGCCGGTCCGGCGAGGGCTGAGGTTACGGGTGGGTGCCGGGCGTCCCCTCCGGCACCCACCTCATACGCATGGTCGGGCGTGCAGGTCGCCACCCGGGAGTGCCGATCGGACCGCCTTCGCGGGACCTGCGGCACCCCCTGCGGGCGTCAGGGCCGGAGACCGGCGCCGTGTTCGGGCCGATCATGGCAGCACGCGGAGGTGGCGTGGCCACGCCCGCCTGCTGGTCTCGCGGACCGGCGCTGGCGTCCCGGGAGCCCCTCCCCCGAGGTCCGGTCATGCGCAGCGAACGTGTGCTGATCATGGGCGCCGCCGGGCGCGACTTCCACGATTTCAACGTCGTCTACCGCGGCGACCCGTCGGTCGAGGTCGTCGCGTTCACCGCCACGCAGATCCCCGGCATCGCGGAGCGCCGCTACCCGCCCGAGCTCGCCGGCGGGCGCTACCCGGCGGGCATCCCGATCCGGCCGGAGGCGGAGCTCGAGTCGCTGATCGCCGAGCACGGCGTGGACACCGTGGTGTTCGCCTACAGCGACGTCAGCCACGAACAGGTGATGCACGCCGCGAGCCGGGCACTCGCCGCGGGCGCGGACTTCAAGCTGCTCGGCCCAGCCGCCACGATGCTCCCGTCGCTCCGACCGGTGGTGGCCGTGTGCGCGGTCCGGACCGGGAGCGGCAAGAGCCAGACCAGCCGGTTCGTCGCCAGGGCGCTGGAGGCGCGTGGCCTGCGCGTGGCCGTGGTCCGCCACCCGATGCCGTATGGCGATCTGGTGGCGCAGCGCTGCCAGCGGTACGAGACCTACGCGGACCTCGACCGGTACGAGACCACGATCGAGGAGCGCGAGGAGTACGAGCCGCACCTCGACGCCGGCCGGCTGGTGTTCGCCGGGGTGGACTACGAGGAGATCCTGCGCTCCGCCGAGAAGGAGTGCGACGTCGTCCTCTGGGACGGCGGCAACAACGACCTGCCGTTCTACAGGCCGGACCTGATGATCGTGGTTGCGGACCCGCTGCGCCCCGGCCACGAGCTCCGCTACCACCCCGGCGAGGCCAACCTGCGCATGGCCGACGTCGTGGTGATCAACAAGGTGGACTCCGCCACGCCCGAGGGGCTGGCCCAGGTGCGGGCGGACATCGCCGCCGCCAACCCGCGCGCGGAGATCGTCGAGGCTCGGTCGTCGCTCGCGCTCGAGGGCGGCGACGTCGCGGGCAAGCGGGTGGTGGTGGTCGAGGACGGCCCAACGCTCACGCACGGCGGCATGACGTACGGCGCCGGGATCGTCGCGGCCCGCCGCTTCGGCGCGGCCGAGATCGTTGACCCCCGGCCGTACGCGCATGGCGAGCTCGCGGCCACGCTGGCCAAGTACCCCGATCTGGAGCACCTGCTGCCTGCGATGGGCTACGGCGCCAAGCAGATCCGCGAGCTGGAGGCGGCCCTCGACGCGGTCCCGGCCGACGCGGTCCTCGCCGCCACGCCGATCGACCTCACGCGGGTGCTCCGGGTGGGCAAGCCGATCATCCGCGTCCGCTACGAGCTCGAGCCCGTGAGCGGCTCGCTCATGGGGCCCCTCGTGGCGATTGCCGATCGGGCAGCGGAGGCGCCCACGCGCGGCTGAGGCACCGCCCGGCGGGACCGCCGGAGTTCAGCCCGGGCGTCCGCCCGCGACCAGGACGGCGGTCCCGGAGACCCGGCCGGCGGCGAGGCGCGCCAGCGCCGCGTTCGCGTCCGCCAGTGGGTGCGTCTCGACGTCGGTCTCGATGCCGATGCGGGCCGCGATGGCGAGGAACTCGGTCGCGTCATCGCGCGTGACGTTGGCGACGCTGCGGATCGACCGCTCCCACCACAGGTCCTCGTAGGGCATGGCCGGGAGCCCGTCGAGGTGGATGGCGTTGATCGCGACGACGCCGCCGCGATCGAGCGCGCGCAGGGCTGAGGCCACCACCGACCCGACGGGGGCGAAGGTCACCGCGGCGTCGAGCGGCACCGGCGGCCGTTCGTCATATGCGCCCGCCCAGGCGGCGCCCAGCTCGAGCGCGCGCTCCCGATCGGCCGCGGCGCGCGTGGCCACGTAGGCGTCGACGCCCCACGAGCGGGCGACCTGCATGGCGAGGCGGGCCGACGCGCCGAAGCCGTAGAGGCCGACCCGGGCGCCGGCCATCCGCGGGCCGATGCCGGCGACGCGGAGCGCGCGATAGCCGATGACGCCGCCGCACAGCAGCGGCGCGGCGGCGAGGTCGGGATACCCGTCCGGCAGCCGGACCGCCACGTCGGCGCGGGCGGTCACCGCCTCGGCGTACCCGCCGTCGCGGTCCCAGCCGGTGAAGGTCGCCCCTTCGCACAGGTTCTCGCGCCCGGACCGGCAGAAGCGGCAGGTGCCGTCCGTCCCGGCCAGCCAGGTGAGGCCCGCCCGATCGCCCAGTCCCCAGCCCGCCACGCCCGGCCCCAGCGCGTCCACGACCCCGACGACCTGATGGCCGGGCACGATCGGCAGCACTCGGGCGTCAAGGTCCCCCTCGCAGATCTGGAGGTCCGTGCGGCAGACCGCGCAGGCGCTCACCCGGAGCCGCAGCTCGCCCGGCCCGGGCTCCGGGGCGGGGCGATCCTCGAGCACGAGCGGGCCGGTCGCGGCGGGGGCGGGGGAGCGGAGGGCCATCACGCGCACGGCCCGAGCGTACGCCGGTGGCGCGGCGCACGCGGGTCGGGACCGCCTCGGGTCCCGGTCCCGCGGGGCCGGACGGCATGGCGGGCAGGGCGGTCGGAGCGGCGGCCCCGCGACCAAGGGCCCTAAACCGGCGCGTCCCGCGGGGCGAGCATGGGCAGCGCGGAGCCGGTCCGCACGCCCCGCACGCGCTGGGTCGTCCCGGGTCGGCAAGCCGAGGTCCAGCCGCACAATGAGCCCGTCCGTCTCCACAGACGGTGTCCCGAGCAGTCTGGCGTGCCGCGGTGCCGCCCGCTGTTCCCGAGAGAGGTCGCGCGGTCTGGGCCCGGCAGAGCGGGGCGGGGACGCTCGGGAGGTGACGCGATGATGCATCTGGAACCGCCGTCGGTCCGCCTGCTCGTGTGCGGGAATGCGGACCGCGGCGACGACGGAGCGGCGCTGTCTGCTGTCGCGACCCTCCTGCCGACGCTCGCCGCGTCCCTCCTCGAGCGCCTCGAGGTCCGTCGCTGCGGCCAGCTGCGCGTGGAGGACCTGCTCGACGTGCGGCCCGGAGAGGTGACGGTTGTCGTGGATGCCGCGGTTGGCGTCCCCCCGGGCCACGTCGTCTCGCTGCCCATCTCGGGAATCGCGGCCACGATGGGCACGGCCGCGCCCCGGTCGTCGCACGAGCTCCCCATCGACCAGGTCCTGAGCCTGGCGGGGACGCTCCGCGCTGGCGGGCTGCCGAGCGGCACGTTCATCGGGATCGGTGGGCGCCGTTTCGGCTACGGTCGCCCGCTCTCGCGATCGGTGCGGCTTGCGATGCCCGGCTTCCAGCAGGCCATCGCGACCGAGCTGGCCCGCCTCGCGCGCGTCGCGAGCTGACCCCCCGCAGCCCGGCCGGGATCAGGCCCGAGGCGGGGCGGCGACCGGCTCGAGGCTCGCCGCGAAGCCCGCGTCGAACGCGGCGGCGTCCATCTCGACCATGTCGGCGTGCCGATCGCCGAGCACGATGGCAAGCGCCCGGTGGACGGTCTCCGGCTCCACCAGCCTCCGTCGCCCGATCAGCGCCCCGAGCGCCACCACGGAGACCAGCTTGTCGTCGCCGGCCCGCTGGGCGACGGCCGTGCAGGGGACCTCGAGGACCTCGATGTCGTCACGGCCCGCCTGGGCCTCGATCAGGGTGGTGTTGACGACCAGGAGACCGCCCTTCGCCACGATGGGCCCGTACTTGGCCATGGACGGCGGGTTGAGTGCCACGGCGTGGTCGGCGCGGTCCACGACGGGCGAGCCGATCGTCTTGTCGGCGATGATCACGGTGCAGGACGCCGTGCCGCCGCGCATCTCCGGCCCGTAGGAGGGGATCCAGAGGACTTCGCGTCCCTCGAGCATGGCCGCCTCCGCGAGCACCTTGCCGGCGAACAGGATCCCCTGGCCCCCGAAGCCGGCGATGACCGTGGAGCGTTCCATCTAGAAGCCCTCCGTGACGGAGCGGTGCGGCGCCCCCGGCGTGGGCAGGCTGGGCGCGATCCCGCGCGCGCGGTCCACGAACGTGCCCACCGGGTACGCGTCCATCACCGTGGTGCGCAGGCGCTCCATCGCCTCGACGGGGGTCAGCCCCCAGCCGACCGGGCACGTCGAGAGGACCTCCACGATGGAGAACCCCCGATCCTCCAGCTGCACCTCGAACGCGCGCCGGATGGCTGCCCGCGTCTTGCCGACCAGGGCCGGGTCGGCGACCGACCCCCGCGCGGCGTACTGGACGCCCGGCAGCAGGGACAGCATCTCCGTGACGGGAAGGGGATAGCCCTGGGTGGCCACGTCGCGGCCGCGCGGGCTCGAGGTGGTCTGCTGGCCGGCCAGCGTCGTGGGCGCCATCTGGCCGCCGGTCATCCCGTAGATGCCGTTGTTGACGAAGATGACCGTGATGCGCTCGCCCCGGGCCGCCGCGTGCACGATCTCAGCCGTCCCGATGGCGGCGAGGTCCCCGTCGCCCTGGTACGTGAACACGACGCGGTCCGGGCGGACGCGCTTGACGCCCGTGGCGACGGCCGGTGCCCGCCCATGGGGCGACTCCACCGAGTCGAGGGCGAGGAAGTCGTAGGCGAAGACCGAGCAGCCCACCGATCCGACGAGGATGGTCTTGCCGCCGACGCCCAGCTCCTCGAGGACCTCAGCGACGAGGCGGTGGACGATGCCGTGGCCGCAGCCGGGGCAGTAGCTGGTCGGGTTGGACAGGAGCTGCGGCCGGCGGTAGACCGTCCGCCCCTCCTGCTCGACGAGGGGCTCGCCGACCGTCATCGCCCGTCCTCCCCGCCCGTGCTCAGCGCTCGCCTTGCCGCTTCGACGACGCCGTCCGGGCTCGGCACCATGCCGCCCATGCGTCCGTGGAGGGACACGGGCAGCGCGCCCTCGATCGCGAGCCTGACGTCCTCGACCAGCTGGCCCGCCGACATCTCCACCGCCAGGACGGCTCGGGCGCCCCGGGCGACGTGGCGCAGCGGCTCGGACGGGAAGGGCCACAGCGTGATCGGCCGGAACAGGCCGGCGCCGACACCGTCCTCCCGCAGCCGCTCCACCGCCGTCCGCGCCACGCGCGCCGCGCTGCCGTAGGCGACGAGGACGATGTCCGGGTCGTCGAGGCGCTCGCCAGCCCAGCGCTGCTCGGAGCGGCGGATCTCGTCGTAGACCCGCTGCAGGGCGAGATCCTGCTCCTCGAGGTCCTCGGGCCGCAGGTGGAGCGACTTGAGGACGCGGGGCGGGCGGCCTTCGGCCCCCTCGAGGGCCCAGTCCGGACGCTGCCGCTCGAGCGTGCGGAAGGCAGGGGCGACGGGCTCCATCGCCTGGCCCAGGATGCCGTCCGCGAGGATCATGACGGGGGTCCGGTACCGCTCCGCGAGGATGAACGCGTCGCGGACGAGGTCGATGGCCTCGGCGATGGACGACGGTGCCAGGACGGGCACGTGGTAGTCGCCGTGGCCGTGGCCCTTGGTGGCCTGGAGGTAGTCGCCCTGGGCGGCGCCGATGCTGCCCAGGCCCGGGCCGCCGCGCATCACGTTGACCAGCACCACCGGCAGCCGCGAGCCGGCCATGTACGACATTGCCTCGGCCATGAGGCTGATGCCCGGGCTCGAGCTGCTGACGAGGACGCGCGCCCCGGCGGCCGACGCCCCGAGCGCCATGTTGATCGCGGCGAGCTCGCTCTCCGCCTGGACGAAGACGCGGCCCTCCTCGGGCATCCGGCGGGCCATCCACTCGAGGAGCTCGGCCTGGGGGGTGATGGGGTAGCCGAAGTAGGCGTCGCAGCCGACCGCGATCGCAGCCTCCGCGATCGCCTCGTTGCCCTTCATGAGGACGCGGTCCACCCGGCGCGCGCCCGCGTCGGAGCGGGCCGGGGCGACGGACCCGTCCCGGCTGTCGGCGCGGCGGTCAAGCGCGGTCATCGCGTCATGCTCCCCGCGGCCGGACGAAGATGGACAGGGCGGCGTCCGGGCACATCCGGGCGCACTTGGCGCAACTGGTGCAGGCATCCGCGTCCACGAGGATCGCGGGGTGATAGCCCATCCCGTTGACGCGGGCGCCGTCCAGCGCGAGCGCGTCGGTGGGGCATGCGTCGATGCACAGGCCGCAGCCCTTGCAACGCTCGGTTGCCACCAGCACGGGACGGAACGCCGGGAAACCGCTCGGGGGACGTCTGAGTGGAGCGTCGGCGAGCGGTGCGTGCATGGCCATCTGCAGCACCTCCAGCGGGACTATGTGTCCGACTTGGACTAGCAGACAGGGCCAAGATGCGCCTCGGGACGGGCCATTGCGCACGACGAACCGCCGCGTCCGCGGGCCCGGTCGCGCCGGCGTCGGCGGGGCCGTCGGCCCTGCCCGGGGTAGGCTCGGAGCGTGCAGAAGCTGACGCCCAAGGTCATCCTCGAGGGCACGCGCCTGACCGGCAAGACGGAGCTCGCGTTCGCGCTCAACGAGCACCCCCGGTTCGTCGGACCGCGCCGCTACCGGTACCACTCGCCCCTGATCTCGGCCGAGTGGTGCGGGTTCACGCCGGAGCCCTGGGGCCGCGGGCCGATCAACTTCGAGCCCGGTGGCGAGGAGGAAGCGCGGGCGCTCGAGGTCTTCGACACCTGGGTTCGCCTGATCGAGCTCCAGCCGCACTACTCCTGGGTCATCGATCGGTTCCACCTCTCCGCCCGGGCGTATCAGCTCGCCGCGCACGGCCACGACCTGGACTTCCGGCCGCTCGAGGAACGGCTGCTGGCGCTCGACGTGCACCTCGTGCTGTGCACGCGTCGCGACGGGACCTGGGAGGCGGCGCGCGCCAAGCGGCTCCAGGTGTCCGGCAACCCCGCCCAGTACGGCGACCTCGGCGCGTTTCGCCGCGAGCAGGCGCTGTTCCGCCGGCTCGCCGGCGGTTCCATCCTCCCGGTGCTCGAGCTGGACACCACCGACGGCGACCTCGATGCGCTGTGCGGGCAGGTGGCCGACTGGATGGCCTCCACCGGAGGGCTGTGGGCCCGGCCGGCGCCCGCCGACGGCAGCTGATCCGCGGCCCCGACCCCGCCCGCACGGGCAGGGGCGCTCACCCGTGCCCCTCGGCCCCCGCGGGCGGGCCATCGTCCCGCGCGGCAGGTTCAGTCGGCACTAATGCGCATCTTCGAATACCTCGATGCTGGCGCCATGGACGAGATCACCACGCTGCAGGCCGAGGTCCTCCGGACGCTGGCCAACCCCCGGCGGCTGGAGATCCTCCATCGTCTGCTCGTCGGGCCCTGCGAGGTGAGACGCCTCGCCGAGGACCTCGGCGTGTCCCAGCCGAACATCTCCCAGCACCTGGCCGTCCTCCGGAGCGCGGGCATCGTGGATGCCGAGCGGGATGGCCGGGAGGTCCGCTACAGCCTGACCGACCCGGACGTGATGGTCGCGTGCGGGCTGATGCGTCAGGTCCTCCAGCGTCGCCTCACCCGGCTGGGCCGCCTCTCCCTGATGGAGACGGCGCAGGCCGAGTGGGTCGAGACCCAGTAGCCGGGGACCGGGAGAGCGACCCGTGGACGCACCCCCAGCCCGCTCGGGCAGCCTCGTGGACCGAGGGCCGTCCCAGCCCGGGCGACCAGCGGTCCGACCCTCGTCACCTCGGGATCATGGCGGCACGATGCCGCTGGAAAGGGAGCTCTAGGAATGGCGAATGCAACGGTTGACGCAAAGGGCCTGAACTGCCCGATGCCGATCGTCAAGACGGCGCAGGCGATCAAGGCGATCGCGTCCGGCGAGACGGTCGAAGTCCTGGCCACCGATCCCGGGTCCGCGAAGGACTTCGCGGCGTGGTCGAAGACCACGGGCAACGTCATCGTCGAGCAGTCCGTGGACGGCGGCGTCTACCGCTTCGTCCTCCGCAAGAAGTAGGGGAAATCCGTGACCGCAGAAACGACCGTGCCCGCCGACGCGGAGCCCCACCCGCAGGGCATAGCGATCATCCTCTTCAGCGGCGACCTCGAGAAGACTTGGGCCGCCATGATCCTGGCCTCCACGTCGGCGTCGCTGGGCATGACCACCAAGGTGTTCGTCACCTTCTGGGGCCTGCAGACGTTCGTCAGGCCCGAGAAGCGCATCACCGGCACCAACTGGATGCAGAAGATGCTGGCCTTCATGGCTCGGCCGGGCATCAAGTACCGGAAGATGTCCCAGATGCACTTCCTGGGCATGGGCCCGTGGATGATGGGCAAGCTGGCCAAGAAGTACGGCGTGTCGTCGCCGGCCGAGCTGCTCGAGGTCGCCCAGATGATGGGCGTCGAGTTCGTGCCCTGCCTGATGACGATGGACATGTTCGGCCTGACGAGCAACGACCTGATCGACGGGCTGGGCGAGCCGGTCGGCGCGGCCTCCTATCTGGCGGACGTGGCCTCCGGCCTCGCCCCGATCTTCATCTAGCCGCCATTCCCGGACCGGGGCGCGGGCGCGGAGCCCTCGCCCCGGTCCGGCGTCTCCGGGACCGAAACTGCGGCCCCGGGGCCGGGAGTCGCCCCCGTCCGGCGGGACGCGACGGCGCCCGCCCGCCCGGGACGACGCAACTACAATCGGGCGGATGAACCGACTCGACCTCCCGCGCCGCCCGGGCACCCGATGAGCGGCCGCGTCTTCTCCCGCGCCTCCATGTCCCGCCCGCCCGTTGCCGTCTCGGCGCAGGGCTCCACCATCGTGGACGCGGACGGGCGCGAGTACCTCGACGCGGCGGGCGGCGCCATCGTCGTGGGCATCGGCCACGGCCGCCGCGAGGTGGCGGAGGCCATGGCCGCCCAGGCCGGCCGGATCGCGTACGCGCACGGGTCGGCGTTCACCACCGAGGCGTTGGAGCGATACGCCGTCGCGGTAGGCGAGCGACTGCCGATGACGGACCCCGCGATCTACCCGGTGAGCGGCGGGTCGGAGGCTGTCGAGACCGCGCTCAAGATGGCCCGGGCGGCTCAGGTCGCGCGCGGCGAGGCGGACCGCACGGTCGTGATCTCGCGCTGGAGCTCGTACCACGGCAACACGCTCGGGGCGCTGGACCTTTCCGGGCGCCGGCCATTGCGGAAGCCCTACGAGGCGTGGCTCGGGCGGTTTGAGCACGTTTCGGCGGCCTACCCGTATCGGGCCGGCGAGCCCGGGTCGAACGCGCTCGGGACCGCCGAGGAGCTGGCGGCAGAGCTGGACGCCGCGATCGTCGCGGCGGGCCCGCGGCGGGTGGCCGCGTTCGTCGCCGAGCCGATCGTGGGCGCCACGCTGGGCGCGGTGGAGCCGCCGGAGGGCTACTGGCCCGCGGTCGTCGAGGTCTGCCGGCGCCACGGCGTGCTGGTGGTGGCCGACGAGGTGATGACCGGCTTCGGCCGCACCGGCGCCTGGTTCGGCGTGGACCACTGGGGAGTGCGGCCCGACATCCTCGTGGCAGCCAAGGGAGCGACCAGCGGGTACTGGCCGTTCGGCTTCGCGGCGGCCTCGGGCGAGGTCTACGACACGATCCGCGCGGGGGGCGGCTTCACGCACGGGTTCACCTACTCGCACCAGCCGACGGCCGCCGCCGTGGCCGGCGAGGTGCTGCGGATCCTCGAGGCCGAGTCGCTCGTCGGCGCGTCCCTGGTCAAGGGCGCGCAGCTCCAGGCGCTGCTGCGCGACCGGCTCGATGGGCACCCGGCCGTCGGCGACATCCGCGGCCGTGGACTGCTGGTGGGCGTGGAGCTCGTCCGCGACCGGGCAGCCAGAACGCCCTATCCGCGCGCGGCGAGGCTCATCGAGAGCGTGGTCCGGATCGCCCGCGAGCACGGGCTCCTGCTCTACTCGGGCAGCGGGAACGCCAACGGCACGGACGGCGACATCGTCCTGCTGGGGCCCCCGTTCGTGATCACCGAGGCCGAGCTGGCGCGCGTGGCCGACGGGCTTCGCGAGGCGCTCGACGCGGCGCTCGCCGGGCTCGGGTAGGTCGCGGGCAGGTTCGCGCGGCGGCCGCGCCCGCGATCGGGGCCCGGCTTGCTGCTAGCGGACGCGGCGGCCGCCGGGCGACCGCGCCAGCACGATCAGGCCGAAGACCACCAGGAGCAGCGGCCAGGCCAGGTCGCCCAGGCCCGGGACCGCCAGCGCTGAGCCGCCGATCACCACGAGGATCACGCCCAGGACCGCCTGCCAGCCCCATCCCGCCCGGCTGGCCGCGCGGACCAGCGCGAGGAACAGGAACGCCACGCCCAGGCACAGCGTGCCGACGCCGGGCCCGCTCACCACGCCCGCCGCCTCGAGGATGCCGGGCGCGGCCAGCGCGGTGATGATCGCGCCCAGGTAGAGCGAGCCCGTCCCGCGGTTGACGGCCCACGACACCAGGAACGCGACGCCCACCGCCAGGAACAGGATCGAGCCGGCCGCCTGGACCGCGGGGAATGCCTGCTGGAGCAGCAGCAGGGCGCCGAACACGATCAGGAAGATGCCGAACCACGGCAGCCGGCTGCGACCGCGGGGGCCGCCGATGTCGGTCCACTCCCAGCCGTACGCGTGCACGCCGCCGTCGATCACCTCGCCCCGCAGGGGCTCCTCGGGTCGCTGGGCCATGGCACTCCTCCTCGTGTCCCGGAGGGTAGCGCGTCCGCGCGGAGGGCAACGTCGCGGACTACGATCGCGGCATGCCGCACGTCATGACCGTCCTCGGCCCCGTGGACCCGTCGGTCCTCGGGTTCACGCTCCCCCACGAGCACACCCAGATCGCCCTGTGGCAGATCCCGGGACGCTACGACTACTGGGAGCTCACCCGCGACGAGCCGGTGATCCTCGAGGAACTGCGCCTGTACCGCGAGGCCGGCGGGACCGCGCTCGCGGACCTCACGCTGCCCGGCGTGGGACGTGACCCCGCCTGGCTCGCTGCCATCGCGCGCGCCTCCGGCCTCCACGTCGTCATGGGCGGCGGCTGGTATCGCAACCCGTACTACCCGCCGGAGGCGCGGATCGACCGGCGCATGACCGACGAGCTGGCCGAGGAGCTTGTGGCCGAGGCGACGGTCGGGGTGGGGGACACGGGCGTCCGGATCGGCATCCTGGGCGAGATCGGAACCGACAAGCCCTGGGTCAGCCCGGCCGAGGAGCGCGTGTTCCGGGCGGTGGCTCGGGCGTCACGCCGGACTGGGCTCGCCATCTCCACGCACGCCGCCCAGTCGCCGGTGGGGGCGCTGCAGATGGACATCCTCGAGGAGGAGGGGGTGGACCCGGGTCGCGTGGTGATCGGGCACTCGGACTCGTACCCGCGGCTGGACCACTACCTGGGGCTGCTGCGCCGCGGCGCGTCGATCGAGTTCGACTTCCTGGGCATGGCGTTCGAGCCCACCGAGAGGCACGGCGAGGCGCGGGTGGTGGACCTGCTGCTGGAGCTGCTCGCGCGCGGGTACGGCGACCGGGTGCTGCTCAGCCAGGACGTCTGCCACAACAGCCAGCTGCGCCGGTACGAGGGCAACGGCTACACGTACCTGCTGACGGCCTTCCTGCCGCGGCTCCGGGAGCGCGGCGTAAGCGAGGCCGACGTCGCACGGCTGACGGTCGAGAACCCGCGTCGGCTGCTGACGATCGCGTAGTCGCGGCGGGTCGGCCTGCGCCCACGGCAGCGCTGACGAAGCCCCGGCGCGGGCCGGGGCTTCGCGTGCGGATGGGCGCGGGGCTAGGCCTTGACGAGCGTCGCCTCCACGGACAGGGCCACGTTGCCCTTGAGCGCGCGCGAGACCGGGCAGCCGTCCTTGGCCGCCTCGGCCAGCGCGGCGAACTGGGTCTGGTCCAGACCGGGGACCTGGCCGCACACGGTGATGGCCGACGAGGCGATGCCCCAGCCGGCGTCCGTCTTGTCGAACGAGACCGTCGCCTTGACCGAGAGCTTGGTCGCGGGCGTGCCGTTCTTGGCGAGGCCCGACGAGAAGGCCATGGAGAAGCACGCGGCGTGGGCGGCCGCGATCAACTCCTCGGGGCTCGTCTTGCCGTTGTGGTCCTCCGTTCGCGCGGCCCAGGTCACGGGCTGGCGGCTGAAGGCTCCCGACGAGACGTAGTCGATCGTGCCGGCACCCTCGAGAAGCGTGCCGGTCCAGGTGACGTCGGCGGAGCGGGTGATCGCCATGGGTTCCTCCTTGGGCGGATCGGCGGAACGCGGGACGCGCGCGCCGCCTCTAGCGTGCCACGGGACGGCGCAGCGCGGGTCCGCGCCGCCCCTGGTCGGGTGTCGGATGCTGGTCGGAGCCCGGTCAGGCCTCGGCTGGCTGGGCGCCGACGCTCGCGAGCCCGACGTTCGCGAGCCCGTCGTCGCGGCCCTCGGCGTCCCCGGAGCCGCGCCCCGAGCCGCGTCCCGCGACGGGGAGCGCAGCGGCGCCCCGGAGCCGCGCCCCGGAGCC
>JAJXTS010000112.1 GCA_021783595.1 Chloroflexota bacterium | reverse complement strand
GGGAGGCGAGGCGTGGCCCGCGGCTCGGCCGGCGGGCGCCGGCTTGTCGGGGCGTCGGTCACGAAGCTGTAAGAATCGCGGAGCAGACTGGCGGCGATCCGCTGGGCGTTCTCGTCCCGCCGCGGACGCCCCGGAGCCGCCATGACCGCCCGCCACGTCGCCACACCCGCCGCCGGCAGCCGACGCCGCGGCGTCGCCGTGCCGCTGCCGCGCGACTGGAGCGAGCTCGCCGCCCGCGACGTGTGGCTGGTCGTGGCAGGCGTCGGCGTCGTCATCGCGGCCATGTGGGTGCGCCACGGCGGCCCCGCCCGCGATCCGCTGACCGCCATCGGCGAGGTGACGGCCCTGGGCGGCACGTACGCAGCCCTGCTCGGCGTCCTGTTCGCCTCCCGCGCGCCGTGGCTCGACCAGGTGATGGGCACCGACCGCCTGCGCGAGATCCACCGCTGGCTCGGCTTCGTGTCCGTGTGGGCCATCGTGGCGCACTCGATCATCTCCACTCTGGCGTACGCCGGCGGCTCGCTGGGCCAGACGTTGCCGATGGCCGTGACGCTGGTCCAGACCGTGCCCGGGATGCTGGGCGCGGTGGTCGGCACCGGCCTGTTCCTGCTGGTGGCCGTCTCGTCGGTCCGCGCCGCGCGCCGCCGCCTGCCGTACGAGACCTGGCACGGCCTGCACCTGTACGCCTACCTCGCCATCGCGTTCGCCTTCCTGCACCAGCTCACGATCGGCAACGACTTCATCGGCGACCGCCTCGCGGTGGCCTTCTGGATCGCCCTCTACGTCGTCGCGTTCGCGCCGCTCGTCGTGTACCGCGTGGCCTGGCCCGTGTACCTCACGTGGCGCCACCGGCCCCGCCTGCGCGCCGTGGTCTCCGAGGCAGACGGCATCGTCAGCCTCTACGTGGAGGGTCGCGATCTCGACCGCCTTGCCGCCCGGTCCGGCCAGTTCTTCGTCGTCCGAGCGCTGACCCTGCGCGAGTGGAACCACGGGCACCCGTTCAGCCTGTCCGCGACGCCGAATGGCGACTACCTGCGGTTCACGGTCAAGCTGTTCGGGGAGGGGACTCGCGCGCTGGCCGCCCTGCCCCCGGGCACGCCGCTCCTCCTCGAGGGCCCGTACGGCGCCATGCACGGCGCGCGCCGCACCGGCCGGCGGCTGCTGCTCGTCGCCGGCGGCATCGGCATCGCACCGATCCGCTCGCTCGCCGAGGGGTTCGCCTTCCGCCCCGGCGACATGGACCTCGTGTACCGCACGCGCGGCGTGCGCGAGACGGCGCTCCAGCGCGAGCTCGACGCCCTGGCTGCGTACCGCGGCATCAACCTCCACTACGTCACGGGCCAGCGAGGCGAGCCCCGCGTGGGCGAGGACCCGCTCGGGCCCGACGCACTCCGGCGCCTCGTCCCCGACGCGGCCGACCGCGACATCTACCTCTGCGGGCCGAACGCGCTCATGGAGCGTGCCCGCTCGGCGCTGCTCGCGCTGGGGGCCGACCCGCACCGCATCAACCTCGAGCTCTTCGGCTAGGAGCCCGGCCATGCGCCCCAGCACCGTCAAGACCCTCGCCGCCGTGGTCCTCACCGGCGTCGGCTCCGCCCTCGTCGTCGGGTTCCGGACGCCCCCGGACGCGTTCGTCGCCACCTCCGGCGTGCCGGCGGTCCCGGGCGTGACGACGAGCGGCTCGTCGTCCGCGGCCGGCGGCTCGTCCGTCTCTGCCGGCGGCTCGTCCGCCTCCTCCGGCGGCTCGTCGTCCGCGGCCGGCGGCTCGACCGCCTCCTCCGGCACCTCGTCCGGGTCGGCCCCAAGCGCGACCGGCTCCGCGGGTCCGGGGGCCAGGACCCTCGCCGACGGGACCTACGCGGGCAGCGCAGTGGGCGAGCCGTGGGGCGAGTTCCAGGTCCAGGTCACCGTCAGCGGCGGCAAGATCGCCGCGATCAGCGTGCTGCAGTCCCCGCAGGACCGACACTCGAGCCGGATCAACAGCCAGGCCGTCCCCATGCTCACCCAGGCGGTGATCGCCGCCCAGAGCACGAGCGTGGACATGGTCAGCGGGGCAACCTGGACGAGTGAGTCGTACCTCACGTCCCTGCAGGCCGCGCTCGACCAGGCCAAGGCGTCCGCGCAGACCGCCGGCTGACGAATGCCGACCCTGGTGGCCCCGGTGATGGGCACCACGGTCAGTCTCGACGTGCGCGACCCGAGCGTCGGGCCGGAGGTGCTCGACGCCGCCGTCGCGACGCTGGCCGAGCTCGAGGCCCGCTTCACCACCTACCGCGAGACGTCCGAGATCCGCCGCCTCGACCGGGGCGAGCTGGCGCTCGAGGACGCGCACCCCGACGTGCGCGAGGTGCTGGCCGCGTGCGCGGTGCTGCGGGCGGAGAGCGGCGGCGCGTTCGACGCCAACCGCGACGGCCACCTCGACCCGTCCGGCTACGTCAAGGGCTGGGCCGCCGAGCGCGCCGCCGAGGTCCTTCGACGGGCCGGCGCCCAGAACTTCGCGCTGAACGTCGGCGGCGACATCGTGTGCTCCGGCGAGCCCGAGCCCGGTCGCCCCTGGCGGGTGGGCGTCCGCGACCCGGACGACGCCGCGCGGGTCGTGCTCGTCCTGGGGGTGCGCAACGGCGCCGTGGCCACCTCGGGCCTGTACGAGCGCGGCGCCCACGTGACGGACCCTCGAACGGGCGCCGTGCCGACGCACTGGCGCTCGGTCACCGTGCTCGCGCCCGACCTCGCCACCGCCGACGCCATCGCCACGGCGGCGCTCGCCATGGGGGAGCCGGGGCCAGCCTGGGCCGCGGCCCGGCCGGGCTGCGAGGTGGCCGCCATCGATGCCGACGGCCGGCTGTTCACCTCGCCGGGTCTGGAGGCGACGCGCGTCGCCTGACGGCGGGGGTCAGCCCCGCGGCGGCGCGAGCAGCACGCGCGTCCGCCCCAGCCCCACCCAGGTGAGCGCGAGCGCGGCGGCCACGCCGACGAACACGGCCTGGAACCCGAGCAGGCCGATCAGCGCGCCGCCGAGCAGCGGCAGCAGCAGCGCGGGCGCGGTCAGCGTGCCGACCATGCCCGTGTAGGTGGCGCGCAGCCCGGCCGGCGCGCGGTCCACGAGCACGTTGTTGAAGGCGAGCGAGCGGCTGTTCGTCGCCGCGCCCAGGAACAGGAAGACCAGCCCGTAGGCGGCGGGCGCCGCGGCCGCCAGCAGCAGCGCGAGGAGCGGCAGGACGCTGCCGAGCGCGAGGCACGCCCGGAGCACCGCGCCGCTGCCGACGCGGTCGTTGAGCCGGCCCCAGAGCAGGTTCGACAGCGCCCCGCCGGCCACCTGCACCATGGCGAACACGGCCACCGTGCTGGTCGGGACGTGGAGCGCCTCGATGGCCATCACCGCGTAGAACGGCAGGATCATGAGGTGCAGCGAGGCCAGGTTCTCGATCAGGACCAGGGCCCGCAGGCTCCGGTCATCGCGCCACAGCGACCGCAGCTGGCGCAGGAACGCCCGGAGCGGCGGGCGTGCCCGCGGCGGCCCGGGCTCCTCGCGGACCAGGACGAAGCCGATCCCCGCGACGAGCATCAGGACGCCGCTGCCGGTGAACAGCAGCGCGTACGATCCCGCGAGCGGGGCGATGCCGCTGGCCAGGACGAGCCGGGCGATCGCCGCGGTCCCGACGCCGACCAGGCTGCCGATGAGCTGGCGCGTCGCGTAGAACCGGCCCCGGCTGCCCGGCGGGATGCTCTTGCCGTACACGTCGGTGTAGGCCACGCCGCCGAGGCTGCCGCCCATGGCGAAGGCTGCGAGGAGCAGCACCAGCAGGCCCAGCAGGATCCCGGTCGAGCTCCGCTGCAGCAGCCACGTGGCGAGGCCGAGGACGAGCCAGGCGGCCGCGCGGCTGTAGACGGCGACCAGCAGGAACCGGCGCTTGCGCGGGCTGCCCTCCACCACATGGGCGAAGGCGAGCTGCGGCAGGACGTCGCCGGTGAGCAGGATGGTGATCGTGAGGCCGATCAGCGCGGGCGAGCCGCCCAGCCCGGCGATGTAGGCGGGCAGGATCGTGGTGGGCTCGACGAGCGCGCTCGCCCCCGCCAGAAACGTGCCGTGCCAGAGCAGGCCGATGAAGTTCCGCCGGGTCGAGGCGGCTGAGGCGGTCATGGTCGGGGCGTGGGTCTCCCGGGCCGGCGTCCGTTCGCTGGTGGCGGGCGGGCGCCGCGCCGCGCGACGCCGCGCGGCGCCCATGGTGCGCCGGCGCGGCGCGGCCGGGACGGCGTGGACCGCAGTGTGGCGCCCCGCTCGTCCGTCAGCCGGCCGGCGAGGAAGTCGGCGCGGGCGACCCGACGGCGGGCGAGGGGGCGGTCGGGGCCGGCGACGGCGTCGGCGCGGTCGTCGGGGACGCGGTCGCCGCCGGGGCCAGCTCGCCCGCGAGGAGCTCCGGGATCGTGACGAACGTGTAGCCGCGGGCGCGGTACCAGGCGATGATCGCGGGCAGGGCGAGCGGGGTCTGGGCCGGGCCCGCGTGCATCAGGATGATCGAGCCGTTCCTCCCGGCCTCCGCGCGGGCAGCGATCTGCCACGCGGGGATCCCCGTCCAGTCGCGGGTGTCCACGTCCCACATGATGGCGCCCCGGAAGCCGACGGCCGCCGCGTCGGCCAGCACCGAGCCGTTCCAGGCGCCGTAGGGCGGTCGGAACACATCCAGAATCGGCACGCCGGTGATCCGCGCCATCGTCGTGCGCGCCACGGTGAGTTCGGCCTGCACCCGCCAGGCCACCAGGGTGGTGAGGTCGGGGTGGTTGGTGGTGTGGTCGCCGATGGGGTAGCCCGCCGCCGCGATGGCCCGCCACACCGCCGGGTCGTTGCGCGCCGCCGCCGCGTACGGGAAGAACGTGGCCCGGACGTGCTCCGCCAGGAGGACCGCGAAGACCTGCTTGGTCGCCGCCACGCCCCACCCGTCGTCGAACGTGAGGGCCACGACGCGCCGGGTCCGCGGCCCGTGGGAGAGGACGGGGATGGCGACCCCGGAGACGACCTGCGGGCCCGGGATGCCCACGCTGTCGCCGCTCGGGATCGGCGGCGACGACGGCCCTGCGCTGGGGACGGGCGCCGCGGACCCGCCGGCGCTGGCGCCCGGTGCCGACGACCCGGACGCGAGCGGGCCCGGCGTGCCCGGTGCGGCGGTCGGGGGCGCAGTCGCGGTTCCCTGCGGCGCTGGCGCGCCGAGCCGCGTCCAAGCGGCGGGCACCGCGAGGCCGAGGCACACGGCAGCGACGAGCGCGACCGCGATCTGGAGGAGCGAGGAGCGGAGGGTGGGGCGGTGCATGGCGCGGCGCGCCTATCGTAGGTCCGTTTGCGACCGCGCCCCCCGGGACGTCCCCGCGCCGGGCGACCGGCGCGCTTCCGGCGGGCTACCGGCGTCGTGCTCGACCGTGGGCCGCGGCGGCCTCTCGGGCGCCCGCGGATGCCCGTCCGGCACCCCGCCCTCGCCCCGCCAAGGGTTCCGGGGCTCGGCGCGGTAGTCTTTCGGTGCACGGGACTATTTGGGTGCCGAACTAAGCACCGTCACCACAAGGACGCTGGATGGCCAGGACGCGACAGGCCGGGGGCGCCGCGACGAGCGGCACGGCAGACAATCGGGACGAGCGGCAGGGCGGGCCCGCGGGCGCGCGTCGCCACGACCCCAACTACAAGTGGGTTGCCCTGTCCAACACGACCCTGGGCGTGCTGATGTCGGCGATCGACGGCTCGATCGTGATCATCTCGCTGCCCGCCATCTTCACCGGCATCGGGATCAACCCGCTGGACCCCGGCAGCACCAGCTACCTGCTGTGGATCATGATGGGCTACCTGCTCGTCACCGCCGTGCTGGTGGTGGCATTCGGCCGGCTGGGCGACATCTACGGCCGGGTCCGCATGTACAACGGCGGGTTCGTCATCTTCACGCTCGGCTCGCTGCTCCTGGCGGCCACGCCGTTCACCGGGTCGTCGGGAGCGATCTGGATCATCGGGATGCGCCTGGTCCAGGGGGTCGGCGGGGCGTTCCTGTTCGCCAACTCGCAGGCCATCCTGACCGACGCGTTCCCGCCCGAGCAGCGCGGGCTGGCCTTCGGCGTCAACGGCATCTCGTTCCTGGCCGGGCAGTTCGTGGGCCTCGTGGTGGGCGGGATCCTGGCCGCCATCAACTGGCGACTGGTGTTCTTCGTGAGCGTGCCGGTGGGCCTGGTGGGCACCATCTGGGCGTACCTGCGCCTCGAGGAGCTGGGGACGGCGACCCGCGCCAAGATCGACTGGCCGGGCAACCTCACCTTCGCGGCGGGGCTGACCGTGCTCCTGATCGGCATCACGTACGGGATCCAGCCCTACGGCGGCGACAGCATGGGCTGGACCAACCCGTTCGTGCTGACGATGGTGGCCGCCGGCATCGTGCTGCTGGGCGTGTTCGTGTGGGTGGAGCAGCACACCGCCGAGCCGCTGTTCGACCTCGACCTGTTCCGCATCCGGGCGTTCAGCGCCGGCAACCTGGCCGGCTTCCTGTCGGCGCTCGGGCGCGGCGGCATGTCGTTCATGCTGGTGATCTGGCTGCAGGGCATCTGGCTGCCGCTGCACGGCTACGACTTCGCCGACACGCCGCTGTGGGCGGGCATCTACATGCTGCCGCTGACCGTGGGCTCGCTGGTCTTCGGGCCGATCTCGGGATACCTGTCCGACCGCTTCGGGGCGCGGCCGTTCGCCACCGGCGGCATGCTGCTGACCGCGGCCTCGTTCGTGGGCCTCATGCTGCTGCCGGTGAACTTCCCGTACTGGGCGTTCGGCGGACTGCTGCTCCTGAGCGGCCTCGCCGGCGGGCTGTTCTTCTCGCCCAACATGGCGGCCATCATGAACAGCGTGCCGGCCCGACAGCGGGGGGCCGCGGCCGGGATGCGGGCCACCTTCCAGAACAGCGCCTCGGTGGTCTCGATCGGGCTCACCTTCACCCTCATGATCGAGGGCCTGTCGGCGCCCCTGCCCAAGGCGCTTGACCAGGGCCTGGTAGCGCACGATGTGCCCGCCGCGCTCGCGGCGCAGATCGCCCACCTGCCGCCCGTGTCGAGCCTGTTCGCCGCGCTCCTCGGCTTCAACCCCATGGCGACGCTGCTGCCGGCGACGGTGCTGAACGCCCTGCCCGCCGGGCAGGCGGCCATCCTGACCGGCAAGGAGTTCTTCCCCGGGCTCATTGCGGCGCCGTTCGGGCAGGGCCTGGTGGTGGTCTTCGTGGCGGCGGCCGTGATGTCGCTGGTGGCCGCCGGGGCGTCGTGGATGCGCGGGGGGCGCTACGTGCACGCCGAGGCGCCGGTCGCCGGGGCCTCCGCCGGGCCCTCCGCCGGGCCCTCCGCCGGCGAGGTCAGTACTCGCCCTTGATCACGAAGAACGAGCCCCGGATCGTCCCGGCCAGCTTGGACTTCTGGCGCGCGAACTTGAACTTCGAGAGCTCGGCCGGGGCCTCCATCCCGTCGGAGAGCTTGAACCCCACGGCTCGCTTGCCCGTGTCGTCGAGCGTGTACAGGACGTTGACCGACAGCCCGCTCTCGTAGAACACGTAGGCCCACTTGATGTTCTCGACCCGGAACACCGTCGCCTCCAGCGGGCGGGACGCGATCTCGATGCCGCGCTCGTCGCGCAGGATGCGGTGGACCCAGCCGACGGTGTCGGCGGCCTGGGCCGCGGGCTCCACCGTGAAGTCGTGGCCGTACTTGTTCTTGAAATAGCGGGCCTCGTTCGCCCGCAGCCCGGCCAGCGCGGCCGCCACCGGCGACGACTCGAGGCCGGTGGTCGAGACGGTGGTGAAGTCCACGACGTACGACATTGGACGCTCCTGTGGTGGCGCGAGACGAGGTGCTCGGCGCCCGACCGGCTCCCGCGAGCGCGAGGGTAGCGCGGACCCGCCGATTCCGGCCGCGGTCTGAGTCGGCGGGTGAGGCGCCCCCGCGCCCCGCGCGCGCTGCGTTTCCGACCGCCCGAAGCCGCTGTCGACGCCGCCTGTGGACTGGCAGTCGGCAATTGTGGCCGCGCTCGGTCGAGACATGGACTCAGCGTCCGAATCGTGACCGGATTCGGCGCCTCCGACCGCCTCAGGATGTCGGCATTGGGACTGGGAGTCCCTATCCGTGCATTGAGCGCGAGGAAATTGGGACCCCCAGTCTAAGCCTGGGCAGGGGTCCAACTGGCGCGAGCCGGCCGATCCCGACCCCTGCTGCCCCCAGCGATCGGTGCTCATGGTGCGCGGCGGAGTCGCGGCCGGCTGGTCGGGCCCGGCGGACACGGACGAGCGAGCCGGACAGGCCGTGGCACCGAGCCCGCGCCGAGGGTGTCGAGGCCCGTGCGCGGCCCATTCGATCTCCCGTCCACCGCTCCCGGCGGTGCTAAGTGGCAAAGGTGGCCCAGACACCGCCGCGGGCGGTGGACGGGAGCGCCTTGAGCGGCATGGGAGCCGGTGGGCCCCCGTAGCACCGCCCCGGGCGGTGCTACGGGGCGGCGGGGCGCCGACGACCCCGCCGGCGCCCGCCCAGGCCCCGGCGACCCCGACCGCGCCGCGCCTGTGCCCGGACACCGCCGAGGGCGGTGACCGGGAGCGCCTGGGCCCCGGAACCACGGCCCGCGCCGCGTCT
>JAJXTS010000111.1 GCA_021783595.1 Chloroflexota bacterium | reverse complement strand
ATCATCCCCAGGGCGAGGAACCACCAGGGCCACGGGACCGAGCGCAGGGATCGCATGAGGCGATAACCCTACCGGCAGGCCATTCGTTGCGGGGGCGTCCGGTCGCCTGCCGGAAGGGGGACGGGCCGCGGGGCAGCCTCAGGCGGCGGGCGCACCACCGTCCCGGCGCAGCCACGCGACGGCGAGGCAGGCGGCGGCCAGGCTCGAGACCGTCGCCGCCCAGCCGGCTCCCGTCAGCAGCAGGGCCTGGTCCTCAAGGCGCTCCACCTCCCGCAGGGACCGCCCGGCCAGCACGGTGCCCCCGTTCCAGGGGACGGTGACGGCCGCAATCCGGACGCCCGCCTGAGGCTGCCACGTCACGCGGCTCGGGCCGTCGGCCGTGGCGTGCGCGAGGACGCCCCGCGGCGGCACGGGATCCGCCCCGTCGAGTTCACCGCTCGCCGCGAGGGGGTTCCCGCTCACGCCGAACACCACGATGAACGGGGCGAGGCTCTCGGCCACGTCCACCGTGGCGGGCCCCGTCACGACCGCCGGGTCCGTCCCGGCGTCGAGCGCCCGCGCCGCGTCCTCGGCGAGCTGGAGCTGCGGGCTGTCGGCCCCGGCCCGGAGCGCCTGCTGCGCCACGATGTAGACGGTGCCCGCCAGCCCAGTCGCGACGACGGCCAGCGGGAGGAACAGCAGCCCGGCGCTGCGCAGGAGACGGCGAGGCGAGGCGCCCACAGCGGCTGGGACGCCGTGAGCGCGGCCGAGGTGACGTCGCCAGGGGCGCGTCAGCCCCCGATCGGCCGGGACACTGCCAGCAGCAGAAGCGGCAGCACCGCGCGGGCCATCTCGTCCGGGTCCGCGCCGCCGCCCTGGAGCAGCGCCCGCCGGACGCTGCGCTCCACGATCGCCACCGCGGCGTCGGCCACGTCGGCCGAGGCCACGAGCAGCTCGCGGTTCCGGAGGCTCGTGCCGCGGACGATGAACTCGGCGATCCGTGCCCGGAAGCGGGCGTCCGCGTCGCGAAACGAGCCCGCGACCTCGGGCTGGCGGATCGCGTTGATCTCGAGCTCCGTCTGGAGCATCGCCACCTGGCGGTCCACCGGGATCGCGCCCAGGATTCGGTCCACGACCGGGGCCATGCTGGCGAGGTCGTCGCAGCCTTCGGCGCCCTGACCTGACAGGTCGGCCATGGTCAGGGCCAGGTTGGCGTCCAGGTAGGCGATCACCCGTGCGTGCTCCCGGGCCACCAGCGCGTCCACGAGGTCCGCCTTGCCCTCGAAGTTCGAGTAGAAGGCGCCGCGCGTGAAACCGGCCCGCTCGCAGATGTCCTCCACGGACGCGCCGATGACACCGCGCTCGGCGAACACCGCCAGGGCCGCGTCCAGGACGCGCTCGCGCGTGGCCTCACGGCGGACCGACCGCGCGGGCTCCCTCAGCTCTGTCACGTCGCCGGCCTCTCGATACGGAGCTGTATTCGATGCATTGACGTATCCGATACGTCTCCGTATCCTACCCGAGCGGCCAAGCTCGCCGCAACCCCCGCGGCACGCAACACGGGCCGGGTCTCGGCGACCGGCCTCGGAGGAGATCGTGTTCGAAGCCCTCGGCTCGAAGACCTACAAGTTCCGGTACCTGATCGTGGTGGCCTGGGCCGTGGCCATGATCGCCTCGGCCAAGCTCGCGCCCTCGCTCGCCGGTCAGGCTGCCTCGGACCAGTCCGCCTTCCTGCCCGCCAACGCGCCGTCGATGCTGGCCAACGACGCGATCGAGAAGGCATTCCCGGGGGCCACGTCCACCAGCTCGGCCACGCTGACGTTCTCGCGCGGCTCGGGGCTCACCAACGCCGACCGCGCCTACATCGACGCCACCGCCACCTGGGTCACCAGCACCGCCGCCCCGGCCGAGCTGCGCAGGGCGGTCACCGACACGGCCACCGCCACCTCGCGCCCCGAGCTCGCCTCGATGCTCAAGAGCTCCGACGGCCAGCTCGAGCTCCTGCTGGTGAACCTCAACATCTCGTCGGCCGGCGACCAGGCGTCCGCCGTGGTGGGCGATCTCCGCGCCCACGCCGCCCAGACCAGCCCGTCGGGCCTCACCGTCCACGTCACCGGCACCGCGGGCATCACGAGCGACTACCTCCAGGCGGTGACCTCGGGCACGAACAGCACGACCGCGGTCACGATCGTCCTCGTCCTGGTCATCCTGCTGCTCATCTACCGCGCGCCGCTGGCGGCCATGGTCCCGCTGGTGACCATCGGCGGCGCCTACGTGGTGGCGCGGGGCGTGCTGGGCGTGCTGGCCGCCGCGGGCCTCCAGGTCACGTCCCTGCTGGACACGTTCCTCGTGGTGATGGTGTTCGGCGTCGGGACCGACTACGCGATCTTCCTCATCAGCCGCTTCCGCGAGGAGGTCGCCGGAGGGACGGACTGGCACGACGCCTCGCGCACCACGGTCCGGCGCATCGGGGCGGTGATCTCCGCCTCGGCGGCCACCGTGATCGTGGGCCTGGGGGCGATGGCCTTCGGCAACTTCGAGATGATCAAGACCACGGGGCCCGCGCTCGCCGTGGCGATCTTCGTGACGCTCATCGCCGGGCTGACCCTGACGCCCGCCCTGCTGGGCATCTTCGGCCACTACCTGTTCTGGCCCCTCCACTCGCGGCCGCCGCGCGAGGGCGAGCCGGACGGCTTCTTCGCGCGGCTCGCGGCTGCCGTGGCGCACCACCCGGGCCTGGTCGCGGTCGCGCTCATCGTGGGGCTGGGCCTGCCGGCCCTGTACGTGCCCCAGATGAAGACCAACTTCGACACGCTGGCCGAGCTGCCGGCGAGCTCGGACGCGCGCCAGGGGTTCGACGTGGTCGCCGCGCACCTGGGCAAGGGCAAGATCGTCCAGTCCACGGCCCTCCTGGCCACGCCGTCGGGCGACCTGCTCGCGCCGGCGAACCTCGCGCGCCTCCGCGACACCGTCCTGTCCCTGCAGCGGAGCCCCGGCGTCTCGTCGGTGACGAGCCTGGTCACGCCCAACGGCGACGGCAAGGTCCCCGACGGGTTCCGGCCGTCCCTCCAGCTGGGCACGATCGGCGACGCGTTCTCGTCGAGCTCGTCAGGGTCGTCATCGGGCTCGTCGTCGCCCTCGTCGTCGGCTGCCGCCAGCGGCTCGAGCAGCGCCCTGCTCGACCCCAAGCTCACCGACGGCCTGGACCAGGCCCTCAACTACGTCGGCGCCCTGGGCGCGGCCTACCCGGACGTGGCCGGGCGCGCCGAGTACCGGGCCGCCACCACGTCGATCACGGACGCGCTCAACCTGGTGGCGCAGGTCAAGCAGCAGACCGTCGTGTCCACCCAGCTGCGGACCTTGGCCGCGGCGATCACGGCCCCCGCGGCGGCGGCCGGCGGCTCGGGGGGCGCCGGCAGCGACAGCTCGCTGATGGCCAAGTACCTCGACGAGCTGGGCACGGCCTATCCCGAGGTCCGGCCGCTCGCCGCCTACCACGACGCCGTCAGCGCCGCCGCCTCGCTCGCGCTGTCCCCGACCGCCACGGCCGCGGTGGCCACCGCCGACGCGATGAACCAGCTGGCCGTCCACTTCGACAGCCTGCCCAACGACCGGCTGTCGCCGCAGAGCCTCGCCAACACGCCGTCCGCGCTCCAGCTCAAGACCCAGGCGAAGGCGACGTTCGCGGCCATCCCCACCGCCTTCCACTCGCTCGCGGCCGTGTTCGCCACGCGCTCGGACGACGTCTTCGTCCCGGTGGGCCTGGGCGGCAGCAACGCGCAACAGGTCACGGACGCGGTGGACGCGTTCATGTCGGCGGACCACAGCGCCACGCGCTTCTACCTGGTCACCACCGACGATCCGTACTCCGAGACGGCGTTCACCACGATCCGGAGCAGCGAGGCGACCCTGACCTCCGCCGCGCCCGCGTTCGGCCCGGGCGCCACGGCGTACCTGGGCGGGCCGACGGCCCAGTTCTCGGACGTCCAGACGGTGCTCTCCGCCGACTTCACCCGGGTCGGCGTAATCACGGTGATCGGGATCTTCCTGGTCCTGGTCCTGCTGCTGCGCGCGATGGTGGCCCCCCTGTACCTGGTGGGCACCGTGCTGCTCTCGTACCTGTCCGCGGTGGGCCTGTCGGCATTCCTGTTCCAGAACGTGCTCCACCACGCCGGCATCAGCTTCTACCTGCCGCTGATGGTGTTCGTCCTGCTGGTGGCGCTCGGCAGCGACTACAACATCTTCCTGATGAGCCGGGTCCGCGAGGAGAGCGAGCACCGGCCGATCCGCGACGGCATCCGGATCGCGTCGGGCCACACGGGCGCGGTGATCACCTCGGCCGGCCTGATCCTCGCGGGCACGTTCGGCTCCATGGCCACGGCGCCGCTGGTGGTCCTGTTCCAGGTGGGCGTCGCCGTGGCGATCGGCGTGCTGATCGACACGTTCCTCGTGCGCTCGGTCCTGGTGCCCGCCATCACGAACCTCGTGGGCGAGCGCGCCTGGTGGCCGTCGGGCGCCGGGCTCGGGCTGGCCCCTGTCACCGCGGGTGCGTCGGGCGGGGTGGCCATGGGCGACGCGGCGCTGGCCGGCGGGGCGGCGCTGGCCGGCGGGGCGGCGGTGGCCGGCGAGGCGGGCGTGGAGACGACGCCCCGCGGGCGACGCTCGCTGACGCGCAGCGCCATCGCGCTCCTCCTGGCCGTCATCGTGCCGGTTACGTTCGCGGGGCTGATCACGTGGGCGTGGCAGCCGTCGGTGGGAGCCGTCGCGGTCCGGGCCGCGGTGGTCAACGAGGACCGTGGCGCCGCCGTCACGAACGGCGACGGGACGACGCAGACGCTGGCCCTGGGCACCGAGCTCAGCGACGGGCTTGTCGCGGGCGGCGCGACGGCCTCGGGCGGCTCGTCCGTGGCCTGGACCGCCGCCTCCGCGCGGGACGCCTCGAGCGGGCTCGCGGCGGGGACGTACGCGGCCGTCCTGACGATCCCCGCCGACTTCTCGCAGTCGGTCGCGGCGATCCGCGCCGGCACCTCGGGCGCCACGCCGGCGGCGACGCTCCGCCTCCAGTCGGGAACGGGCGGCGGGAACATCGCCACCGAGGTCGCCCGGGCCGTCAGTGACGCCATCACGCTGTCCGCCACCCGCGACGCCACGTCGTCCTACGTGGCCGACGTCCTCCTCGCCGTCTCGACGGCCCAGGACGGCGTCGCGTCGGCCGCCTCGTCGGCCCAGGGCGTGGCGAACAGCGCAACCTCGCTCGCCAGCAGCGCATCGGGGGTGAGCGCCGTCTCGGGCCAGCTCGCGACAGGGCTGGACAGGATGGCCACGGGCGCGCAGTCGTCGGTGAGCGGGGCGCAGCAGCTCGCCAGCGGCACGGCCAAGCTCGCCAGCGGCACGACGCAGCTCTCGACGGGCGCCGCGTCCCTCGCCTCGGGCGCCCACGCGTCGGCGGCCGGGGCCGTGTCGCTCGCCTCGGGCGCCTCGTCGCTCGCCGACGGCGCGGCGCAGCTCAACAGCCAAGTCCAGCCGCTCCCCTCGCAGGCCGCCGAACTGGCGTCTGGCGCATCGAGCGTGGCCGCCGGGGCCAGCGAAACCGCCGGCGGCGCGTCCGTGCTCGCGTCCGGGCTGAGCACGCTCGCGGCCAGCTCGGCCGGGCTGGACACGCAGGCGCAGCAGCTCAAGGCCGGGGCGGACGGCGTGGCGACCGGTACCGCGGCCGTGGCCCAGGGCGTCGCCGGCCTCGAGACGCCCTTGAATTCCCTGATCGGCGGCACGGGGCAGTTCGCGACCAGCGTCGACGCCTACACCGCGCAGGTGGCCGCGCTGGCCAGCGGCTGCAGCGCCATGGGCGGCACGCAGGCGATCTGCGACGCGCTGACAGGCCTGGCTGGAGGGTCCGCCGCGCTCCACCAGGCGGGGACGTCCTTGGTCGGAGGCGAGCAGGACCTCCTCTCCGGCGTCCACACGCTCGCCGGCGGCGCGAACCAGGCGAGCGCGGGGGCGTCCCTGCTCGACGGCGGGGTCACCCAGTTCGCCGCGGCCGCGCCGGCGCTGAAGAACGGGATCCTGCAGGCCGCGACCGGCGCGCAGGCCCTGTCCTCGGGCACGGCCCAGCTGTCCGCCGGCGCGACGCAGCTCGCCACGGGCACGCAGCAGCTCGCGGGAGGGATGCCGCAGCTGGCCACCGGCGTGGACCAGCTCGCCACGGGCGCCTCGTCGGTCGCCTCGGGTGCCTCGTCGCTCTCGAGCGGCCTGGCCACACTCGCCGCAGGTGCGGACAAGCTGGCCTCGGGCGCCAGGCAGACCGCGAGCGGCGCGGCCCAGCTGGCGAGCGGCACCAAGTCGGCCGCGTCGAGCGCGAGCCAGCTGACCGGCGCCGTCAGCCAGGTGCTCGACGGCGTCAAGATCGTCCAGGCGGAGACGGGCCAGCTCGCGACCGACAGCACGACGCTCTCCTCGGACGCCGCGAGGGTCCACGATTCCCTGACCGCCACGGCCGGCTCGATGCCGGTCAGCGGAACGGCGGACCGCTCGCAGGTCGCCGCCCGCGTGGCGGACCCCGTGACGGTCGAGGCCACCGCTGCCGACAGCCCCGCCGCGGGGATCGCGCCGCTGGCGATGGTCCTCGCCCTGTGGCTCGGCGCGCTCGCCGCGCTGCTGGCCGTGCCGGCGATGGGCCGCGGCCGACGGCGACTGGGCGGCCCGGCGGGCGCGGTGGCGCTCGCGGCGGCGGTGGGCCTCGTGGCGGCCGCCCTGATGGTCGCCGGGCTCACGGTCGGCGTCGGGCTGACCGCGGCGCGCCTGCCGCTCCTCGTCGGCACGAGCCTGCTCGCCGCGGCAGCATTCGCGGCGGTCATCGGGGCGCTGGTGGCTGCGTTCGGCCTGCGGGGCTGGGTGGCGGCGCTGCTGGTCGGCGGCCTGGGCATCGCCGCCTCGGGCTATCCGTTCGGGGTGGATGCGCTGCCGGGCCCGCTGGCCCTCGTCCGTCCGGTCCTGCCCACGACGTGGGCCGTGGACGCGATCCGGACGGCCATCGAGAGCGCGAGCGCATCGGCGGCCGTGGATCTCGGGGCGCTCGGGGCGTGGCTGGTCGTGGGGGTGCTGGTCGTGCTGGCGGTGGACGCCAGCGCGGCGCGGCGGGGGGTGAGGCCGGCGGCGGCGTAGCGAGGCTCGCCCGCGACCGCGTCGGCGCCGGCGACAGCGTTCGCGCAGGCGACCGCGACAGCGTTCGCGCAGGCGACCGCGCCCGCGCAGGCGACAGCGTTCGCGCGGGCGACCGCGACCTTCGTCAGTTCAACCGGTCCTCGAGGCCGCGCCGGTCGGGCAGATACATGCCGAGCCGCTGGCCGAGCAGGTCCAGCTCGCGCCGCAGGAGCTCATCGAGCTCTCGAAGACGGTCCTCGGCCGAGGCGGCCTCGAGCAGGCCCTGCTTGCGGTCCAGCTCGCACTGGACGATCCCCGTGAGCAGGAACGAGAGGGCGGACGGGTCCTCGGGCACGCGCAGCGACTGGCTCGACTCGCCCGGCGAGGAGCCGCGGGCATCGGCCGCCACGTCCTCGACCGGCTCGTCGGCCACCTCCACCTCCACCTGGACGTCCACCGGCAGCGCGAGCTCCCCCTCGCGCGGCTGGAGTTCGCGGAGGTACTCGATGAACCGCGCGCCCACGCGCTCGACCAGTTGCGCCGCCGCGACCGGGTCGCCCACCCCGTCGGGGAGCGGCTCGACCTCGCCGACGAGGTACGGCTCCGAGTCGGCGTCCACCTCCAGGACGGCGAAGCGGCCGGTGCCCACGGCGGTCAGGTCCCAGCGACCGTCGGCGTACTTGGACGCCTCACGGATCTCCGCGAAGGTGCCCACGCCGGCGATGGCCAGGTCGGCGCCGTCGCCCGACCGCGGCGCCACCTCGGACCCCTCCCGGATCAGGACGACGCCGAACGGGGCGGACGCGTCGAGGCAGCGCTGGACCATGACGCGGTAGCGCTGCTCGAACACGTGGAGCGGCAGCGCGATGCCGGGGGCGAGGACGGCGTGGAGCGGAAACAGCGGGAGGCGCACGCCACGAGAGTAGGGCGGGGCGCCCGGTTCGCGCGAGCGCGCCGAGGCCGCGCCGGGCGTTCAGCCCAGGCTCAGTGCGAGCAGGCCCGCGGCGCCCCGCCGTCGTCCGGGGTCCGGAACGACGACCCGCACCCGCAGGCGGACGCCGCATTCGGGTTCACAACCGTGAAGCCGGCGCCCATCAGGCTGTCGACGTAGTCGATCGACGAGCCCGCGATGAGCGGCACGCTGCTGCTGTCCACGTACACGCGCACCCCGTTTGCCTCGAGCACGCTGTCGTCGGCCGTCGGCTGGTCCTCGAGCATCATCCCGTAGCGGTAGCCCGAGCAGCCGCCGGAGTACACGTAGACGCGGAGGCCGATGGCGGGGCTCGTCTCCTCCTTCGTCAGGTCGCGCAGTCTCGCGGCGGCGGCGTCGGTGAGAGAGACGATCGAGGGCTGGGCGTCGATCACGGCGGGTACTCCTTCGGGTCGCAGGCCGCCGACCGCCCGGCCTGCGGCCCGTGGATCGTACGCACGGCAACCGATTTCGTCCACTGGCCGCGCGGAAACTCGGGGCTGCCGCCCGGCCGGCGCCGGCTCGGCGCGGGCTCGGCGCGGGCCCGG
>JAJXTS010000110.1 GCA_021783595.1 Chloroflexota bacterium | reverse complement strand
CGCCGAGGAGGACCGCCCGCAGGTTGCGCGGCGGCGGGGCGGCGGCCGCCAGGTCGAGCAGCCGCGCCAGCTGGGTCGGCACGAGCGAGACGTGCGACACCGCCGGGTCGCGGAGGCCCCCGAGGACGGCCGCCGTGTCGTTCCCGGCGACGATCCGGATCGGCACGCCGTCCGCGACCGCCCGCCACAGGACGCCCAGCCCCGCGACATGCGCGAGCCCGAGCGCCAGCACCCAGCCCGTGGCCGGCGGCAGCACCGCGCGCCAGGCGGCGGCCGACGCCTCGAGCGACGCCTCGGAATGCGCCACGCCCCTCGGCCGCCCGGTCGTCCCCGACGTCATGACGACCACGCTGACGCCACCCGGCAGCTCGTCGGCGCGGAGCACATCGAGCGCCGCCGCCCGCTCCCCGGACGTCAGCCCCGTCCCCAGCGGGGCCGCCACGCCGCCAGCCCGCAGCACGCCCACGATCCGCGCGATGGCCCCGGCCGAGGCCGGTGCCTCGAACGGCACGACCTCACCGGGGGCCGTGCCCCGCGCGGCCGCGTCGGCCATGGCGTCGAGCTCGGCCCAGGTTGTGCGCGAGCCGCCGACGAGCACGGCGGCCTCGTCGCCGCGCGTCTGGGCGAGCGCCCGGACCCGGTCCCCGATGCCCGTCATGCGCCCCATGCCTCCCAAGTCGGCGACTGCGTCCGGTCCGAGCCGTACCGCGCGACCGCAGCCGTGTCCAGGCGGATCCCGAGGCGTCCCGAGCCCGGCTCGGCGGGCGTCCACAGCCGGCCCCCGCCCAGAACCAGGCCGTCGGCCAGCAGGTCGTGCTCCAGCAGGCCGGCGGTCGCGAGACCGTGGTCGGGCGGCGACGCGAGCCGACCGCCCCGCACCGGTGGAAGCGCAGCCGCCGCGGCGAGCCCGGCCGCGATCCCGACCCCGGTCTCGAACAGCGTGCTCACCACCACGGGCACGCCGTGCTCGGCCGCCACGGCCGCGATCTCGGCCGTCGCGATCGGGCCGCCGACGCGCACGGGCTTGACCACCAGGACGTCCACGGCGTCGGCGTCGAGCAGCTGGCGCACCGCACGCAGGGACGTCACGGCCTCGTCGGCGGCGACCGGCACGCCCACCCGGCGGCGGAGCTCCGCCAGCGCGGCCGGGTCGTCGCCCGCGAGCGGCTGCTCCACGTACTCGAGGCGGAAGCGCTCCACGGCCTCGAGCCGCTCGGTGGCCGTCTCGAGGTCCCAGGCGCCGTTCACGTCGAGGCGGAGCCGGATCTCGGGTCCCACCGCCGACCGCAGCGAGCGGACCCGGTCCACGAGCACGTCCGTCTCGCGCTCGGCGCCGGCCTTGAGCTTCAGCGTCCGGAAGCCCACGGCCACGGCCTGCGCGGCGGCCTCGGCCAGCGCGCGCGGATCGAGGAGCGGCAGGGTGGCGTTGACGCCGACGGCGGCCCCCGGCCCCGGTGCCGACGACGCCCACGGCGCGACGCCGCCGACCGCCACCCCGAGGTCCAGCCAGGCGGTGTCGAGCGCCGCCCGCAGCGCCCGCCCGGGCGACCCGTGCTCCTCGAGCGACCGCGGGGCGTCCGGCCAGTCGCCGACATCGGCCGCCGAGAGGCCCTCCGCCAGCCAGTCCAGGACCGAGGATGCAGCCTGGCCGCCGGCGGGCTCGAGGACGGCCTCGCCCACGCCCTCGCGCCCGTCGGCGGCCACGAGGCGGACGATCCAGGCCTCGCGGGCGAACCACATCCCGGTCGCGGTGGCGAACGGCCGGAGGAACGGCACGCGCACCTTGTGGACGTGGATCCCGGTGAGCGTCGTCACCGCGACCCGGCCGCCAGCCCCAGCGCGAACAGCACCGCCACCAGCAGCGACAGCCGCGCGGTCCCCTTGAGGGCCAGGTTGAGCTGGCGGCGCTCGGTGAACCCGCCGACCGTCCGCCAGACCTGCGCCGCGACCGGCAGCGCCAGGAGCGTCGCCAGCACGGCCCACGACCAGCCCGCGAGCGCCAGCCCGACCGGCACCAGGAACGCGGCGGCCACGAGGGCGAGCCACTCCCGCTGGGTGGCCCGCTCCCCGATCATCACCGCGATCGTGCGCTTGCCGGCCTCGCGGTCGGTCGGGATGTCGCGCAGGTTGTTCACCACCAGGATCGCGGTGATCAGGGCGCCCGCCGGCACGGACGCGGCGAAGAACACCGGCTCGAGGCGCCCGGCCTGGAGGTACGCCGTCCCCACCACGGCCACCAGGCCGAAGAACACGAACACGAACACCTCGCCCATGCCCTTGTAGCCGTACGGCCAGGGCCCGCCCGTGTAGGCGAGCGCGGCGACCACGGCCAGGACGCCCAGCCCCACCAGGACCGGGCCGCCGACGTAGGCGAGCCAGATCCCCACCACGCCGGCGGCGGCGATGGTGAGGGCGATGGCCGCCTCCAGCTGGCGCTCGGACACGAGCCCCGCGGCGGCCACGCGCATCGGGCCCTGGCGCGCCTCGGTGTCGGCGCCCTTGCGGAAGTCCGACAGGTCGTTGGCGAAGTTGGCGAGCACCTGGAGCAGCAGGGCCACGAGCACGCAGCCGAGCGCGGTGTCCGGGCGGAACGCCGCGTCCACGCCGTAGCCCGCCCCGAGCCCCACGATGACCCCGGCCAGGGCGGCGGGCAGCGTGTTGGGGCGGGCGGCATGCCACCAGATGGAGGCGAACGCGGGACGCCCGGCGGGGGCGGCCGACGGCGGGGACCAGGGCGAGGGCGAGGTGCTCACGGGCGACGAGGGTACTTGCGGTAGGCGGGCTTGCGCTTGGCGAGGAACGCCTGCGAGCCCTCGTGGGCCTCGTCGGTCGTGTAGTAGAGCCCGGTGGCGTGGCCCGCGAACTCCTGCATGCCGGCGAGCCCGTCCGTCGCCACCAGGAACGACGCCTTGAGGAACCGGATCGCGGTCGGGCTCATCTCGAGGATCTCGTCGGCCCAGCGCACGCCCTCGGCCTCGAGGTCCTCGAGCGGGACCACCTTGTTGACCAGATTCATCTCGTAGGCCTCCTGCGCCGAGTACCGCCGGCACAGGAACCAGATCTCCTTGGCCTTCTTGTCGCCCACGAGCCGCGCCAGCAGCCCGACGCCGAACCCTGCGTCGAAGCTCCCGACCTTCGGCCCGATCTGCCCGAACACCGCGTTCTCGCTCGCGATGGTCAGGTCGCAGACCACGTGGAGGACGTGGCCGCCGCCGATGGCGAAGCCGTTGACCAGCGCGATCACCGGGACGGGCAGCGAGCGGATCTGGCGCTGGAGGTCGAGCACGTTGAGGCGGGCGAGGCCGTCGTCGTCGAGGTAGCCGCCCTCGTGGCTCTTGTAGTTCGCGTCGCCGCCCGCGCAGAACGCCGTGTCGCCGGCGCCGGTGAGCAGCACGCAGCCGATCGACGCGTCGTCGCGGATGCGGTTGAACGCGTCGATCATCTCGCGCACGGTGAGCGGCCGGAACGCGTTGCGGACCGCCTGGCGGTCGATGGTGATCTTGGCGATGCCCGTGCCGGACACCTCGTAGCGGATGTCGCGGTACTCGTGGGCCGTGGTCCAGGCGACGTTGGTGCTCACGCGGCGGCGTCCTCCTGCAGGAAGTCGGTGACGAGGGCGAGGAACGCCTCGGGACGCTCCAGGTGGGGCGTGTGGCCCGCGCCGTCGATGACGACGAGGCGGGCGCCGGCGATGCCGGCCGCGACCAGCTCCGCCCGGGGGCGGGCGGGGTCGAGGGCGCCGGCGATCACGAGGGTGGGCGCTCGGACCTCGGCCAGGCGGTCGTGGAGCGGCTCCATGGCGCCCTGGCCGGCGAGGCGGAGGCTCCCCGCCAGGCCGTGAGGGTCCTGTGCCAGGCGGATCGCGCGCTGCCGCGCGGCCGCGGCGGGGTCGAGCCCGGCGTGGCTGGCGAAGACCGGGTTGCGCTCCCAGCGGTCCACGAACGCCACGAGGCCGTCGCGCTCGATGTCGTCGGCCAGGCGCTCGTCGGCACGGCGCCGGGCCTCGCGCTCGGCCGGGTCCGCGATCCCAGCGGACGGGCTCTCGAGCACGAGCCGGTCGATCAGCCCCGGGTGCGCCACGGCAAGGCGCAGCGCGACCCGGGCGCCGAGCGAGTAGCCGAGGACGTGGGCGGGACGCCCGCCGGACCGGCCGGCGAGTTGCGTCGCCAGCGCCTCGGCGGCGGCCTCGACGGACGCGGCCTCGCGGTTCGTCCCGTGCCCGGGCAGGTCGGCCGCGAGCACCTCGAAGCGGCCCTCGAGCGCGGCCAGGTGCTCGGCCCAGGCAGCGCCGCTCCCGGTGAACCCGTGCAGCAGCAGGAGCGTCGTGCCGGTCATGCGATCGCCGCCTGCACGGCCGCCGCGACCTCGCGGTGGAGCGCCAGGTTCCGGGCCCGGTCCGTGCGCAGGTGGACGACGTTGACGCCGTCGGTCGCCAGCGCCCAGCCGATCGCCTCGGTCAGGTCGCGCGCGCCCGCCTCGCGGTGGCCGGCGCCGAACGCCCGGGCCACCGCGGGCAGGTCCGTCCCGTGCGGCGTCCCGAACAGCTGCTCGTAGTGCTCGGGGAGCCCCGTGCCGGGGATCGCCGCCGCGGGCTGCGCCTGGGGCAGGAACGAGAAGATCCCGCCGCCGTCGTTGTCCACCAGCACGATCGCGAGCGACAGGCCGAGCTGGCGCGCCGTGCCGAGCGCCGTGGCGTCGTGGAGGAACGAGACGTCGCCGATCACGAGCGCGGTCCGGGCGCCGGTCGCCGCCGCTCCGAGCGCCGAGGAGATGACCCCGTCGATGCCGTTCGCGCCGCGGTTCGCGCGCACGGTGATCGCGCGGTCCGCGGACGGCAGCCAGGCGTCCAGGTCTCGGACGGGCATGGACGAGCCGGACCACAGGACCGCGCCGTCGGGCAGGGCCCGAGCCAGGGCCGGGAACGGGGCGCCCTCGAACGGCTCGTTCAGCCCGGCGAGCCAGGCGCCCATGGCGGCGCTCGCCGCATCGTCGGCAGCCCGCCACGCCTCGCCCCACACGCTGTGCACCGGACCGCCCAGCGCCGCGGCGAGGCGGGTTGCGGTGTCCGCTGGGTCCGCGTGGACGAAGGTGGCCGGGATCAGCGCCGGCTCGCGCCAGCCGCCATCGCCGTCGAGCACGATCAGCCCGGGCTGCACGCGGGTCAGCAGCTCGAGGATCGGCTTGGCCGTGGGGATGGCGCCCGTGCGGATGACGAGCTCGGGAAGGTGGCCGTCGAGCCAGGGCCCGGGTCGGCACAGCTGGTCCGCGCGGGCCACGACCATCGAGCGGTCGTGCGAGCCGGTCCGGAGCCCGGACAGCGGGTCGGCGAGGATCGGGAAGCCGGTTGCGCGCGCCAGCGGCGGCAACGCCTCGAGCAGCCGCGGGTCGTCGTCGGGGCCGGCCACGATCAGGCCGCGACCGCCCGCCGGGACCCGGGACGCCAGCCGGGCGAGCGCTGCGGGCCCCAGCACCGGCTGCCCGGCGACGGCCTCGGCGAACGACCGCACCGGGACGTCGGGATCGGCCGTCGCCAGCGGCCCGTCCGGCAGCAGCGGCTCGCGGAACGGGACGTTGAGGTGCACGGGTCCGGCCGGCCCGGCCCAGGCCGTCGCCACCGCGCGCCCGGCCACGGACAGGGCGTGCGCGACGGTCGCCGGCTCGCCGTCGAGCAGCGGCAGCTCGCTCGCCCACTTCGCGTGGCCGCCGAAGATGCGCACCTGGTCGATCGTCTGGGGCGCGCCGCGGTCCTGCAGCTCGGCCGGGCGGTCCGCGGTGAGCACCACGAGCGGCACGCGCGAGAGGCGCGCCTCCACCACAGCGGGCATCAGGTTCGCCACGGCGGTCCCCGACGTGACCACGATCGCCACCGGCCGACGGCTGGTCCTCGCCAGCCCGAGCGCGAAGAACCCGGCTGACCGCTCGTCGAGCAGCACGCGGGTCCGGAGCGCGCCGCACGACGCGACCGCCAGCGCGAGCGGCGTCGAGCGCGAGCCCGGGCAGACCACGGCGTCGCGCACGCCGGCGGCGACCAGCTCGGCGACCAGGGCGCGCAGGGTTGCCGCGTGGCTCACGCCTCGTCCTCCGGCATGCCCAGGGCCGACACCACGGCCTGCAGCTTGATCCGCGACTCCTCCCACTCGCGAGCGGGGTCCGAGTCCGCCACGATCCCGCAGCCAGCGAACAGCGTGGCCCGCGTCCGGTCCACGATGCCGCAGCGGAGGGCCACGCACAGCTCGCCGTCACCGTCCGCTTCGAGCCAGCCCACGGGCCCCGCGTACCAGCCGCGCTCAAAGCCCTCGTGCTCGTCGATCATCGCGAGCGCCGCGTCGCGCGGATCGCCGCCCACCGCGGGTGTCGGGTGGAGTCGCTCGCCCAGCGCGAGCAGCCCGGCGTGCTCGGGGAGGGTGCCCTCGATCTCCGTGGCCAGGTGCTGCACGAACCGCAGCCTCATCACCGACGGGTGCGGCGCCACGTCGATCCGCTCCGCCACCGGCGCCAGCAGGGCCCGGATGAACTGCACCACGATGGCGTGCTCCTCGCGGTCCTTCTCGCTCGCGAGCAGCGCCGCGGCCAGCCTCGCGTCCTCGGCCTCGTCGGCGCCCCGGCCGATCGTGCCCGCGATGGCGGCGGTGCGGAACCGCCGGCCCTCCGCGCGGACGAGGCGTTCGGGCGTGGCGCCGAGGAAGGTGCGTCCGGCGCGGCGGAACGCGTAGACGGTGCTCTCTGGGGCGCTGGCGACGAGGCGGCGCAGGGCGTTGGGGACGTCCAGCTCCACGGGCGAGCGCAGGTCCACGCGCCGGGCGAGCACCACCTTGTCAAGGCGGCCGCGGCCGACGGCGCCGGCCATCGTCGCCACCGTGCGGTGCCAGCCCGCCCGGTCCGGCTGGGAGCGCTCGGTGCGCAGGGGCGCAAAAACGGGACGGGCCACGAGGCCGGCGGCCGGCGGAGTCAGGGCGCGGGCGCGCTCCGCGAGGGCCTCCCAGCGGGCGTCCACGGCACGCGGATCGGGGGCGCCGACCGCGCTCGCCGTCAGCACGGAGACGCCGTCCCGGGTCGCGAGCAGGAGCTTCGGCAGCACCAGCGAGCTGGGGCCGAAGGGCGCCCAGGGATCCTCGGCGGCCGGCTGGCGGCCGGTGAAGCCCAGGCCGCCGAGCAGGGTCGGGGCGGCGGGACCCTCCAGGGCTGCATCGCCCGCCAGGTCGCGCCAGGCGGCCTCGGCATCGCGGAAGCGCGACGGCCCGTCGCCCTCGGCCGCCCAGGCACGCCCGACGCCCACGAGCGCGACGCCCTGCGAGGGCTGCAGCCAGAGGGCGGCCTCCAGATCGGCCTCGGCCGCGGCGGCGAACAGCGCGATGGGATCCACGGCCGCGACCGCGACGCCCGCGGCGAGGAGCCGGCCGACGGCCTCCGGCGTGCGGGCCAGGAGCCGCGCCAGCGGCTCGCCGATGCGCTCGCCGGCGGCGACCGGTTCCCCGACGGCGGTCACGCGCCCGTCCCTTCCCGCGCCGCGCCGGACCCGGGCTCCTGGGCGCCACCCCGGCGGATCCGACCCTCCGGGACGCCCGCGCTGCGCAGGAGCACCTCGCGCAGGGCCGGATACGTGTCCTCGAGCGGCTCGGGGGTGTCGGCCAGCAGCCAGCGGGCGACCACCTCGTTCAGGGCGCCGAACCACACGACGCTGGTGGTGTCGGTGTCGAGCGCGGGGATGGCGCCGGTCGCCACCGCCTCGTCGAGATAGCCGCGAATCAGCCGCGCGAAGCGCGCGTGCAGGGCGTTGGTCTCGGTCTGGAACGCGCGCCCGGCACCGGCGAGGTCAAGGAACAGCACGCGGGCCATCGTGCGGTGCCCGGCGAACGTGGCGAGCACCGTGCGCAGGGCCGCCTCGGCCTTGGCGACCGGCTCGGTCTCGAGGGCGACCGCCCGCTCGACTCGCGCGACCAGCTTGTCCGCGGTCGTCGCCATGAGCTCGCGGAAGATCGCCTCCTTGCTCGGGAAGTGGAAGTAGATGCCGCCCTTGCTGGTCTCGGCGGCGCTCGCGATGTCGTCCACGGCCGTGTCCCGATAGCCGCGCTGGGCGAAGGCCGTGAAGGCGGCGTCGAGGATCCGCTCGCGGCGGCTGCGACTCTGCTCGGCGGGATCGGTACGGGGCATGGCTGGAGTGGTCCTCGTCGGTGCGGCCAGTCGCCGGGCGTTCGGGCGCACCCGGGGCGTGCCCGGCTGCGTCACCGACCGACCAGTCGGTCGGTCACAGGGGAATGGTAGCGCAGACCGCCTCGATGCCCATGGCGCGGCCGATCCGGTGGCGGTTCCGGGCCACCAGCCGGTACGCCGGGCCCCAGAGCGCGTGGCCGAGCGGGCAGTCGTACAGGGCGGCGGCGACGCCCAGCAGCGGGAGATGCCGCCCCGCGCCGATCACGGCCGCCGCGCCGGCTGCCACCGTGCCATCGGCGCGGACGAGGTGGAGGGCATCCGAGAGGCGGCGCCCCACGACCGCGGCTGCCAGCTCCGCGTCGGCGGGCACGCTCTGGAGTTCAACCACCCGCAGTTCGCGCGGCGGCACGCGGGCCGCCAGCCAGTCGCCCGAGGCGCGGCAGATGCCGCAGTCGCCGTCGATGAGCAGAGTGTCGGGACGCATGGCGCCAGCGTCGTCCGGGCGGCGCGGCGCCGTCAAGCGCGGCTGGTCGCGCGTGGCGGGCGGGGGGCGGGACTCGCGGGGCGCGGCGCGGGG
>JAJXTS010000109.1 GCA_021783595.1 Chloroflexota bacterium | reverse complement strand
CAAGTCACCGACACCGCCCAGGCGACGGTGACCGTCGGGACCCCGCCCCAGCCCCAGTACGGCAGCCTCCAGATCGACAAGACGCTCACCGGTAGCACGGGCGGCTTCAGCGGCGGCGCGTTCACCTTCGGCGTCACCTGTGTCGGAGCGCAGGTCGCGCCCCAGACGATCAGGATCCCGGCTGGCTCGACCACCGGCTCCGTGACCATCGGCGGCCTCCCCGCGGGCGCCTCGTGCACCGTGTCGGAGACCGGCAAGGCCAGCCTGGCCACCGGCTACGCGTGGGGCAACCCGACCGTCGGCTACGGGGGCACCGCTGGCAGAGCCACGATCGCGGCGAACGCGACGGCGAAGGTCGCCGTCGAGAACCCGGTCACGGCCGGCCCCAAGGGCACGGTCGCGGGCGAGACCGCCACGCCGCAGGTGACCCCTCCGGCGACGGACTCGCTCGTCCCGGGCGGCACCTCCAACGACGCCAGCAACGGCCTGCTGATCCTGCTGGCCGCGATGGGCGCGATCGTGCTGATGCTCGGGCTCGTCCGCCCGGCCCCGGCGCGGGCGCGCCGGCGGAACCGCCGAGGCTGACCCCGAACCCAGTCGGGCCGGTCGGTTTGAGGACCGGCCCGACGAGGCCAGCCACCTTCACGTAGGGTTCCCGAGACCCGGACGGGGCGCACAAGCTGGTGCGCCCCGTCCGTCATGTCTCGGCCCTGGCCCGGGAGTCAGCGCCTCCCGGCCGATGTCCTGCCGTCCGAGAGTCGTGAGACGCCCGAGCCGAGCCTGACTCCTGCGCCTCAGATGTCGAGCCCATCCCCCGGCCAGACGAAGCTGACCGGCCCGTCCCACCGGGGGCGGATCGACGCGATCGTGGCCCCCAGGTCGTGCCCCGCCAGGATGTGCGTCAGGAGGACCCGACCCGGCCGGGTCGCCGCCGCGATCTCCCCCACGGCCGGGCCGTCCAGATGGAGCACGCCCGGCGGAACGGGGCCCGGCCCGAACGTCACCTCCGTGAGGAGCGTGTCGCCCGGGCGGACCAGCGGGATCAGGTCGGCGGCGCGGCCGCAGTCGCCGCTGTACACGAGACCCGGCCCGTCCGGCCCGGCTACCCGCAGCGCGTAGCTCTCGTTGGTGTGGGCCACGAGGGCGGCCTCGAGCGACAGCGAGCCGACCTGCCGCTGCCCTGTCCCGTGCACCTCGCAGTCGAGCGCGCCCGCGGTGAAGCCGGGCTCCGCGTGCAGGGCGTCGAGGCGGTCGGCCAGGGCTCGCGGGCCGATGACGCGGACGCGCCGGGGCGGCTCGAACTCGTAGCGCAGGTAGTGCCGCAGGGGCACGAGATCGATGAAGTGGTCGGGGTGGAGGTGGCTGACCACCACCGCGTCGAGCCTCGTCGGCTGCACGTGGGGGAAGATCCGCGGGAAGGCGCCCTGGCCCAGGTCGAGCAGCACGTGCGTGTCGTCGAGCGTGACCAGGTAGGCGGCGCCCGCGGCGTCCTGGCGGTCCGTGTACGCGGGTCCGGCGCCGAGCACGTTCAGGCGCACGGGCACACCAGGGTCGGCATCGTCGGATCGTAGCGCGCTCCGGGGGGCGCGTCCGCCTGCGTCTCTCGCGGGCGCGCAGGACCGCGGACGGCTCGCTAGGGCTTGGGCGAGGGATGGGGCTTGGGGGAGCGCTCGGGGGCCACGGTCGCCGCGGGCGTGGCCGTCGGGGCAGGGGTCGCCCTGCCGCCGGCGCCGGACCCGGACCCGCCCGCGTTCCCGCCGCCCGGATTCCCGCTGGCGGCCGGCCCCGCACCGGCCCCGCCCGCGTTCCCGTTCCCGCCGCCCGGATTCCCGCTGCCGGCCGGCCCCGCACCGGCCCCGCCCGCGTTCCCGTTCCCGTTCCCGCCTGAGCCGTTGTCGCCCCCGCCGGGGTTCTGGCCACCCTCGGTGGCCGTCAGGCGCTGGATCGCGCTGTCGCTGCTCAGGAGCGCCCGGTCCAGCCCCGGCAGCGCCGCGGCCGGGGCCCGGCCGATCAGGGACTGCAGCACGTCCTGGTGCTGCTGCAGGGCCGCGAGCGCCTGCTCGGCCGACGGGCCCGTCGCGGCGGCGAGGGTGGTGGCGTCCTCGCCGTACGCGCTCAGCGCGGCCGTCAGCGCGCCCTGGTCGCCGCGCACCTCGGCGTCGTACGCCTCCGCGAGCCGAGCCTGGGCGTTCGCGATCTCCGCCTGCAGCCGAGCCGACGGATCGGCCGGCAGCGTCGCGTCCTCGACGGCGAGGCGGACGCCGTACAGCGGCCCGCCGGCCCTCGAGGCGGCGAAGGCCGACGACCCCACCAGCAGGCCCGCGAGGACCGCGGCGGCGCCGGTGGTCGCCAGGCGGCGGGGACTCCAGTGCGCGAACGGCGTCCGGCGCCGCGCCGGGGCGGCCGGGAGGCTTTCGAGGCGCGCCCGCCAGGCATGCTCCATCACGGCCGCGCGGGCACGCCGAGCCTCGGCGGGGCTGGGGTCCAGCCGCACCCTGGCGTACCGCGCCATCACCCGCTCGAGCTCCTCGCCCGCGCTGGGCTCGATCGCTTCCATGGCCTCCCAGTCCGGCGGCTCGTCCTGGCTCATCGCGTCGTCCCCGACGCCTTGGGCAGGTCGTCCGCCTCGATGCCGAGCTCCCGCCGCAGCGCCGCGATGGCCCGGAACTGGAGGCCCCGAACGGTGCCCTCCTGCCGACCCATGGCCACGGCCGCCTCCTTCGCGGACAGACCCGCGAAGAACCGCAGCTCGATGGCCTCGCGCTGCTCCGGTGTCAGCCGCCGCATCGCGCTCGCCACGCCGTCCATCTCCTGGCGGAGCACCGCCAGGTCGTCAGGCCCCGCCTCGTCGGCCGTCCGCTCCATCACCACATCGATCGGTGCGTGCTCGCGACGCGTCCTGACGTGATCTATCACAACGTTCCTGGCCAGCCGGAACAGCCAGCCCCCGAAGGGGACGCCGCGCGCCTCATAGCGCGGCAGCGCCTCGAGGGCCTTGACGAAGACGAGCTGCGCAAGGTCCTCCGCGTCGCTCGGGCGCCCGACGCGGGCGGCGACGAACCGATAGACGGGAGCGTGGTAGCGGTCGAACAGAGCCCCGAACGCGTCGGGATCCCCGCCCTGGGCGGCGGCTACGAGTCGGTCGATCGCCTCGTCGTCGATGCTCATAACGATGCGCGAGTTCCTGTGTTAGGCCCCCGGCGCGCCGAGCCGACGCGCCGGGGCTGCGATGCCGTCTGGGTCAGGGGCCCTTGACGACATTCGAGGGGCTGTTGACGTCGGAGATGTCGAGCGCGAGCGTCAGGCTCGTCCCGTCCTTGCCGGCGCCCTTGAGCGCGTAGCTGACCACGTAGCCGCCCTGCTTGGCGATCCACACGTCCCAGGTCCACGAGGCGCCGGCGAGGCCGAGGGCGTCGAGGCCGTCCGCGGCCGAGGCGAGCGCCGTGGCGTCCGCGGTGTAGTGCGTGGTGGCGATGCCGTTCTTCTGGTCGTCGCCCGCGGGCTTGAGGTCCCCCATGTAGGAGGCGGTCCCGCCCAGCAGCTTCTCCGGGCTGAGCGAGTCCGTCATCGAGGTCTGGGAGGGATCGGTGGCCTCAGTCAGGGTGCCGCCGAGGTCCATGTACGTCTTGCCGTTGACCTCGATGAACCGCATCTTCACGGCGTCAGAGGCCGATGCGCCCGGGCTGCCGCCGCCCAGGCTCAGGGTGATGTCCGAGGCCTTGGCGGGCTTGAGGACGACCGTGCCCTCCATCGAGATGTTGCCCATGGAGAGCAGGCCGTTGCTGGAGCCCGAGCCGGCCATCACGATCTTGACCTTGTAGCTCGAGAGGTCGGCCAGCGCGGTGATCGCGCTGCCCGACAACGCGCCCGAGGCCTGCGACGCCGCGGGGGCCTGGGACGCGGCCGGCGCCTGCGACGCCGCGGGAGCCTGCGACGCGGCCGGCGCCTGGGATGCGGCCGGGGCCTGGGACGCCGACGCCTGCGAGGCGGCCGGGGCGGCTGTCGCCGACCCCCCGCCACAGGCGGCGACCACGACGGCCAGTGCTCCCGTGAGCACGACGCGGTGCGCGAAGCTGACCTTCCTGTCCACCCGTGTTCCTCCCCGCTTCGGTGGCTCGGCGACGCGGTGGCCGAGGAAGGGCGCCCCCGGGCCGGTGCCGCCGCCTACGCTCTGTCCGGGGCTGCCGAGATGGGTACCCACACGCGGCCATCGCCGCGCCGGAACGCGAGTGACGTCACGCCGGCGCCCCGCGCCAGACGATACGCCTCGCCGAGGCCGAAGGCGAACCATGACGGTTGGTGCACGTCGGAGCCGATGGTCACGGCCTGGCCGCCCATCGCGAGGTAGCGCGCCACGATCGCGGCGGTGGGGTACGTCTCGCGCGGCAGCTGGCGCAGCCCCGAGGCGTTGACCTCGAGCGCGGTGCCGGTCTCGACCATCGCTCGCAGCGCCGGGTCGTACAGCTCGGGCTGCGCGGCGAGGGCAGCCGGCATCACGTGCGGGACGAGCCAGCGCTTGACCACGTCGAGGTGGCCGATCGAGTCGAACAGGCCCGACTGCGCGGCGGCGGTCACCTCGACGAAGTACGGCGCGGTGGCCTCGCGCAGCGACTTCCCGGCCACGAACGCGCCGACCCGCTCCGGCTCGTAGAGCGAGGCCGGCCCGCTGTGCACGCTGCCGATGACGAAGTCGTGGCGGTGCGCGCGGAGCCAGGCGCGGATGTCGTCCTCGTAGGCGCGCTCGTAGGTGACCTCGACGCCGAAGCGCACCGCGAGGCCCCGGGGCGCCCAGCGCTCGGCCGCCTCCCGCACGTCGCGCTCGCGCTCGCCGAACGTGCTGTACGCGTAGGCCGGCGCCGCAGGGTCGAAGTCCACGTGGTCGGTGATGGCCAGCTCGGCGATGCCACGCTCGAGCGACAGGGCGCAGTACGCGTCGAGCAGCGCGTCCTGGGCCGCGTCCGGCGAGCGGACCGTGTGCATGTGCGTGTCGAGCGGGAGGTCCCGCGCGTCGCCCAGTCCCGCGGCGAGGCCGGCCTCGAAGATCGCGGCCTCCTCGTCCCGGCGAGCCCGCCGGCGGGAGAGGTCCGGCCGGCCGGTGCTCGCGTCAGCCATCGCGCGTCAGCCGCGGATCACGCCGAGCTCGTGGCCGACCTGGTCGAACACGCCGAGCGCCTCGTCGAGCATCTCGTCGGTGTGGGCGGCAGTCACGATCGTGCGGATGCGCGCTCGGTCGAGGGCGACGGTCGGGTACACGACCGACGTGCCGAACACGCCCTCCTCGAACAGGCGGTTGCTGAACCGGATCGTCGTCTCGCTGTCGCCGAGAATCACCGGCGTGATCGGCGTCTCCGAGCGACCCGTGTCGAAGCCCAGCCGCGTCAGCCCGGCCTTGAAACGGCGCGTGTTCGCCCACAGGCGCTCGATCAGCTCGGGCTCGTCCTGCATGATCCGGATCGCCTCGAGGCAGGCGGCGGCGACGGCGGGCGGGTGGCTGGTGGAGAACAGGAACGGCCTCGCCCGCTGGATCAGGATGTCGCGCAGGCTCTGGCTGCCCGCGACGTAGCCGCCGAGGACGCCCACGGCCTTGGACAGCGTGCCCACCTGCACGGCGACGCGCCCCTCCAGCCCGAAGTGGCTCACCGAGCCGCGCCCGTCCCTGCCCAGGACACCGCTGGCGTGGGCGTCGTCCACCATGACGGCCGCGCCGACCTCCTCGGCCGCCTCGACGATCTCGGGCAGCGGGGCGATGTCGCCGTCCATGCTGAACACGCCGTCGGTGACCACCAGGATCAGCCGGTAGGGCGTGCCCTGGCCGTCCCGCCCGCGCCGGACCGCCCCGGCCAGGACCTCGCGCAGCGAGGCCGGGTCGGCGTGCTTGTAGACGACGCGCGGCGCCTTCGAGAGCCGCATGCCGTCGATGATCGAGGCGTGGTTGAGCTCGTCGGAGACGATCAGGTCATCCTCGCCGGTGATCGCGGGGATGACGCCGGTGTTCGCGGTGAACCCGGACTGGAAGGTCAGGACCGCCTCGGTGTGCTTGAACCGGGCCAGCTCCGCCTCGAGCTCCTCGTGGAGGGTCATCGTGCCGGCGATGGTCCGGACGGCCCCGGATCCCGCGCCGTACCGCTCCACCGCGTCGAGGGCGGCGCGCTTCATGCGCGGGTGGTGGGTGAGGCCCAGGTAGTCGTTGGACGAGAGGCTGATCACCAGCCGCTCGTCCATGACCGCGACGGGGCCCTGCGCGGAGCTCATCACCCGCAGGGGCCGGAAGAGGTGGCGCTTGCGGAGGTCGGCCAGCTCGTCGCCCAGGAAGGCGAGCGGATCCGGGCGCGGTGCGGTTCCCATGGTGCTCTCCTCCCGCCTCAGGCGGTCCAGTCGAGGATGACCTTGCCAGCGTCCCCCGAGCGGGCGGCCGCGAACGCCGCCTCGTAGTCGCGGAAGCCGAACCGGTGGGTGATGGCCGGCGTGATGTCCAGCCCGGACTGGAGCAGGACCGTCATCTTGTACCAGGTCTCGTACATCTCACGGCCGTAGATCCCCCGGACGGTCAGGAGTTTGAACACGATCTCGTTGACGTCGAGGCTGATGTCCTGGGTGGGGATGCCCAGGATGGCGATGGAGCCGCCGTGGGCCATGTTGTCCATGGCCGCCCGGATGGCCGCCGGCGCGCCGGACATCTCGAGCGCCACGTCGAAGCCCTCGACCATGCCCAGCTCCCGCTGGGCGTCCGCCAGATCGCGTTCCCGCGGGTCGATGGCGAGGGTGGCGCCCATGCGCATCGCGAGCTGGCGGCGCACGGGGTTGGGCTCCGACACCACGATCATGCGGGCGCCGGCGTGGCGGACGACGGCGGTGGCCATCAGGCCGATGGGCCCCGCGCCGGTGATCAGGACGTCCTCGCCCAGCACCGGGAAGGCGAGCGCGGTGTGGACCGCGTTGCCGAAGGGGTCGAAGATCGCGGCGACGTCCTCGTCGATCCCCGGCCAGTGGTGCCAGACGTTGGTCATCGGCAGCGCCACGTACTCGGCAAAGGCGCCGTCCCGCCCGACGCCGAGGCCCACCGTGCTCGCGCAGAGGTGGCGCCGGCCGGCCATGCAGTGGCGGCACCGGCCGCAGGTGACGTGGCCCTCGCCCGAGACGATGTCGCCGGGGTGGAAGTCCAGGACGTTGGAGCCCACCTCCACGACCTCGCCCACGAACTCGTGGCCGACCACCAGCGGCGGGCGGATGTTCTTGGCGGCCCACGGGTCCCAGGACTCGATGTGTAGGTCCGTCCCGCAGATGCCGGTCTTGCGGACCCGGATCAGGACGTCGTTGATTCCGATCGCCGGGATCGGGACCTCGGCCAGGGCGAGGCCCGGGCCGGGCGCGGACTTGACGAGGGCGAGCATGCGCGCCTCCTTGTGCGTGGCGGCCCTGTGCGCAGCCGCCGTGTGCGTGGGCCGCCGACGCCGCGCCGGCTGCCGGGGGTCCAGCGGGGGTCCAGCGGGGGTCCTCGGGGGTCTAGCGGGGGTCCTCGGCCCAGTCCACGATGGGGTTCTCGACGCGGCCGATCCCCTCCACCTCGCAGCGGACGCGGTCGCCGGGCTGCAGGAACAGGGGCGGGTCGCGGAACACGCCGACGCCCGCGGGGGTGCCGGTGATGATCAGGTCGGCCGGCTCGAGGGTGATCTCCTGGCTGACCAGGCTCACCAGGTGCGGCACGTCGAGCAGCAGGTCGCGGGTGTTTCCGTCCTGCATCGGGATCTTCTGACCGTCGCGGATGATCCACGAGCGCAGGCGCAGGCCCGCCTTCGGGTCGAGTTCGTCGGGGGTCACCAGCACGGGCCCGACAGGCAGGAACGTGTCGCTGCCCTTGGCTCGCAGCCACTGGCCGTCGCCCCTCTGGCCCTCGGCGAGCGCCTGAGGGTGGCCCTGCCAGTCGCGGGCGCTGACGTCGTTGACCACCACGAAGCCCGCGACGTGCGCCATGGCGTCCTCGGGGGCAACCCGTCGGGCGCGGCTGCCGATGACGACGCCCAGCTCCACCTCGAGGTCGAGCGCGCGGGTGCCGGCCGGCCGGACGATGCTCTCGCCGTCGGCCACGATCGCGTTGGCGAACTTGGCGAAGGTGGTCGGGCGGGCGGGGGCCTCGCGGCCGCCCTCGTGCGCGTGGTCGGCGTAGTTGAGGCCGATTCCGATGACCTTCCGGGGGTTCCAGACGGCGGGCAGGGCATAGCGCTTGGCGGGGTCGCGCGGCTTGACCCCATCCTTGCGGGCGCGGGCGACCGCGCGCTCGACGTCCTGGCGCCACGTCTCGTCGATGATCATCGTGGCCGGGTCGCCGAAGGTCCGGAGCGGGACCTGGAGGTAGGGCTCAAGGCGCCGCCCGGGGATCAGGCCGCCCTTGGTCAGGACGCCCGTGCGGGTGACGCCGAACTTGTCCGCGTACGAGTACAGCCGCATGGGGCCTCCTTCAGCTGCCCGTCGCGCTGGGCGCGGGCGAGGGCGACATGGTGGGCGTGGCGGGCGCCGCCGGCGAGGCCAGCGGGCTCGGCGACGCGACGGCGGGCGACGCGACCGCCGCGGACGGGGCCACCGGAGACGCGCTGGCCTTGGGGGACGACGGGGACGCGACGTAGGCGAATGCGAGAGCCATCACGACGAAGACGATGGACGAGACTAGGATCGGCAGGCGGATTTGCTCGACCAGGCTGGGACCGGGCTGCTGTCGGCCGTCGTCAGCGCGCGGCGAGCGCTGGGGTGCTCCACCGCCCTGCCCCGTGCCCGGCTTCGCGCCACCGACCGGCCCCGCGCCCGGC
>JAJXTS010000108.1 GCA_021783595.1 Chloroflexota bacterium | reverse complement strand
CCAAGGCCGCCTCCGCCAAGGCCACCGCCACGAAGCCGGCCGCCAAGGCAGCAGCCGCCGCCAAGGCAGCAGCCAAGACTGCGGCCGCCAAGCCGGCAGCCAAGACCGGCGCAGCCGCGAAGCCGGCAGCCAAGCCGGCCGCAGCCGCGAAGCCGGCCGCAGCCAAGACCGCCGCAGCCAAGGCCGCCGCAGCCGCGAAGCCGGCAGCCAAGGCCGCCGCAGCCAAGGCCGCCGCAGCCAAGACTGCCGCAGCCGCGAAGCCGGCAGCCAAGGCCGCCGCAGCCAAGCCGGCCGCCAAGGCCGCGGCCCCCAAGAAGGCCGCCAAGAAGGCCGAGTAGCGCTGGCCTGGCGCCCCGCGCCACGAAGGACGCCCCGGTCACCGGCCGGGGCGTTTTCGATTCTCGAGCTCGGTTCGGGGCCGGATCCGATCAGCCACGGGTGACAGCGGCATCCGCAACGCTCCGCACGCGGCTGCGCGCCCAGGTACGGGCCTGGACCGTAGGTGGTGACGAATCGCCCGGTCCGCGGCAGCAGCGACCGCTGTCACCCGTAGCTGACCGCGACTCGACGTCAGCGGCGGCCAGGCGGATCGGCGCGACTCCTCGTCGCGTCCCGGAAGCGGTCGCGCGCACGATGGCGCCGCGCCGAGGTCAACGAAACGCGACGTGGCGCGCCCTCCTCGCGGAGAGCGCGCCACGTGCCGAAAGAGCGATGGCCCGCGTGCAGCGGGCGCCGGCGACCCTAGAAGGTCCCGCGCCCGGCAGCGCCCGACAGCGCCGCGCGGCCGAGGTAGCGGGCGTCCTCGCCCAGCTCGTCTGCGATGCGCAGGAGGCGGTTGTACTTCGCCACGCGCTCGGAGCGTGACGGGGCGCCGGTCTTGATCTGCCCGGTGCCCATCGCCACGACGAGGTCGGCGATGGTGGTGTCCTCGGTCTCGCCCGAGCGGTGGGAGACCACCGCGGACCACCCGGCGCGCCGCGCGAGCTCGATCGCGTCGATCGTCTCGGTCAGGGTGCCGATCTGGTTGAGCTTGATGAGGACCGAGTTCATGGCCTTGTCGGTGATGGCCCGTCGGATGAACGCGGGGTTGGTGACCACGATGTCGTCGCCGACCAGCTGCACCTTGTCGCCCAGGCGCGCGTTGAGCTCGCGCCAGCCGCCCCAGTCGTCCTCGGCGAGGCCGTCCTCGAGCGAGACGATCGGGTAGCGGGCGATCCAGTCGGCCCACAGGTCAACCATCTCGCCGGCGTCGAGGACGCGGCCCTCCTTGGCGAGGCTGTAGCGGCCCGGGATGTCGCCGGTGCCGGTGCCGTCCACCAGGATGGAGCTCGCGGCCGGGTCGAGCGCGATGGCCACCTCGTCGCCGGGCTTGTAGCCGGCCTTCTCGATGGCGCGGAGGATCACCTCGACGGCGGCCTGGTTGGACGGGAGGCTCGGTGCGAAGCCGCCCTCGTCGCCCTGGCCCGTGGCGTGGCCCTCGTCGTGGAGGATCTTGCGGAGCGCGGCGAACACCTCCGCCCCCGCGCGGAGGGCCTCGCCGAACGACGCGACGCCCACCGGCATGACCATGAACTCCTGGAAGTCCGTGGAGTCCTGCGCGTGCTTGCCGCCGTTGAGGATGTTGAACATGGGCACGGGCAGGACCCGCGCGCCGACCCCGCCGATCCAGCGGTAGAGCGGGACCTCGTGGCTGGCCGCCGACGCATGGGCGCAGGCGAGCGACACGCCCAGGATGGCGTTCGCGCCCAGCTCCGCCTTGTTGGGCGTGCCATCGAGGTCGATCAGCATCTGGTCGATGGCGGCCTGGTCCGCGGCGTCGAAGCCGAGGATGCTGGGGCCGATACGGTCGGTGACGTTGGCGACCGCGGTCAGGACGCCCTTGCCGCCGTAGCGGGCCTTGTCTCCGTCACGCAGCTCCACGGCCTCGTTGGCGCCGGTGCTGGCGCCGGACGGGACCGCCGCCCGGCCGAGGCTCCCGTCCTCGGTGACGACGTCAACCTCGATCGTCGGGTTGCCCCGCGAGTCGAGGATCTCCCGGGCATCGACCCAGGCAATGGTGGTGTCGCTCACGAGGAGGCCTCCGGCTTGCGGTCCAGCAGGACCGTGACGCCCGGCAGCTCCTTGCCCTCGAGGAACTCGAGGGACGCGCCGCCGCCGGTGCTGATATGGGTCATCTTGTCGGCCAGCCCCTGCTGGGTGATCGCCGCCACGGAGTCGCCGCCGCCCACCACGACCGCCGCGCCGTCCGCGGCCTGATCGGCCAGGAACCGGGCGATGGCCTTGGTGCCGTGCGAGAACGAGGGGATCTCGAACACGCCCAGCGGACCGTTCCAGAGCACGGTTCGGACGCCGGTCAGCGCGGTCTCGATGTTGGCGAGGCTCTGCTTGCCCAGGTCCACGATGTGCCAGCTGGCGGGGACCTTCTCGGCCGGGATCGTCTTGTACTCGGTGCCGCGGGTGACCTCCTTGGCCACCACCACGTCCACCGGCAGGACCACCGTGACGCCCTTCTCCTCGGCCGCGGCCAGGATCGCCCGCGCGTCCTCGACCCGGTCGGGCTCGGCCAGGCTCTTGCCGATCGGCTTGCCCTGCGCGAGCAGGAACGTGTTCGCCATGCCGCCGCCGATCACCATGATGTCGACCTTGGCGAGCAGGTTCTTGAGGACCTTGATCTTGTCGCTGACCTTGGCGCCGCCGATGATCGCGGCGAACGGCCGCTCGGGGTTCTCGAGCAGCTTGCCGAGGTTCGCGATCTCCTTCTCCATGAGGAAGCCGGCGTAGGCCGGGCGGAGCTTGGCGATCCCGACCGTGCTCGCGTGCGCGCGATGTGCGGTGCCGAACGCGTCGTTCACGTACACGTCGCAGTAGGCCGCGAGGGCCTCCGCGAACTTGGGGTCGTTCTTCTCCTCCTCCGCGTGGAAGCGGAGGTTCTCGAGCAGCAGCACCTCGCCGTTGCGCAGGCGCTTGACGGCGTCCTCGGTGCCCAGGCCGAGCGCGTCCCCGGTGACCGGGACGGTCTTGCCCAGCAGCTGGCCCAGGCGCTCCCCCACGGGGCGGAGCCGGAGCGAGTCGCTGACCTTGCCGTCGGGGCGGCCGAGGTGGCTCGCGAGGATGACCTTGGCGCCCTGCTGCTGGAGGTGCCGGATCGTCGGCAGCGCCGCGCGGATGCGCGAGTCGTCGGTGACCTTGCCGTCCTGCAGCGGGACGTTGAAGTCCACGCGCACGAAGACGCGCTTGCCCGCGGCGTCCAGATCGCGGACGGTGAGCTTGTCCATGTGTCTCTCCCCTGGCCCGGCAGCCGGGGCCGCCGGGCCGTAAAGCATGGGGATGGGCCCGACCGATGGGCCTAGAGCTTGCCCGCCACGAACTTCACGAGGTCGGCGACGCGGCAGCTGTAGCCCCACTCGTTGTCGTACCAGGCGATGACCTTCACGAAGTTCCCGCCGAGGACCATGTTGGACGGCAGGTCCACGATGGAGCTGCGGGTGTCGCCCCGGAAGTCCGTCGAGACGAGCGGGTCGTCGCTGGCGCCCAGGATCCCGGCGAGCGGGCCGGCGGCCGCATCGCGGAAGGCCTGGTTGAGCTCCTCGAGCGTGACGTCCCTCTCGAGCTCCGCGGTGAAGTCCACGACCGAAACGGTGGGGGTGGGCACGCGCAGGCTGAAGCCGTCGAACTTGCCCTTGAGGTCCGGGATTACGAGCGCCAGGGCCCTCGCCGCACCGGTAGTGGTCGGGATGATGTTGAGGCCGGCGGCGCGGGCGCGGCGCGGGTCCTTGTGGGCGACGTCGAGGACGCGCTGGTCGTTGGTGTAGCTGTGGATGGTGTTCATCAGGCCGCGCTTGATCACCCAGTTGTCGTGGACGACCTTGGCGGCGGGCGCCAGGCAGTTGGTGGTGCAGGACGCGTTGCTGATGATGTTGTGCCTGGCCGGGTCGTACTTGTCCTCGTTCACGCCGAGGACGATCGTGATGTCCTCCTTCTTGGCGGGAGCGGAGATGATGACCTTCTTGGCGCCGGCGGCCATGTGGGCCGCGGCCTTCTCGGCATCGGTGAACAGGCCGGTGGACTCGATCACGATGTCCACGCCCAGGTCGCCCCACGGGAGGGTGGCCGGGTCCTTGACCTGGAGGACCTTGATCGTCTTGCCGTCGATGACGAGGGCGTCGTCGGTGTGGCTGACCTCGCCCTTGTAGGCGCCGTAGGTGGAGTCGTGCTTGAACAGGAGCGCGTTGGTCGGGACGTCGACGAGGTCGTTGACGGCGACCACCTCCACCTCCGGCGTGCGCTCGATCAGCGCCTTGAGGGACTGGCGGCCGATGCGGCCGAAACCGTTGATGCCGACGCGAACGGTCATCCTGTTTCTCCTTGTGACTGGGGACGCCCTGCCGCCGCCCAGCGCGAGCACGGCCGACGTGTTGGGATGACGAGCCACGGGACGAGCCCGGCGCGCGACGGGTCGGACACCGACGACGTCGGGAGCGCGGCGGCGGTCGCCGAACAGGCGGCGGTCGCGGCGGCGATTCCGATGTCTGGGACGGGGCGGGGCGGGAGCAGGGCGAGGTCCTTCGGGCCAAGTGGATCTGATTGCCGGGAATCTTAGCAGGGGCTCCCGCGCACTCCCCCGATACACGGCCCGTTGGCTCGGGCCGGGCGGACCGCCGCCGAGCACCATTGAGCCCCCGCCGGACCTGCCGGACGGGGGCTCAACGAACCTGTTCTGGGTTCGGCGTCAGCCGCCGATCTTGAAGACCTTGCCGCCGCACTTCGGGCACGTGCCCTGGATCGCAGGCTTGCCGTTCTTCATTGTGATCTGCTGCGGATCCTGGACCTCGACCTTGGCCTTGTCCTTGACGCAGTACGCCTGGGCCATTGCGCGTCTCCTCCCGATTCGGTGATCCGCGGAAGCGTAGCGCCTCGCGGGCCGCGTCGTGCTGTCCTGGCGCTCAGCTTGGGGTCCAGAGCGACGGGCGCCAGTGCACCGCTCCGGCCGACTGCTTCTGGCGGTCCAGTTCCGCGAGGACGACCAGGCTCTCGAGCCCGGTCTCCACCACGGCGGCCTCCGCCCTGGTCCTGGCGTCGCCCTCCGCGAACTCGCCGGTCCGGCGATTCGCGTAGACGGCGCACACGACGCCGGCGCGACTGCCGCCCAGACCGGCCAGCACCAGAAGCGCCGACGCCTCCATCTCGAAGTTGAGGATGCCCTGGCGGGCCATCTCCTCGGCGAGGTCAGGGTATCGGATGGGGAGATGCGGGATCGGACGTCCCTGCGCGCCGTAGAAACCGGGCGCGGTCGCCGTCAGGCCGACGTGGTGGCGGTGGCCGAGGCGGGTCGCCGCCTCCTCCAGCGCCAGCACGGCCTCGTAGTGGGCGACGGCCGGATAGCCCTCGTGGACGAACCAGTTCGTCGTGGTCTCGAGGCGAAGCGAGCCGGTGGAGATCACGAGATCGCCGACCTCCATCCCGGGCTGGAGGGCGCCGCTGGACCCGATGCGGATGATCGTCGGCCGGTCCGTGATCGCGAGGATCTCGCTGAGGACGATCTCCACGTTGTCCGCGCCGATGCCGGTGGAGACGCACGACACGCGCAGGCCGCGATAGGTGCCGGTGGCGGTCGCGAACTCGCGGTGGCGGTGGCGCAGCTCGACGGTGTCGAAGTGGGACGCGACCACCTCCACGCGGTCCTGGTCGCCCGGCAGCAGGATGTACTGGGCGAGGTCGCCCGGGCCGACGCCGATGTGGTACTGGACGTCGCCAGCGGGGACGGCAACGCGGGCGTCGGCATCGGGCAAGGGGTGGGGTCCTCCGCTCCTCGAGCGTGGTCCGCTCGGGTTGGCCCGAGGATAGGGGCGCGATTCCGCGACCGTCAAGCGAGGTTGGCTGCCGCGCGAGGCGGCGCGACGCGCGCTCAGGCATCGGCCGCGCCAGTCGCCGCGCCGCCGCCCCCGAGCGTTGCCAGACGACGGCGGAGGCGCCGCTGCAGGTGTCGGCGCTCCCGGACGCGGCGTGCCCCGACGGCGCCTGCCGCCGCCGCTGAGGCCAGCACCCCCGCCAGCACCGCGCCGGCCGCCAGGGAGGGCGAGCCCCCGGCTGTCGCCGTGGTTGCGGCGTCGGGCGGGACGCTCTCGGGCCCGGCCATGAAGGCGGCCGCGGGCGGCGTGGTGGCGTCGCCGCCCAGGTCGCCGACCAGCGTCACGTCGGCCGGGTCGCCGACCACCAGCACCGGTCCCGTCCGCGCCTCCACGGTGCCGACGGCGTCGAGCGCGTCGCCGGGGCCGATGAGCGCGGCCAGATCCGCCGCATCGCCCTCGAGGACGATGAGCGCGGAGGCCGTACCGTCGTCAAGCCGGAGCCCGTCCGCGGTGACCTCCGCGACCAGCCCGCCGACCCGGACCCGCTGGCCCACCCGCGCGCCGAGCGCGGAGAGGTCAACCGTCGGCGGGCCGCCCGTCGCGGTGCCGACGGAGGGCGTCTTGCCGGCCGCGCCAGCTCCCGCGGGGCCCGCGCTCGCCACGGCGGCCGCGCCGAGCGAGACGTCCGACGGGCGGCGAGGCAGGACCGCGTAGCGCCGGTCGGCGGCCGTGGGGTACGGGCGCCGCACGATCCCGACCACCGTGGCACGCCGACCCGCCGCGACGGCTGCCGCGGGGACGCCCGCCCCGGCGAGCGCCGTCACGGGGACGGTGCCGAAGCCGCAGTCGAGCTCGGCCACCCAGCGGTCACCCGAGGGGTGGACGCTCCGGATCGTCCCGACCACGCGCACGAGGCGCCACTCGGTGGCGGCGCCGGGCGCGCTGCGCAGGTCGAGCACGGGCGGGGCGGCCGAGCCGAGGACCGTGACCGCGCTCACCCGCAGGCGAGGGGCGCCAGACACCCGGGCCACCGTGCCGGTCGCCTGGAGGCGCGCGCCGAGGTGGACCGCCGAGTCGGGAGCCGGCAGGTACAGCTCGATGGCGCCGGTAGCATCCTCCAAAACCGCGCGGCGGCCGGACGTGTCGAGCAGCGTCCGCTCCGCGGTCACGACGCCGGCCACGGTCACGGTCGAGCCGTCGCGGATCCGGGCCGTCGAGATGGGCTCCGTTCTGGTCGGGGCGCTGGTGGCGTCGGCAGGCGATCCTGACGGGGCCGGCGTGGCCTGGCTGCCGAGGCGGACGTCGTCCGGGCCGCGGAGCCAGAGGCGGTAGCCGTCGAGCGCCCCGGATCGCGACGCGCGCTGGCCCACGATGCCGGTGAACGACCCGGCGAGTCCCTTCCGCAGCGTGTCGGCGCCGATGCCGGCACTTGCGTCCGCGTACACCTTCAGCCGCGTGCCGTCGTCGCCGGTCACCACGAGCACGAGATCCCCGCCGGTCGCCTTCGCGGCGCCGACCGTGATCGAGCCCGTGACCGTGACCAGCTGCCCCTCCAGGCTCTCCCCGATCGCCCCGGCCGGCACGGGGACGGCGTTGGGCATGGCCGACGACCCGAGGACCGCGAGTCCGCCTCTGGCCAGCCTCAGCTCGGTCTGGCCGTACGGCGCGGCCATCGTGCCCCGAACCGACACGAGCGTCCCTGTCGCCGGGGCGGCCATGCCGAACCCGAGGTGAACCGGGAGCCCGCCCGTGGCGTCGCCGATCACGAACAGGGCCATGGACCCGATGCGCCCTGCCGCGGCCGTCACGACGCCGACCACGCTGGCGGAGCCCCCAACGGCGACCCCTCGGGCCGCGCCCACGCCCAGCGGGGCGGCGCTCGGGCTCGGCGTGGGGCTGGGCGAGGGGCTGGGCGACGGCGTGGGGCTCGGCGTGGGCGTGGGCGAGGGGCTGGGCGACGGCGTGGGCGACGGGCTGGGCGAGGGCGTCGGGCTCGGCGTGGGGCTGGGGGCCGGCCAAATCTCGAACTCACCGGGCATGGTGGCGTAGAGGCGATAGCCGGCCGAACCGGTGCCGGAACTGTCGCGTTGGCCCAGCGGGCCCGTGGCCGTCACGGCAGCGCCGCGGAGCACGGTCGCGTCCGCCAGCGCTTCGGGCCCCACGACCAGCCGCAGCACGCCCGAGCCGTCGTCGAGCGCGACCCCGAGACCGTCGGCCAGGCCCGACGGCGCCTCGACCACGACCCCGGCCACGCGCAGCCGCAGGCCCTCGAGCGACTCGCCCGCGATCCCCGCCGCGCCTGTGCCCGCGGCGACCGGCGCCGGCAGGCTGGCCTCGCCCAGGACCACCACATCCGGGGCAGCCACGCGGAGCGTCCGCTGCCCGTACCGGGACACCACCGTGCCCGATGCTCGGACCAGGGTGCCCGCGGGCAGCGGCGCGATGGCGGCGGCGTCCAGGTACAGGGCGATGCCAGCCGTGGCGTCCTGCACGAAGCCCGTGCGGCCGGACTCGAGCGCGCCGAGGGGCGTCGTCAGCACGCCCTCGACGACGGCCGCTCCCCCGTCCGGCATGACGCGCGCCGACGCAATCGACACGGTTGGCGCGGGGGTCGGCGGGGTGGAGGTCGGCGCGGGCGTCGGGTCGGGCGTCGCCGTCGCGGTCGGCGCGGGCGTCGGCGTCGGGGTCGGCGCGACGGTCGGACTCGGCGTCGGCGCCGCCGTGGGGTCGGGCGTCGGCGTCGGGGTCGGCGCGGGCGCAGGCGTCGGAGTGGGGTCGGGCGTCGGAGTGGGGGCCGGGCTCGCGGTCGGCGCGGGGGTAGGCGCCGCCGTCGGGTCGGGCGTCGCCGTCGCGGTCGGCGCTGGGGTCGGCGTCGGGTCGGGCGTCGGGGTCGGCGTGACGACGCCGGCGTCCCGGTTCTGGGGCACGGGCGACCCGTTGACCACGAAGTCCGCTGCGTTGTCGTTCGTGTCCGCGGCGTTG
>JAJXTS010000107.1 GCA_021783595.1 Chloroflexota bacterium | reverse complement strand
ATGATCAACGGCCAGGCGCTGGTCGTTCAGCCAGGCGAGGCCACGGCCGGGGCGATCTCGCCCGAGGCCATGCTGCCCGCTGGCCTGTGGGGACAGGCGGTCGCGCTGTGGCAGGGGACGCTGCAGCCCGACGGCACGGCCGGGAGCTTCGCGGCGAACAGGGGCGCGCTGACCAGCCAGGCCAAACAGGATGGCCTCCTCGCCTCCGACTGGCAGCTGTCCGCGAGGACCGACGGGCTGGGTCTTTTGACGACGCTCGCCTTCTCGGGCCGCAGCTGGGACCAGCCGTTCGCCCCCGACCTGGTGGTCCTGTGCGCATAGGTCGGCGCCCCGACCCTACCAGATGTCGCCGACGGTGAACCCCTCGGGGAACGGGTCGGTCTCGTCCACGACATACGACGTGAAGGCGTAGACCCAGCCGGTGCCGGTGATCTCGGGGACGACCGCCGCCAGGTCGCCGACGCGCGCCTCCGCCACCAGCCGGCCCGTGAACACCGTGTCCACGATGCTCTCGTGGCGGAACGCCTCGCCGATCGCCAGCTGGCCCCTCGCGTGGAGCACGGCCATCTTGGCGGACGTGCCCGTGCCGCACGGGGAGCGGTCGAGCACGCCGGTCCACGTTGACGGGTCCGCCCAGTCGAAGGCGCGGGTGGACACCGTCGTGGCGTTGCGCCACGAGTTGCGCGGGTCGTGGGCCGGGCCCGAGACCTGGCCGATGGTGATGCCGGCGAAGGCGGGCTGCTCGGGGTGGACCACGGGGAGCTGCTCGGCCGCCGCCGCCTTGACCATCTCGGTGACGCGGGCGATGTCGCGGCCCTCGTCGGGCGTGATGCGGAAGCCCAGCGCCTCGGCGTCGGCGATGACGTGAAACATCCCGCCGTACGCCACGTCCACCGTGACGGTGCCCAGGCTCGGGACCTCCACCACGGCGCCCAGGTGGGTCGCGAACGCGGGCACGTTGCGAAACGTGACGCCGGTGACCTTGCCGCCCTCGCACGCGGCGCGGACGCGGATCAGGCCGGCCGGGGCCTCGAGGACCAGCTCGGTCACGGGCTCCCGCATCGCCACCATGCCGGTCTCGAGCAGCGCGGTCGCCACGCAGATGGTGTTCGAGCCGGACATGCCCGGGTACTCGGCGTGCTCCATGATCACGTAGCCCGCCTGCGCCTCGGGGTTCGTCGGCGGCAGGATGACGTTGGCGCACAGGGCCGGGTAGCCGCGAGGCTCGCGGAGCATCAGGCGCCGGAGCGCGTCGCCGTGGGCCTCGAGGTGCTGCGCCTTCTCGAGCATGGTGGCGCCGGCCACGTCGAGCACGCCGCCCACGATCACCCGGCCGGGCTCTCCCGCCGCGTGGACGTCCACGGCCTGGATCATGCGCGCGAGCCGCATCGGCGTCCTCCTCGGGTTCGGTGCCGGCCGTGTCGTCGCCAAGCTGGCGCCCGTCGTCGCGGGCGCTCAGCGGCGACGGGCGTCGGCCACCTCGCGCGCCATGTCGCGCTTGGCGTCCCGGTCCGCGATCTCGCGCCGCCGGTCCCACGCCTGCTTGCCGCGGGCCAGGCCGAGGCGGATCTTCGCGAGCCCGCGATCGTTGATGTAGACCTCGAGCGGGACGAGCGTGAGGCCCTTGGCCTTGGTCTTGCCCAGCAGTTCGTCGATCTCGTCGCGGTGCAGCAGCAGCTTGCGCATCCGCTTGGGCTCGTGGTTGAACCGCACGTCGGCGGCGCCCCAGGGCGCGATGTGCAGGCCGATCAGCCAGGCCTCGCCCTTCTCGATCCGCGCGTACGCGTCGGCCAGGCTGACCTTGTGGTCGCGGACGCTCTTGATCTCGGTCCCGCGCAGCACGAGGCCGGCCTCGAAGGTGTCCTCGATGCTGAACTCGTGGCGGGCCTTGCGGTTCTGGGCGATGGTCTCGCCCATGGGCGATACCTCCGTGATCGGTGGCGGCCAGTGTCGCACGCGCGGGCGGGAGACCAACCGCCGGACGCACGAACGCCGGCCCGCGTTCGGACCGGCGTTCGCATTGCTACCGACCACCCGTCGGGACCGTCTCTAGGCGGCGGTCTCCGACGAGGTGGTGCAGCAACTACCGCTATCTGTCACTGCACATCACCTCCTTTCGTTCGAGGGGACCGTAACCGATCGGACCGAGATGCGCAAGTCGCCCGCCTGGGCCGGTCGCGGCGCCGTCGCCGGCCTACTGGCCGGACCCGCCGAACCCCAGCGTGGCGAGGGCCCGGTCGAGCACGGGGTCCTGGCCGGGCTTGGAGGCGGCCGCGGAGACCACGATGTCGGGCGTGATGCCCACGCCGTTCACCCACACCTTGTCGGGGGTCAGCCAGCGCGCGATCGTGAGCCGGAAGCCGCCATTGTCGCCCCCGAGCTGCGTCCACTGCTGGACCGTGCCCTTGCCGTAGGTCTTCGTGCCCACCAGCGTCGCGCGCCCGCGGTCGTGCAGCGCGGCCGAGACGATCTCGGAGGCGGACGCCGTGCCCCCGTCCACCAGCACGACCACCTTGATCGACGGATCGGTGGCCGCGCCCCCGGGCTCGGCCGTGACCTCGGTCAGGTCACCCGCGGCGTCGCGCTCCCAGAACACCGTGCCGCTGGCGAGGAACTGGCTGGCGATGGCCCGCGCGTCGGTGACGAAGCCGCCGGGGTCGCCGCGCAGGTCGATGACCAGGGCCTTCTCCCCCGCCCTCACGTCGGACGCCACGGCGGCCGCGAAGTCAACCGACGCCTGGTCGCTGAAGCTGGCCAGCTTGATGTAGCCGACGGCACCGTCGGCGAGCGTCCGGGTGGACACCTCGGGCTGGAGGATGTCCGCGCGGACGATCGACACGCTGAAGGGCCGCACCGAGTCCCGGGCGATGGACAGCGTGACGGTGGTGTCCTTGGGCCCGCGGATCTTCTGCGTCGCCTGGTCGGTTGTCAGGCCGCTCACCGTCGCGCCGTTGATGGCCGTGATCACGTCGCCCGGCTGGAGCCCTGCCTCCTCGGCCGGCGAGCCCGGGATGGTGGACTCCACCGCCAGCCGGCAGGTGGCCGACAGCGGTGCGCATGACGCGTTCGCGCCGCTCGCGTCCACCGTGCCCACGGTGGTGCCGATCCCCGAGAACTGGCCCGATATCCCTTGCAGCGACGCCTTGAACTCCTCGGGTGTGAGGTACATGGAGAACGGGTCGTTGAGCGCGGCGATCATCCCCTTGATCGCGCCCTGGACCACGGCCTGGCGGTCCACGGGCCCGCCGGCGTACCGCTCGGTGATCGCCGTGTAGGTGTCCCAGAAGGGCTGCCACAGGGCCTGCTCGGAGACGGGCGTCCCGGGCTGCTGAGCGGCCTGGCGCCCGAGCGTCCAGCCCGAGAGGAAGAGCGCGGTCCCGGCCAGGACCGCGATCAGGGCGCCGGCGACCACCAGCGCTCCGCCGCGCCGCCGCTCGGGCGCGGGCTCGGGCTGGAGCGCGGGCCCCTCCCCGACGGCCGTCATCGAGCCGCTACCGGATCAGGTACGTGCGGACGGAGACCCACGCGCCCAGCACGCCCAGGCCCACGCCGGTCCCCAGCACCAGCGCCGTGGTGTCGCGCCCCACGGAGCCGAGCTCGATCGGCAGCACGTTGAAGAAGCTGACCATGGCCTGCGACAGCGGCTGCGACGCGAGGAGCAGCAGGCCCAGGGTGATCATCGCCCCGAGCAGGCCCACGAGCGCCCCCTCGAACACGAACGGCCAGCGGATGAACGCGTCGGACGCGCCGACCAGCCGCATGATCTCGATCTCCTCGGCCCGCGCCACGACAGCGAGGCGGATCGTATTCACGATGATGAACAGCACGATGACGCCCACGATGCCGAGGATCGCGATCCCCGCGCTGCGCACGACGCTGGTGAAGGTGAGGACCCGGTCCACCAGCGCCTGGATGTTGATCACGGACCGCACGATGGGCTGGTCCCCGATCGCCGAGACGACCGCGCTGAGCTGGCTCGGGTCGCGCAGCTTGACGTTGACGCTCGCGTAGAGCGGGTTCTGGTCGAGCGACGTCGTGAGGTCGGGCCGCCCCTGGGCCGCGAGCGTCTGGCGGAAGTTGGCGAGCGCCTGGTCGCGGGAGACGAACTGGACGGAGGCGACCTCGGGCATCGCCTGCACCTTGGCCACCAGGGCGTTGACCTGGTCCTGGGTGGCGGTGTTCTGCACGTACGCCACGACCTCCACCTTCTGCTCCACGAAGGTCAGGCTGGCCAGCAGCACGTTCTGGAGGACGAAGAAGCCGGCGAGGAGCGTGAGCATCAGGACCATCGTGAGGGTCGCGGCGAGGCTCATCAGCGCGTTGCGCCAGAATCCCTGCCAGGCCCGCCGGATGGAGAACAGGACGAAGGCGACCATGGCGTCAGTCCTCGCGGTGGTAGGCGGCGCCGAGCTCGTCGCGGATGACGCGGCCCTCCTCGAGCGCCACCACGCGCTTGCGCAGCGCGGTGACCACCTCGGCGTCGTGGGTTGCCATGAGGATGGTCACGCCCAGCTCGTTGATGCGGAGCAGCAGCTGGATGATCTCCCAGCTGATCACCGGGTCCAGGTTCCCCGTGGGCTCGTCCGCGATGATGATCCGGGGGTCGTGCACCAGGGCGCGGGCGATCGCGGTGCGCTGCTGCTCGCCGCCCGAGAGTTGGGTGGGGATCTGGGCGGCCTGCGCGGTCAGGCCCACGAGCGCGATCACCCGGTCCACGGCGGGCCTGATCTTGGCGCGCGGGGTGCCGGTCACCTCGAGCGCGAACGCGACGTTCTCCCACACCGTCTTGCGGGGCAACAGCTTGAAGTCCTGGAAGACCACGCCGATCTTGCGCCGGACCCTCGGGACGGCCCGACGCCGCAGGCGCGCGAGGTCGTCGCCGTCGACAACCACGTGGCCCTGGGTCGCCAGCTCGTCGCGGATCAGCAGCCGCATCAGCGTGGACTTGCCGGCGCCCGACGGGCCCACCAGGAAGACGAAGTCGCCCTCGGGCACGACCAGGTCCACGTCGCGCAGCGCCATCCGCCCGTTGGGGTAGCGCTTGGTGACGTCGTGCAGCACCACCACGTCGTGCGACGTGCGCACGGGGCGCGACCGGCCAGCCAGTCGGCCGAACAAGGAGGGCGACGCGGTCTCGGGGGAGGTCATTTCGCTCGGCTGCGGCCTGTCGATCTCGGGGCCGGTGGTCCGGCCGGTGCTTCGACTCCGTCCGAGGGCACGGTCGAGGGAGCCACGTTGCCCCGAGGCTAACACCGCGCGGGCGATCCTGCCGGTCGGGAGCCGTGGCGCCGGCAGCCGGGCGCCGCCACCCGCAGGTGCTTCGAATCCCGAAAGACGACCGTCGCGGGCCGTCGGCCAGCGGCCTACACCATGGCCAGGTTGATCGGCAGGTAGCGCGCAAACGGCAGCTCGGGCCTCGACCAGCAGATGAGGCCCGGGAAGCGGTCGAACCGCAGACCCGCATCCAGCAGCGCTCGGACGGCCGCGTCCGCTGACGACGGCACCCACACGCCCACCGTGCCCAGGATGGGCGTCTGGCGGATGGCCACGCCCAGCAGCGCGGGCAGCAGGTCCGGCTCGATCGCGGCCACCGGCCCGACCCGCCCGACGGGCGACCCGTACGCGTAGCCCAGGCCCCGGCCGCCCCGCTCGCGGACGAGGAACCCCGCCCGCCCGTCGCGCCGGAGGTACTCGTGATCAGCCTGGTGGGTGATCCCGATGGCCTCGCGGTCGATCTCGTCAACGATGCCGGCCAGCCGTCGCGGGCCATCCCGCCCGTTGGCGGCGATGGCGTCGAACGCGACGGCCTCGAGCGACGCGGGCAGGGTGGGCACCGCTCCCCAGCGATGGGGCTCGCCCGCGAGACGCCAGATCGGCAGTCGGGGCACCATGCCCCGCCGCGCGTACAGGCCGTTGGAGATGGGCTGCGCGGTGTCGGTCGCCATGCCCCAGGTGCGGATCCCGCTCCCCAGCGGATCGTCGGGCCCGGGGACCGCCGGCCCGCCAGGCGGGGCGTCCCGGCCTGCCTGCGCACGGTCCAGCAGCGCCGCGCCGACGCCGCGCCCCTGGAGTTCCGGGAGCACGAACAGCATGGCGAGGTACCACAGCCCGTCGCGCACCGTCGCCAGCGCGAAGCCCGCCACGCGCGGGGTCCCGTCGGCGGTGTCGCGACCGGGGACCTCGGCCACCCAGAAGCGGTCCGGGTCCGTCGTGATCATGTGGGCCAGGTGACGGCGGATCGGGCCGACTTCCTCGGGCAGGGGCGGCTCGTTGAGGCGCCCCTGGTAGTCGTCCACGGCCTCGCGCCAGACGGCCAGGCAGGCGGGCACGTCCGCCAGGCACCCCTGACGGTATGCGATGGGGCCGGCCGAGCGCATGCGCGGGGCTCAGTCCGCGGCGTCGTCGGCGGACGGCGGCCGGCCGGTGGCGAGGCGCTCGAGCTCCGCCTGCATGAACGCGTCGAGATCCCCGTCGAGCACGGCGCCCGTGTTCGAGGTCTCGTGGCCCGAGCGGAGGTCCTTGACCATCTGGTACGGGTGCAGCACGTACGAGCGGATCTGGTTGCCCCAGCCGGCGGTGACGTGCTCGCCGCGGATCTTGCGCAGCTCCTCCTCGCGCTTCTCGAGCTCGATCTCGAGCAGGCGCGACTTGAGCACGCGGATCGCGAGCTCCCGGTTCTGCGTCGCCGAACGCTCGTTCTGGCAGGTCACGACGATGCCCGTGGGGAGGTGCGTCAGCCGGATCGCGGACTCGGTCTTCTGGACGTGCTGGCCGCCGGCGCCCGAGGATCGGAACGTGTCGGCCCGGATCTCGTCCCAGTTGAGCTCGATCTCCACGTCGTCGTCCGCCTCCGGCATGACCTCGACGAGCGCGAACGTGGTCTGGCGCCGATTCTGGGCGTCGTACGGGGAGATCCGGACAAGCCGGTGGACGCCGCGCTCGGCCCGCAGCCAGCCGTACGCGAAGCGGCCGGTCACCTGGATCGTGGCGCTCTTGATGCCCGCCTGCTCGCCCGGCTGCCAGTCGAGCACATCGGCCTTGAACCGGCGCCGCTCGCACCAGCGCAGGTACATGCGCTCGAGCATCTCGGCCCAGTCGGTCGCCTCGGTCCCGCCGGCGCCCGCGCTGATGGTGAGGACTGCGTTCTTGGCGTCGTAGTCACCGGAGAACAGGAGCAGCGTGCGCTCGCGCTCGAACTCCGCGCCGAGCTCGTCCGCCTCGCGGGCGACCTCCGCCTCGGTCTCGTCGTCGGGGGTCTCGCCCAGCAGGTCGAGGAGCTCCTCAAGGTCTGCGGCACGCTTCTCCAGCGAGCGCCAGAGCTCGATCTCGTCGCGCAGGCCCTGCGCCTCGCGGACGACCTTCTGCGCGGTGCGCTGGTCGTCCCAGAACCCGGGCTCGATGGCGCGGGCGTCGAGGCTCGCGACCCGGGCTTCCTTGGTGGCGAGGTCAAAGACGCCCCGAGGTCATCCGGACGCGCTCGGCCAGGTCCCTCAGGGTCGCGGCGTCCATTACGCGCGCACCTGGAGGTCGGCGAGCAGCACCGGCCGGAGCTCGATCAGCCGAAGGGCTGTCTTGCTTCGGGCGACGACGGGGTTCACACAGGGGCAGTAGTTGTTGTGGGTGCAGATTCCGCAGTTGCCATCGCAGTCGAGAGCGCTGGCGTAGCTGCAGGATCGGCAGTCCCGTTCGCAAGCGATGAGATCCACGAACTGGGCTTCCTCAGCCTGCTTCACAGTTCCCTCACTCAGGCTCCTCGCGTTCGGTCGGCGATGACGGTCGGGACCCGCGCCGAAGTGGATCTCGGAATGGGTTGGAACGGCAGCGGCGCCAAGTCCCCGGGGGTGCGAAGAACGTGCTCGCGAGTATAGGCGAGGCCCACGCGTATTCCAAGGGGGGCCGCCCGGAATCCGTGCCCGGAATCCCCCGATTCGTGCGTGGAACCGGTCCTCAGGGCAGGGCCGTTGACAGCTCCGGGTCCTCGCCGGTGATGAAGTAGACCCCCAGCGCGCCGAGCTCGTGGACGGTTGCCTGGAGGCGGCTCACCGGGTCCGCCATGGCGGGCGACGTGCGGGTCGGGGAGCCGTACCCGTCGATGCCCAGGTCGGCCGCCTCGCGCAGCACCCGCAGCATGTGCGTCGGGTCCGAGACGAAGATGGCCGAGTGCAGGCCACGGTCGCGCAGCAGGGCGGCCACCGTGCGCAGCGAGGCCAGGGTGTTCCGGGCCTGGTCCTCGCCGATGATCGCCCCGGCCGGCACGCCGTGGGCGATCGCGTAGGCCTTGGCGACGGCCGCCTCGGTGGTGACGTCGCCCGGGACCTTTCCGCCCGTCACCACGAACACGGGGGCGAGACCCTCGCGGTACAGGTCCACCGCGTGGGAGAGCCGCGCCTCGAAGACTGGCGACGGCCGGCCCACGTACTGGGCGGCCCCGAGCACCACGATGGCGTCAGCGGGTCGTCGCTCGTCCTGGTTGCCCTGCTGCCAGATGCGGAACGTCGTCGCCGCCACGGAGACGCCGACGATGGCCAGCGCCGCCAGGCCCAGACGCACGAGATCGCGCCGACGAGACCGGGTCAGGCCCCGTGACACTTCTTGTACTTCTGGCCCGACCCGCACCAGCAGGGATCGTTGCGGCCGATGCGGGCGCCCGACGGCGTGAAGCCCTGGCGCGTCGAGCCCGAGGCGGCGTCGTCCCCCGGGACCTGACGGGCAGTGCGCATCGGATCGGCGGGGAGTCCGCGGATGGGGACCGACGGGCCCCCGGACGGGATCCCGGGCCGGCGGAGCGCGGCCTCGCCCGGGCCGAGGGGCTGCCGCGGGGTGGGCGCCGCCTGGGCCGCCGGGACGGGCTGCGCAG
>JAJXTS010000106.1 GCA_021783595.1 Chloroflexota bacterium | reverse complement strand
CCCGCGCCGTGCCGCGCCGCCCGCGCCTCCGACGGGGGCCGCACCGTGCGCATCCGGGCCGAGGTCCAGAAGCCCGGCCTGCTGACCGCGCCTCGGCCCCGCCCCCCCTGTTTCGGGCGCCGCCTCGTCTGGGCGGCCTCCTCAGGCGCCCGGCGGCCCGGCCTCGCACCACGCGCCGAGGGCTCGCGCTGCCGCGTCGGCCGTGCCCAGCACCGGCACCCCGGCCTCGAGCAGGCGCGCCCGCAGCGGCTCGTACATCGGTCCCGCGTCCACCACCGCCACCCACGGCTTCGTCGTCGCGCGCCAGAGGCTCGCCAGCACGTCGGCCACCGCGCCCGGGCGCGCGAGGTCCTCGTCGTGGCCCTCGCCGGCGGGCAGGCCGTCGAGCGTGTCGGTCATGGGGACGAGGCCGACGATCCCGGCGTCCACCTCGTCGGCGGCGAGGATGATCCGGGCCGTCTCGCCCACGATCCTCGCGTCCGCGATCGGCGTGAGGTCGAGCGGGTTGCGCACGTCCACCACCGAGGTGATCCCGGCGGGCACGAGCACCCGGCCCAGCGCCTGCTCGGTGGCGGGCGAGAACCGAACCAGGTCGAGCGACCCCGCGTGGTCCGCGATCGTGACGCACTCGGACCCGGCGTTCGTGGTCGCGCCGAGTCGCCGACCAGCCGCCGGCCGGCCGTCGAGCAGCGCGAAGGTCCGCAGCAGGTCGTCGAACTCGGCCGGGGTCTCGGCCCAGGCCACGCCCGCGGACCGGGCCAGGGCCCGCGTGACCGCCGCGTCGCCGGCGATGGCCGCGGTGTGGCTGGCCGAGGCGCCCGCCCCGGCCGCGGTCCGGCCCGCGCGGTACAGGACGACGCGCCGCCCGTCGGCCCGGAGGCGAGCCGCCGCCTCGAGGAAGCGCGCGCCGTCGAGGCGGGCGAAGCCCTCGACGTACACGCCCACCACGCGGACCGCTGGGTCGCCCGCGAAGTGGGCGAGGTAGTCGCCCGCGGTGAGGTCCGTCTGGTTGCCGATGGTCACCACGTACCGCGGGTCCAGCGGCGCCAGGCGCGACAGGCGCGTGACGGCGAACGCGCCGCTGCCGGTGACCAGCGCGATCGGCGCCGGCCGAGCGCCGGGGGGCAGCTTGGCGCGCGGGATGAACAGCGTGTCGTACCGGCCGGGGCGCGAGCGGATGCCGAGGCAGTTGCCGCCGTTGATGACCGGCCCGCCGTCGGGTCTCGCGCGGGCCGCCGCGAGCACCGCCTGGAGGCGGTCCGCGTACGCCCCGCCGCCGGACTTCTCCTCGAGCCCGCCGGGGATGACGATCAGCGACGCGGCGAGGTCCCGTTCCACCGCCTCGGCCACGAACCCGGGGGTCGCCGCGGCCGGCAGCACCACCACCATGAGGTCCACGCGCGAGGGCATGGCGGCGAGGTCCGGCACGCAGCGCACGCCGTCCATCTCCACGGCGCCGGGCTTCACCACGGTGATCGCCGCTGGGTCGAAGCCCTCGCGCAGGACGTTCTGGAGGATGACGCGCCCGGGGTTCATCCCCGACGACACCCCCACGATGCCGATGGATCGCGGGGCGAGAAGCCGCGCCACGGCAGCGGCGGGGCGCGGCCGCCGAACGGGGAGCGGGCCGTCGCCGAGCCGGACCAGCACGTCCAGCGCGACGAGGCCCGCAGGCGTGACCGCGGCCGGGTTGATCTCGAGCTCGAGCAGTTCCGCCGGCGCGAGCGGGGCGAGGGCGAGGAGGCGCCGGACGGCGTCGGCGAGACGCTCCGGGGCGAGGCGCGGCGGCTGGCCCCGGACGGACCGCGTCGCGAGCCGGGCGGCCGTGGCCTGGGCCAGGACGCCGTCGAGCCGGTCGGGAGGCGTGAGCGTGGGCGACGCGATGGCCAGGGCGCGGTCTGGGCGCAGGTCCGCGGCGAGGATCTCGGTGGCGATGCCGCCGGCGCCCACCGCGACGACCGGCCCCATGTCGTCGGTCCAGCGGAACGCGAGCAGCAGCTCGCCGCCGGGGTCGCGGTCGTGCGGGACGAGGGCCGACACCGTGAAGCCGGCAGCCGGCACGGGCAGGCGGGCGCGCATCGCGGCGATGGCCGCCCGCACCGCCGCGGGCGTCCGGTCCGCGAACGCCACGCCGCCGATCTCGGTCTTGTGGACGAGGCCCGGCCCAACCGCCTTGACGACGATCCGCTCCCCGCCGATGTCGTCGAGCAGCGGCGCGTCCACCCCGTCCTCGTCGGCCACCAGTCGCCAGGCGGGCACGGCGAGACCCAGCGCCGCGAGCAGCGCCAGGCCATCGGGCTCGAGCAGCGTGGCGTGCCCCGCGGCGCGGGCGGCGTCGAGGATCCGGCGGACGGTGCCGAGGTCGGGCGGGGTCATCGGCGACGCGCCACCACCTCGACGAGGTGGACGTGGTGCGGGTCGCCCAGCGCCAGCTTCCCGTCCTCCTCGCGCTCGAACCACGCCTCGATCTCGAAGGCGCGCAGGTACCCGCGGAGGGCATCGGGCGAGGGGCAGGTGTAGGCCGGGTCCGTGGCGGACTCGTCGCGGTCGCCGTACAGCAGGCCCGCGAACCGGCCACCGGGCGCCAGGGCGGCGGCGATCCGGCCGAACATCGCCGCATAGGCGACCGGCGCCAGGAACTGCAGGCTCACGCTCGCGACCACAAGGTCGCAGCGCGGCACCTCGAACGTGTCCAGATCGGCGATGACGCCCTGCAGCCGGTCGCGGTCCGCCTCGGGCGTGGCGGCCGTCACGGCGTCGATCGCCGCGGCCTCCCGGTCCACCGCCAGCACTCGCCAGCCGCGGCGGAGCAGCTCCCGCGTGTCGCGCCCCGCGCCGCAGCCCAGGTCCACCGCCAGCCGCGGCGCGGGGCGCGGCCCGCCCTCGGCCGCGAAGCGCTCGGCCGCGTCCACCGTCGGGCCCCAGGCGGGCCGGCCGACCGTCACCGCGTAGTAGTCGGGCCAGTGCGAGTCGGACATGGCCCAGAGCGTACCGCGACCGGGGGCGGCATCGGAGGCGCCCTCGCTGACGGTGCGCTCATGCGGTGCTGACGGGCGAGCCGATAGCATGGCCCCATGATCCCGCCCGAAATCCGGAACTGGCTCGTGGACATGGACGGCGTCCTCGTCCACGAGGAGACGGCCATCCCCGGCGCGGAAGTCTTCCTCGCCCGCCTCGGCGAGCTGGGCATGCGCTTCATGGTGATGACCAACAACTCGATGTACACCCCGCGCGACCTGTCGGCCCGGTTGCGCGCCAGCGGCCTCGATGTGGCCGAGTCGTCCATCTGGACCTCGGCGCTCGCCACCGCGCGCTTCCTGCACCGCCAGCGCCCGGGCGGCTCCGCCTTCGTCATCGGCGAGGCGGGCCTGACCACCGCGCTCCACGACGCCGGCTACACGCTGACCGAGCGCGACCCGGACTACGTGGTGCTCGGCGAGACGCGCACGTACAGCTTCGAGCGCGTGACCCGCGCCGTGCGGCTGGTGGGGGAGGGGGCGCGGTTCATCGCCACCAACCCCGACCCGTCCGGCCCCACGACCGACGGGCCCGTGCCCGCCACCGGCGCCGTGGCCGCGCTCATCACCGCCGCCACCGGCGTCGCGCCGTACTTCGTGGGCAAGCCGAACCCGCTGATGGCGCGCAGCGCCCTGAACGCGCTCGACGCGCACTCCGACGTGTCGGGCGTCATCGGCGACCGGATGGACACGGACGTGAAGTCCGGGCTGGAGGCCGGGATGTTCACCGTCCTCGTCCTCACCGGGTCCACGGCGGCCGCCGATGTCGAGCGGTACCCGTACCTGCCCTCGATGGTGGCGGCCTCGGTCGGCGAGCTCGCCGGCATGCTGGCGTAGGGGGCGGCGGCGATGGGCCTCGGCTTCGGCCTCCTGTCCGCGCAGCTCCGGCCCGGCGAGACGGACTGGACGCGCGCCTACGACGAGACGATCCGGCTGGCGGTGGAGGCCGAGCGGCTGGGCTTCGACTCCGTCTGGACCAGCGAGCACCACTTCGCGGACGACGGGTACATGCCCTCGCTCCTGGTCATGTCCGCGGCCATCGCGCAGGCAACCTCGCGCATCGGCATCGGCACCGGGGTCATCCTCGCGCCGCTGCACCACCCACTGCGCCTCGCCGAGGACGCGGCCACCGTCCAGCTGCTCAGCCACGGGCGGCTGCGGCTGGGTCTGGGCCTCGGCTGGGCCGAGCCCGAGTTCGCCGGCCTGGGCGCGGACCCGCGGCGCCGAGGGGCGGCGATGGAGGAGATCCTCGCCATCCTGCCCCGGGCGTGGTCCGGCCAGCCGTTCTCGCACGAGGGCGCCGTGTACCGGTTTCCGGCCGTGGGCGTCCGGCCGACCCCGCCGTCGCCGATCCCGGTGCTCGTGGGCGGCGGGGCGGAGGCCGCCGTCCGGCGGGCGGCGCGCCTCGCGGACGGCCTCTTCGCCAACGTGCCCGCCGACGAGCTCGCGCGCCAGGTGGGCTGGGTGCTCGACGAGTGCGAGCGCATCGGCCGCGACCCGGCGACCTTCCGGTTCGTGCACTACTCGATCCTGCTGCCCGGCGCCTCGCCCGCCGACGCGATGGCGCGCTACCGCGAGCCGCTGTGGGCGATGCAGTGGAAGTACAGCGACCTCGCCGCGTCGGCCTCGCGTGCGCTGCCGGCCGCCGTGCCGCCGCCTGTCGGCCGCTCCGACGAGGAGATGCTCCGGGGTCGGGCCACGTACGCCGGCAGCCCCGACCAGCTCGTGGAGGCGCTGCTCGACATCCGCCGCCGGGCAGGCGTGCCGGTGGAGCTGGTGGCGCGGAGCCACTTCCCGCTGCTCGCGCTCGACGCGCAGCTCGAGCTGATGGCCGCGCTGGCCGAGGACGTGGCGCCGCACGTCTGAGGGGGCGGCGCCGGCGAACTACCCCCGCGCCTGGACCTTGGCCCAGGTGTCCTTGAGCGTCAGGGCGCGGTTGAACACCAGCGCGCCGGGTCGCGAGTCGGGATCGGCGCAGAAGTAGCCCAGGCGCTCGAACTGCACGGTCTCGCCGGGCCTCGCTTCGGCGAGCGCCGGCTCCACGTAGCCGTGCACGATCGCCTCCGACGCCGGGTTGAGGTCCTCGAGCAGGTCGCGGCCGTCGGCGCCAGGGTCGGGGCGCGTGAACAGGTAGTCGTAGAGGCGGATCTCGGCGGGGATCGCATGGGCCGCGGAGACCCAGTGCAGGGTGGCCTTGGGGCGGCGACCGTCGGGGGAGTCGCCGCCGCGCGTGGCCGGGTCGTAGGTGCAGCGCAGCTCCGTGACGCGCCCGTCGGCGTCCTTGACCACCTCGTCGCAGGTGATGAAGTACGCGTTCCGGAGGCGCACCTCCCGGCCGGGCGCCAGGCGGAAGAACTTGGGCGCCGGCGCCTCCATGAAGTCGTCGCGCTCGATCCACAGCTCGCGGCCGAACGCCACCGGGCGCTCGCCGGCCGAGGGGTCCTCCGGGTTGTTGACCACCTCCATCGTCTCGACGAGGTCGTCGGGGAAGTTGGTGATCACGACCTTGACCGGGTCGATCACGCCGAACCGGCGATGCGAGGTCCGGTTGAGCACCTCCCGGACGTGGTGCTCGAGCAGGGCGACCTCGTGGGTCGAGTCGGCCTTCGCCACGCCCACCGCCGTCGCGAAGTTGCGGATGCCCTCGGCCGGGAAGCCGCGCCGGCGCAGGCCCGAGATGGTGGGCATGCGCGGGTCGTCCCAGCCGCGGACGCGGCCGTCGTTGACGAGCCGAAGGAGGAACCGCTTGGAGAGGACCGTGTAGGTGAGCGCGAGACGGGCGAACTCGTACTGGCGGGGGACGTGCGGGACGGGCAGGTTCGCGATCAGCCAGTCGTAGAGCGGCCGGTGGACGTCGAACTCTAGGGTGCAGATGGAGTGCGTGACGCCCTCGATCGCGTCACTCTGCCCGTGCGCGTAGTCGTACGTCGGGTAGATGCACCAGGCGTCGCCAGTCCGGGGGTGGCTGGCGTGGACGATGCGGTACAGGACCGGGTCGCGCAGGTTGATGTTGGGGCTGGCCATGTCGATCCTGGCCCGCAGGACGCGCGCCCCGTTGGGGAACTCGCCCGCACGCATCCGCGCGAACAGGTCCAGGTTCTCCTCGACGCCCCGCCCGCGGTGGGGCGAGTCGGTGCCCGGCTCGGTGAGGGTGCCGCGCGTCTCGCGGATCTCGTCGGCCGAGAGGTCGTCCACGAACGCCTTGCCCTCGCGGATGAGGTGCACGGCCCAGGCGTACAGCTGCTCGAAGTAGTCCGAGGCGTGGAACAGGTTCTCGCCCCAGTCGAACCCGAGCCAGCGCACGTCCGCCTGGATCGAGTCGATGTACTCCTGCTCCTCTTTGACCGGGTTGGTGTCGTCGAAGCGCAGGTTGCAGTGCCCGCCGAACTCGGCCGCGATCCCGAAGTTGAGGCAGATGGACTTGGCGTGGCCGATGTGGAGGTAGCCGTTCGGCTCGGGCGGGAAGCGGGTGACGGGCACGCCGATCCTCCCGCTCGCAATGTCCGCGGCCACGATGTCGCGGATGAAGTCGCGGTGGTCCGCGGCGGGGGAGGGGGTCTCGGCGTTCGGCTCGCTCATGGGGCGGCTCCTGTTACCGGTGGGGGAGGAGTCGCGTCACGCGGACGGGCGCACCACACTCCCTGGGGAGTTGGCTGACGCGCCGGGATTCGAACCTCGGCCCTCCCGGCTCAGCACCGGGCGCTCGTCCATGAGCCACGCACCAGCGACCTGGCGGCAAGTCTAGCGCAGGGCCGGATGGGGCCCGCGCCGGCCGGCGGCCGCGGGCCCCCCGCCGCGACCCCGGGGCGGCGCGCGCCGAGGTCAGTGCAGGCGCTCCGCGTGGTCCACCAGCGTGCCCGCGGCCCAGCCCAGCGCCACGGCGTCAACGTCCGAGAGGTCGGTGACGACCGGGCGGATCCCCAGCACAGCGAAGCTCTGGTACGCGCCGCGGCCCATGCCCCCGGCGATCATGACCTCGCAGTCCGCGACCGCGGTGGCCATCGAGGCGTGCTTGGCGTGCGACGCCGCGTCGGTGCCGTGGGGCTGGTCGGCCGGGTGCGCCTCCTCGGCGCCGCCGGTGAGGTGCGGCGAGAACTTGTCGCGCAGCTCGCGGGCGACGATCTGCCCGCCCTCCACGGTCAGCACCGCGTAGTACGGGGCCCGGCCGAAGTGCATGCTGACGGTCCGTCCGTCATCGGTGACGATCGCGATCTTCACGGGTGAACTCCTGTCTGGCGGTCCGGGACGCCGCGCCCGCGCGCGTCATCGGCGGTCCGTGATCGTGGCTGCGGCCTCAGCCGCCCGGCGGCGGGGGCGAGGTGCGGGTTCCCGCCGGGCGCGCGGCGGCGACTGCCCATCAGGCCGCTCGGTCCGCGGGATCGGCAGCAGGCGGGCCGGCAGGGGCAGGGCGCGCGGCCATGGCGCGGCCCGCGGCGCCGAGGAACTCGGTGACCAGGCGCGCCCGCGCGCGCATCACGGTCTCCCACTCGGCCAGTCGTGCCCAGCCGGCGTCGGTCAGGACGTAGTCGCGACGCCGGGCGCCCCCCTGCGGCGTCACCCATGACGAGCCGACCAGGCCCACCAGCTCGAGCTCGCGCAGGGTGCGGTACAGCTCGCCCACGTCGAGCGCCCCCGGCGCGACGCCGAGATCCCCGAGGCGGGCCGCCAGCGCGTACCCGTGGCAGGTGCCGTCCGCGATCAGCACCAGCACGAACGGCTCGAGCCAGCGGTGGCGGCGGCCCGCCGGCCGCCAGCCTCGGCCGCGTGGGATGCCCGCCGGGTTGGGGGATTGGTTGGGGAACTCGTCCATATGTCTCAAGCATATGTATCAACCGGTCCCGTCGCGCGGCAGGGCCGGTTGGACCGTTGCGCTGGGCAGTCGGGGCCGGGCCTCGCGGCCGCTCGGGCCGGCCGTGGGCTCCGCCCGATGTGGTCTTGGCGCACTCGCGGCTACACTCCGCTCCCATGCAGCCAGTCTCGCGCCGCTCGTTCGTGCTGGGGGCGGTCGGCGCCTTGGCGTCGGTCGTTGGTGTGGCCGCCGGGGCCGAGGCCCTCATTTCCGGCGGACGCGGCACCGTCGCCGCGCGAGCGACTCCCGGCGCGGGTTCGGGCACCGCCGCCTCGGCGTCGCCCGCCGGTGGCGCGCTCTCGCCATCGGCCGCCGCGCTCGGGTCGCCGACACCGCTGGCGTCGGCGACGCCGGCCCCGCCTGCCACGCCCGCGTTCCCGGGACCTGCGGGTCCGGGCCCGTCCGACGCATTCGCCCTGCACGTCCCCGTGCTCATGTACCACCGCGTGACCCCGATGGCGGCTGCGGGCGACTCGCTGCCGGGCCTGGTTGTGCCGCCGGACCTGTTCGCCGCCCAGCTGGGCGCTCTGAGGGCGGCGGGCTGGCGGTCCATCACGGTCGCCGACCTGGCGCGGGCGCTCGAGGCCGGGCAGCCCGTGCCGCCGCGAACGCTCGCCGTGTCGCTGGACGACGGCTGGGACGACGGGTACGTCCACGCCCTGCCCGCGCTCCAGGCGATCGGCTACCGCGCCACGTACTACGTCATCGGACGCCGGATCGGCATCCCGCGCTTCCTGTCCGCGCCGCAGCTGCAGGCCATGGCCGCGGCCGGCATGGAGATCGGCGACCACACCTTCGACCACGTCGAGCTCCCGTACCTCCCCGCCGATCGCCAGCGCTACGAGATCGAGGCCGCGGCCGGGCGGATCGGCGACACCGTGGGCGTGGCGCCGGTCACGTTCTCCTACCCGTCGGGGCGCTTCGACCCCGCGGTGGAGGAGATGGTCCGGGCCGCCGGGCTCCGCCTGGCCGTGACCACGGAGGAGGGCGCGCAGCAGCGCTGGTCCGACCGGTT
>JAJXTS010000105.1 GCA_021783595.1 Chloroflexota bacterium | reverse complement strand
CCGGACCGTGAGCGGGACGACCACAACCTACACGTATGACCAGGCCAACCGGCTCACGACCGCCAACGTGGCGGGCTCGAGCGAGACGTGCGCATACGACGGAAACGGCCTGCGGTTCAGCCGCCAGGTTGGGACCGGCACGCCGATCCGGTACGCCTCCGACAGCAGCCGCGGCCTCCCGGTCGCGATCGGCGACGGGACGCGCAAGTACGTCTACGGCCTCGGCCTGGCCTACGACGTCGCCGGAAGCACGGTGGAGGTCTATCACAGTGATCGGCTCGGCTCGGTGCGCGCCATTGTCAGCAGCCCGTCGTCGGTGTTGATGTCGGCGGCCAGCTGACCACGCCAAGCGCAAGCGCGTACGGCATTGGGACGGGAACGAAGCCTTGCGTCCTCCTCGGTTCCAGCCGGCCGACGTGCCAGCCGAAGAGTCAGGCACTGCGATGAGCCAGGGCCGCGAGCCGATCTGGCAGGACGTCGGGGGCACACTTCTCGGCCTGTTCTTCATCCTGTTCGGCCTCACAGGGCGCCCGAGTCTTCCCTACGCAGCAGGCGATGTCAGGGCGACCCGTCGCGCGGCAGGTCTCGGCGCGTCGGACCAGCATGCTGGTCCCGCACAACGCCGCGGCGAGGCCAGGCGTTCACGGCTCCGCTGCGGCCACCACTGCTCTACGCTTGGGAGATGAGCCACCGCGTCGAGTTCCTCTACTTCGACGGCTGCCCCAGCCACGCGCCAGCCCGCGCGCTGCTCGACGAGGTCATCGCCGCCGTCGCGCCGGGCACGCCGGTCGAGGTCGTCAACGCGGGCGATCCCGCGGTCGCCGCCGCCCACCGCTTCCCTGGCTCGCCGACGATCCGCGTGGACGGGCGGGACATCGCCCCCGGCTTCGAGGACCCCGGGGACTACACGCCGCGGTGCCGGGTGTTCCAGACCCCGGCCGGGCTGCGCGGCGTGCCGCCCCGCGAGTGGATCGTGGACGCGCTCCGCAAGTAGCGCCCCCAGTCACCCGCTCGGGGCTGGCCGCCGGGCTCGGGCAGGCGCGGCGCCAAGCGGCCCCTCAGCAGTCGAGGGCCTCCGCCGGCCGGTCGCCCCCCGACGCTGCGAACAACGTCCCTCGGGGCTCTTCGGCCTAGACCTCGAAGCGCCGGAAGATCGTGACCGCGTTCTGGCCGCCGAAGCCGAAGCCGTGGACCGCGACGGTGTCCACCCGCTGGTGGCGGGCCACCAGCGGCACGTAGTCCAGGTCGCACTCGGGATCCGGCGTGTGCAGGTTCGCCGTCGGGGAGATGACCCCGTCGCGGATCCCGCCCACGGCCGCCAGCGCCGAGGCGATCCCGGCGGCCCCGACGAGGTGCCCGACCATCGACTTCGGGGACGAGATCTGGCGCGTCGCCGCCGCCGACCCGTACGCAACCTTGATGGCCTTGGTCTCGGTGGAGTCGTTGAGCGAGGTGGACGTGCCGTGGGCCACGATCCAGTCGATCTCGTCCGGGGCCACGCCCGCGTTTCGGAGCGCGTTCGTCATCGCGCGGGCCTGGCCGCGGCCGGACGGGTCCGGCGCGGAGATGTGGAACGCGTCCGCCGTGAGCGCCCCGCCGATGACCTCGGCGAGCGGGGTCGCGCCGCGAGCCAGCGCGTGCTCGGCGGATTCGACGACCATCATGCCGGCGCCCTCGCCCAGCACGAACCCGTCGCGCGTGGCGTCGAACGGCCGCGAGGCCGTCTCGGGCGAGTCGTTGCGCTTCGAGAGCGCGGTCATGTTCGCCAGGGCGGCCACGCCCATCGGCACCACCGGCGCCTCGGAGCCGCCCGTCAGGACGACGTCGCACTCGCCCGTCTGGATCAGCCGCAGCGCGTCGTGGAAGGCGATGACCGACGAGGCGCAGGCCGCCACCTGGGCCATGACCGGGCCCGTCAGCCCGTACTCCATGGAGATCATGCAGCTCGCCATCGAGCCCGACAGCGCCGGCACCGCGAACGCCGACACGAACCGCGGGCCCTTGGTGTCGGCGACGTGCGTGCCGTCGATGATCGCCTCGATGCCGCCGCCGCCCGTGTTGAGCACCACGCCGACGCGGTCCCGCTCCTCCTGGCTCATCGCCGCGAAGTCGATCCCCGACGACGCCACCGCCTCCTTGCCGGCGCCGATCGCGAGGTGGATGTACCGGCTCATGCGCCGGGCCATCTTGACGTCCATCACCTTGGCGGGCTCGTAGCCGATCACCTCGGCGGCGATCTGGACCTCGAAGCCGGTCGCGTCGAACGAGCGGATCCGGCGCGTGCCGGTCACCCCGTGCTGGAGGTTGCGCCAGTAGGTCTCGAAGTCGTTGCCGATGGGCATGACGGCACCGAGGCCGGTGACGACGGCGCGGCGCGCGAGGTCGGCGGAGGGGGGCATGGTCAACTCACCCTCGAGTGATGGGGCGGAAGGGCTGTGCCGGGATTGTAGCCCGTCGGTGCGCCCGCCCCCCGGCGGTCAGCGTCCGTCCCAGCGCTTGAAGATGATCGCGCCGTTGTGGCCGCCCAGGCCGATGTTGTTCGACAGGGCGTAGCGGATCGGCATCGGGGTGGCCTCGGTGGGCACCCACAGGTCGCACTCCGGGTCGAACTCCTCGTAGTTGACCGTCGGCGGCGCCACCTGCTCCGCGAGCGCCATCACCGTGGCGAAGGCCTCGAACGCGCCGGCCGCGCCCATCATGTGGCCGGTCATCGACTTGGTCGCCGTGATCGCGACGGACTTCCTGGCCGCCGCCGACCGCTCGCCGAACACGGCCCAGATCGCCTGCGCCTCGCGGGTGTCGCCCACCGGCGTGGAGGTGCCGTGCGGGTTGATCAGGTCCACCTCGTCGGCCGGGACGCCGCGGCGCTGGAGCGCGGCCCTCATGGCCCGCGCCGAGCCCACGCCGCCCTCGATGGGCTGGATCATGTCCCAGCCGTCGGCCGAGGCCCCGTAGCCCACGATCTCGGCGTAGACGCGCGCCCCCCGCGCCCGGGCGACCTCGAGGTCCTCGAGGATCAGGGCGCCGGCGCCCTCGCCCAGCACGAAGCCGTCGCGGGTGCGGTCGAAGGGGCGCGAGGTGTCGGCGATCGGCCGGCCCTCGCGCGGCGCGCCCAGGCCGCGCATGTTGCCGAAGCCGGCGTGGGCCACCTCCAGCAGCGGCATCTCCGACGAGCCGGCGATGACGGTGTGGACGTCGCCACGGCGGATCAGCTCGGAGGCCTCGCCGATCGAGTTGGTGCCCGTGGAGCAGGCCGCGACGACGCAGATGTTGTGGCCGATGGCACCGGTCTCGATGGAGATCATGCCCGAGGTGGAGTCCACGAGGCCGTTGGCGATGAACGTGGGCGCGACGCGGTCCGGGCCCTTGCGGTCGAGCGTGTGCCAGTTGTCGATCATCAGCTGCTGGCCGCCGGCGCCCGTGCCGTAGACGACGCCCACCTCCTCGCGGTTGGCGTCGGTGATCTCGAGGCCGGCGTCGGCGATCGCCTGCTTGGCCGCGGCGACGCCGTACCACATGGCGGCCTCGGAGCGGCGGACGGCCTTGGCGTCCATCCACTGCTTGGGGTCGAAGTCGTGGACCTCGCCCGCCACCCGGTGCTGGTAGCGCGACGAGTCGAAGCGCGTCAGGAGTCCCAGCCCGGACACGCCGCCGAGCAGGTTCTGCCACGCGGTCTGCTTGTCGTTTCCGACCGGGCTGATGACGCCGAGTCCGGTGACGACGACGCGGCGGTTGTAATCGGGATGGCGCACGGGATCCTCTTGGGCTGGGGTCTCGATTGGGTCGGGCGGGGTGGTCGGGACGCGGGCTCGGGCGCGGAGGCTAGGCGGGGTCGTCGTCCACGGCGGCGGCGTCGGCGAACGGGATGGCCAGGCGGTCCGCGGTGGCCTTGTCGTCGAGCGCGAGCACGACCGCGTCGTCCGCGATCCGCCTGACGAGGCCGGTCAGCACCTGCCCGGGGCCGACCTCGATGAACGTGGTGACGCCCTGCGCCCGCATGGCGCGGACGGCGCCCACCCAGTCGACGCCCGTGGTCAGGTGGCTGACGAGCTCGGCGCGGCAGGCGTCGGCGGTGGTGATGGGCGTGGCGTCCGCATTCGCCAGGAGCGGCGGGTGCGGGTGGCGGAACGTGATGCCGGCGAGGACCTCGGCCATGCCGGCGGCTGCCTCGGCCATAAGCGGGGAGTGGGCGGCAACGCTGACCGGCAGCTCGATGGCGCGGCGGGCGCCGAGGCGCTTGGCGATCGCGAGCGAGGCCTCGACCGCGGTGCGCTCGCCGGAGACCACGACCTGGCCCGGCGAGTTGCGGTTCGCGATGCCGAACACGCCGTGAGCGCCTGCCTCCGCCACGAGCTCCGGGAGCCTGGCGTCGTCGAGGCCGATCACCGCGGCCATCCGGCCCTCGCGCCCGGCCCCGGACGCCTGCATGAGCTGCCCGCGACTGCGGACCAGCCGGACGGCATCGGCCAGGTCGAGGGCGCCAGCGGCCACCAGCGCCGTGTACTGGCCCATCGAGTGGCCGGCGGCGAACTGCGGGTCGGGGACGTCCACCTCGAGCTCGGCCCATCGCTCGCGCACGGCCGCGAGGTAGGCGACTGAGGCGGCGAGCAGCGCGGGCTGGCTGTTCTCGGTGCGGTTGAGCGCCTCCTCCGGACCCTCCCAGGCGAGCCGGCTGATGGGCTCGCCGAGGGCCTCGTCGGCAGTGCGGAAGACGGCGGCGGCCGCGGGCGACGTCGCGGCGAGGGCCTTGGCCATGCCGACGTACTGGCTGCCCTGGCCGGGGAAGACGAAGGCGAGGTGACTCATCGTCGCGCAGCGTATGCCGGGCGCGACGTGACCCCGGCAGAGTCCATGCAGGGTTGCAAGAACCGGTCGTCATGCCTACCCTCGGTGCGTGAGGATGCCGTCGTGAGCCCCGCGCCCGAACCCCGCCAGAAGCCCGCCCGGAGCGGGCTCTCGGCGAAGGTCCCCGACCTGTCCGGCGCGGTCGCGGACCTCTCCACGCGCGTCGCCGACCTCCAGGCCAAGGCGCACCACCTGCCCACCCGGGCGGAGATCTCGGCGCAGCTGCCCACCATCACGATCACCCGCCGACCCCGTCGCTCCGACCCCGCGGCCGGGCCGACGCTGCCGGAGGAGCTGACCCGCGTCCGGCGGCCGAGGGCTTCGAAGGAGGTCATCGCCCGGACGTTCGAGGCAGACCTCTCGGCGCCGGTCATGGCGGCCGGCGCGCGGATCACCAACGTCCGCCAGGTCACCGAGCGCGTGGCGATGGGCCGGGCCCTGTGGCGCGAGTTGGTGGTGGGGTTCTCGTCCCAGCTGGGCGAGCTCAACCTGGGCTTCACGCAGCTCGCCGCGCTCTACGTCCTGGCCGAGGGGGCCACGACCACGATCGCGGACCTCGCCGAGGCGATCGGTCGGTCGCCCTCCGCCACGTCGCGGCTCGTTGACGGGCTGGAACGGCGGCGGCTGGTGGAGCGGCGGCGCGAGGACGATGACGGCCGGCTCCGGACGGTCTGGCTCACTGCCCGCGGCCAGGCGGTCCTGCGGATGGTGGACCGCGCCCGGGCGGAGCAGTTCCTGGCCGCCGTCCGGCCGCTGCCCCGCGGCGAGCGCGCGCTCATCGCGATGGGCGTGGCCGCGCTGGCGACGCACGCCATCTCGCGACGCGGCCGGCTGGTGCGCGGCGGCGGGGGGCTGGTGCCCCCAGTGCCCCCGGTGCCCACGGAGTCGCGGGACCCGAAGCGCTAGGCGAGTCCTCGCCGGGCGGCGGTTCGCCTCGCGGTCGACGATTCCGCCATCGGTGCGTCGTCGGTTCGCCTGGGCGGCGAAGTTCCGACTCGCCGGAGGGCGGGATCGATGTCGCGGGCGTCGGTCCGCCGCCTGCCAGTCGGCGAATCGACGGGGAGGCCGCGAATCCGTCGACTGGGCGGCGAACCGCAATCTCGGCCCAAGACAGCGGCCTGACGCTCCCTGGCTCTCGAGGGTCGGGCGGCGGGTCGGCGGGCCGGTCGGCGGGCCCGTCGCGCGCGGCGGGGCGATCCGGGTGAGGCCTAGCCGCAGAACCCGCAGACCACGTCGTACAGGACGGGCAGGCCCCAGCGCAGCGCCTCGAGGCCAACCCGCTCGTCCTGGCCGTGGAAGCGCTCGAGGAAGCGCTCGCCGGGCTCGTTGCGCAGCGGGGAGAAGCCGTACGTGGGCGTGCCCAGGAGCTGCGTCCACTTGCCGTCCGTGGCGAACGGCGCCATCACCGGGACGGGCACGCCATCGGGGTCGTGGGCGCGGACCGTGTCGCAGAGCAGCTCGTACAGGTCGCCCGAGGCGGGCCACTGCACCGGCGGCGCGCCGATGACGTGCTCCACGTCGCAGCGCGGGGCGAGGTCGCCGAGACGGGCGAGGACCTCCTCGCGCATGTCGCCCTCGGTGGTGCCGGGGAGCGTGCGGCAGTCGATCTCGATCACCGCCTCGCCGGGGATGATGTTGTACTTGATCCCCGCGTGGATCACGCCCGGGCTGATGGTGTCGCGCAGCAGCGCGCGCAGGGCCCGGGCGTACATGTCATCGCACAGGCGGCTGAGCGCGGCGTCGGCGCGGCGGGGGTCGTCGGCGGCGATGGCGCGGGCCAGGGCCGCCGCGTCGGGCGGCAGCGCGGCCTCGACCGCGTCGAGCAGCGCCCGGATCGGTCCCGTGAGGCGCGGCTCGCCAGGGATCGCCAGCCTGCGGACCGCCTCGGCGGCCAGGACGGCGGCGTTGTCGTCGCGGGGCATCGAGCCGTGGCCCCACGCGCCGTGGACGCGGATGCGGTACGTCTCACGACCCTTCTCGGCGGTCATGATCGGGTAGAAGCGCCGGCCGGCCAGGTCCACTGACACCGCGCCCGCCTCGTTGACCGCGGCGTCCGCGCGCAGCCAGTCCGGCCGATGCTCGACGAGCCACATGACGCCGTCCGTGCCGCCCGCCTCCTCGTCGGGCGTGCAGGTGAACAGCACGTCGCGCCGGAGGCCGGGGATCGGCTCGCGGGACGGGTCGAGGCCCGCCGCCCGCGCACGGCGCGCGAGGAGGACCACGACCATCGCCTCCATCGCGACCATGAACTTCATGTCCACCGCGCCGCGGCCCCAGACGTAGCCGTCGGCCACCACCGCGTCGAACGGCGGGTGCGTCCAGCCGCTGGGGTCCACCGGGACCACGTCGTGGTGGCTGAGCAGCAGGAACGGCCCGCCACCGGTGCCGTCGCCCCGGAGGCGCACGTGGACGCTGCCGCGGCCGGGGACCGATTCGACGAGCTCGGGTTCGAGGCCCTCGGCCCGGAGCAGGCGCGCGAGGTACTCGGCCGCCTCGGTCTCGGCGCCGGGCGGGTCCGGCGGATTGACGGAGCGGATGCGGATCAGGTCGCGCAGGAGGCGGACGAGCTCGTCATGGGCCGCGGCCCAGGTGGCGGCACCCAGCACGGCCGAGGGAGCGGGTTCGCGGGCGGTGGTCACGCGGCCATTCTGCCTGAGGCGGGTCCCGCCGCGACGGGCCGCCCGCCGATCACGCCACGGCGGCGGGGTCGAACGCCATGGCCTCGATCTCGACCAGAATGCCGGGGCCGATCCCCGCCACGACGGTCGAGCGCACCGGGAGCGGGGGTTCGAACGCCCCGCCGTACGCCTCGTTCATGGCGGCGACGTCCTCTGGCCGAGCCACGAAGACCGTGGTCTTGACCACGTCCCGCAGGCCGAGGCCCTCCGACGCGAGGATCAGCGCGATGTTGGCGAGGGCGCGCTGCGTCTGCTCCGCGATGCCGCCGGGCACGACCTGGCGGGTGGCGGGGTCGAGGCCGAGCTGGCCGGCGACGAGGACCAGGCCGTTGGGAAGCCGGCGCACGAGAGAGTAGGGGCCGCCCCTCGGCGGCAGGGCGGGATCGCTGTCCATGGGACTCCTCTGGCGGCGTGGGCCGGTCGGCCCGACCCGATTGTGGCCCGCGCGTTGCCGCCCGGCACGTCGCCCGGGCCGATCGTGCCGCGCGGCGCGCGGTCAGCCCGCGGCGAACCGCGCGCGGATCGCGGCGAGATCCTCGCCCGCGGCCAGCGCGAGGCGCACGAGGATGCGCGCCTTCCACGGGACGAGGTCGTCCGCGGCGACCCAGCCCCGCGCGAGCAGGGCGGGCAGGGGCGGGACTCGGCCCGATCCCACGCGGGTGGACTGGACCACGACGACCCCGGCGGCGGCGGCGCGCTCGAGGGCCTCCGCCTGCCACGGGGTGGGGTAGCCGTCGCCGGTCGCAGCGCTCACGATGGCCCGCGCCCCGGCGGCGACGGCGGCATCGACCAGGGCGCCGTCCGCACCCTGGTGGCTCGCGACCACGTCGACGCGCGGCAGCGCTCGCAGGTCCACCGCGGCGTACGCCCCGCGCAGGGTGGCGGCCCGCGCCGGGCGGGCGGTCATGACGACGCGCCCGTCCCCGTCCACGCGGCCCAGCGGCCCGGCCATCGGGCTCCCGAACGCGTCAACGCGCAGCGTGTTGGTCTTGGTCACGTCGCGGGCCCCGTGGATCGTGTCGTCCATGACCACCAGCACGCCCAGGCGGCGTGCCGCGGGGGCCGCCGCGACCCGGACGGCCTCGACCAGGTTGAGCGGGCCGTCGCCGGACAGCGCCGAAGCCGGCCGCATGGCGCCCGTGAGCACGACCGGGGCATCGGCCGCGACCGTGAGGTGGAGCAGCCAGGCGGTCTCCTCGAGCGTGTTGGTGCCGTGGGTCAGGACCACGCCGTCCGCCTCGTTCCGGGCGATGATCCCCGCCACGACGTCGCGCAGCCCGGCGAGGTACGCGTCCGTCATGGCGTGGGCGGCCACGCGCTCGCAGGGCACCTCGGTGACGCGGGCGATCGACGCAAGCTCAGGCGCCACGGACGCGAGCAGGGCGCCGGGCTCGAGGCGTCGCCCAGTCTCGAGGTACGCGGCGAGGTCAAGCCGGTCGGCGCCGAGCGAGTCGATGGTGCCGCCGGTCGTGACGACGGCGACGCGGGGGAGGCTCACGCGAGGTCGCCGCCGGGCACCGCGTCGTC
>JAJXTS010000104.1 GCA_021783595.1 Chloroflexota bacterium | reverse complement strand
CAGCCTGGACGCCTCGTCCGGGCGGAGCCAGCGCGACGGAGCGGGGGCCGTGCGCGCCGGGGCCGCCGGGAGCGCAGCCGCGACAGGGCTGGCGGGCGCCGCTCCGGCCGAGCCGAGCTCGCCCAGGGCCCGCGCCAGCACCTCGGCCGCCTCGACGTCGCGAAGGCCGTCGAGGTCCGGCACGAGACACTCCGGCGTGGCGCGCCACTCCGCGTACTTGGCGGCGTGGGCCAGCGCCCTGGCGGCCTCCTCAGGGAACGTGTACGCCGGCACCCGGAGGCCGCCCCTCCCCAGGGCCGCCGGCCCGCCCTCGGGCGACATGAACACCGTCAGGACCGGGATCCGCCGCTCCAGCGAGGCCGCCGCGTCACGGATCGCCGCCGCCACGTCGTCGCTCGACGAGCCGAGGGGCGGCACGAACAGCACGATGACCGCGTGCACGTCCTCGCACGCCGCGAGGATGCGCACCGCCTCGCCGTACGCCGCCGGCGAGGCGTCGGCCGCGTCCACCGGGTTGTCGAGCGTCGCCATGGGCGGCAGGCACGCGGCGAGCTGCCGTCGCACGGCATCGGGGATCGGCGGCACCGCCAGGCCGTCCGCCTCGCAGGCGTCGGCCGCCAGGATCCCGGGCCCGCCGCCGTTGGTCAGGATCGCCACGCCCCGACCGGGCGGGAGGGGCTGGTTGGCGAGCAGCGACGCCACATCGAAGAACTCCGACAGCGTGTCGGTCCGTACCACGCCGGCCTGGTGGAACAGCGCGTCCACCGTCACGTCCGAGGAGCTGATGCGGGCGCCGGTGTGCGAGAGGCTCGCCCGGGCGCCCGCGGCGGACCGCCCGCTCTTGACCGCGATGATCGGCTTGGTCCGGCCCACGCGCCGCGCGATCCGCGAGAACTTGCGGGGGTTGCCCACCGACTCCAGGTACAGCGCGATCACGCTGCAGGCCGGGTCCCCCTCCCAGTACTGGAGGAAGTCGTTGCCCGACAGGTCCGCCTTGTTGCCGATGGAGATGAACGAGGACAGCCCGAGGCCGAGGTGGTTCGCGTGCTCGATGATCGCGAGGCCCAGCGCTCCGCTCTGCGAGAGGAAGCCCACCCGGCCCTCGGTCGGCAGGGCGGCGGAGAAGGTCGCGTTGAGCCGGACACCGGGCTCGAGGTTGATGACGCCCATGCAGTTGGGCCCCACCAGTCGCATGCCGGCGCCCCGGCACGCGGCCACGAGATCGCGCTGGCGCGCCGCGCCATCGGGCCCGGACTCGGCGAACCCCGCGGACACGACGACGACGCTCCTGACCCCCTTGGCGGCGCACGCCCGGACCGCGTCCAGGACGGCCCCTGCCGGGAGCGCGACCAGCGCGAGGTCCACGGCTCCCGGGACCGCGTCGAGGGAGCGGTAGGCGGCCACTGACTGGACGACGTCGGCGTTGGCGTTGACCGGGTAGACGGGGCCCTCGAAACCGCTCGCGAGCAGGTTGTGGAACAGCTCGCCGCCCGCCGTGCCGCGCCGCCGCGACGCGCCGATGACCGCCACCGAGGCCGGGTGCAGGAGCGCGTGCACCGCCGCCGCGGCTGCCGCCTGCTCGCGGCGCTCGAACCGCTGGCGCGCCTCGCCGGTGAGCTCGGTGGGGAACTCCACGCGGATGGCGCCGGGCTCGGAGCGCAGGCGGAGCGGGAAGCCGCTGGCCCGGAACACCTCGAGCATCTTGGCGTTCTCGACCAGGATCTCGGCGACGAAGGTCGTGACGCCGGCGTCCTGGGCCCGGCGGGCGAGCGCCTCGAGCAGCAGCGTCGCCACGCCCATGCCCTGCCAGTCGTCGGCCACCACGAAGGCGGCCTCGGCGGTCGTCCGGTCAAGAGCGAGACAGGTGCCGTGCCCGATGATCCGGGTGGCGCCGCCGACCTCGGTCTCCGCGACGAGGGAGCAGTCGTGCGGCCCCTCGGTGCCGGCCCACGAGCGCGCCCGGGCCTCGAGGTCGCCGCCGACGCTCGCGAAGCGGAGCCGCCGGGACTCCGCGTGGAGCCCCTCGAGGAACGCGAGCAGAGCCGGCGCGTCGGACGCGTCCGCCTCGCGGATCCGGATGGAGGAGCCGTCCCGCAGGATCGTGTCGCGCGAGAGGTCCCGGCCCGCCGCGCTCGTGTAGCGCTCCACGATCCTCCTCGCCGGCCGGCCGCGGTCCGCCCGCTCGGCCGTGCTACTGTCGCGACGCGCCGTCGACCGGCGGCCACGGCGATCTTACGCTCCGGCTCCGCGCCACTGAGGCCCGACCGTCGCCCATGCCGACGCCCGATCCCGCGCCCCTGGTCGTCTACGGGCCCGCCAGCCGCGCCTACGACTTCGGGCCGGGCCACCCGTTCACGCCCCGTCGCTTCGGGCCCGGCATCGACCTGCTGCGTGAGCTGGGCGCCGAGTTCGCGTCGTTCGCCGCGCCGGCGCCCGTGGCGGACGAGGTGCTGGCCACGGTGCACACACGCCGGTTCCTCGCCAGCGTCTCGCGCCTGTCGGACTACCCGGAGCTGGCCGACGACGAGTCGGTCACCGACGAGGACACGCCGCCCTTCTACGGGATGCGCGACGCGGGCGCGACCGTCGTGGGCGGGACGCTCCTGGCGATGGACGAGATCCTGGCCGGCCGGCGGCTGCACGCGTTCCATCCCGGCGGCGGCCTGCACCACGGGTTCCCGTCGCGGGCCACCGGGTTCTGCGTGTTCAACGACGTGGCCGTCGCCATTCGCCGCGCCCGCGACGAGGGCCACCGGGTGCTGTACGTGGACGTGGACGTGCACCACGGCGACGGCGTGGAGCAGATCTTCTGGAACGACCCGCTGGTCCAGACCGTGTCGCTTCACGAGTCGGGGCTGTCGCTGTTCCCCGGCACCGGGTGGGTGGAGGACCGCGGGGGCCTGGGGGCCGAAGGCTCGGCCGTCAACATTCCGCTCGAGCCCGGGACCTCGGACGCCTCGTGGCTCGAGGTGCTGGGGTCGGTGGTGCCCGCGGTGGCCGCCGCATTTCGGCCGACGCTGCTGGTCACGCTCAACGGCGCCGACGGCCACGCACTCGACCCGCTGGCGCACCTCGGGCTGACGACGGTGGCGTTCGCGCGCGCCGCGCGCCTGCTCGACGGCGTGGCGCATCGGCACGCCGGCGGCCGATGGCTGGCGACGGGCGGCGGCGGGTACGACGTGTACCGCGCGGTGCCGCGCAACTGGGCGCTGGTGTGGCTGGCGCAGGCCCACCGCGACGTGCCGGTGGCGACGCCGCAGGCCTGGCGGGCGCGCTGGGCCGCCGAGGCCGAGGGCCACCGGTCGGGGCCGCCGTCGGCGCTGATGCTCGACCCGGACGGGACCGCGCGCCCGGAGGCGGCGTCGGTGGCGGCCGCCAACCGCGCGACGGCCGCCGCGGCGCTCGACCACACCCTGCGCGTGCTTGCCGAGCGGCACCGGCGGTAGCGGCGCCTGGCGCGCCGGCCCGTGACGTGGCCCCGACCGGCTAGACTCGCCCCGGCGCGCCCCCGTAGCTCAGCGGATAGAGCAGCCGCCTTCTAAGCGGTTGGCCGCAGGTTCGATTCCTGCCGGGGGCGCCACAGCACGCACGTCACGGCCGGGCCGCACTCGGCCGGACCTGCGCCGCCGGGCCACCGTTGCCCGCCGGACCGAGCGGCATTGCCGCCTCCCGCCCCGAGACGAACGCGCAAGGGATGAGGATGTTCTCGGCCGGCTCATCGTTGAGCGTGGCGATCAGCAGCCGGACGCAGGCTGCCCCGACGCTGACCGGGTCAAGGCTGAGGTAGGAGACGCCGCGCTGGCGGTCGACCCGGGACGGCTCGCCCATCATCGACACGTGGAGTCGGTCCGGGACCGCGATCTGGCGCTCGGCCGCCACTTCGAGCAGGGCGCGTCCGTAGGTCTCGTTGAGCGCGTGCGCCGCGTCGATCTCGGGGTGGCGGTCCAGCAGATCCGCCGCGGCCGCATGCGGGGACTCGGTGGCGCGGACGCGGCGCACCGTGCTGCGCAGGCCGTGGCGCCGGCACCAGTCCCGGAAGTGCCGCTCAGTGTCCAGGGTGAACGCGTCCGGCTGCGGCCCCGTCAGCAGGGCGAAATGGCGGGCGCCCTGCCCGGCCGCGTCATCGAGGGCGAGCCCCAGGCCGGTGGCGATGTCGCTCTCCACGACGGGGATGTCCTCGAAGCCGGGGTCGATGGGGCGGCCGTCCGCCACGACTCGGATGCCCCGGCGGCGGCACTCCTCGAGCACGGGGTCGTGGTGGACGGGATCCACGACGATCAGCCCGTCGAACGGGACCGGGACCTCGAGGCCGCGTACTCCGCTGACCGGGATGGCCGCGATCGCGTGGCCGTGGTTGACGGCCTCGATCGCGGCGCCGGCGACGACCGAGCGGTAGTAGGGGAGGTATGTCTGCTGCCATGGCTCGGTCTCACGGTGCGCAACCGCCACCCCGAGGATCCGACTCCGTCCGGACTGGAGCGCGCGCGCCGCCTCATTGGGCCGGTAGCCGAGCTCGTCCGCCACGCGCCGGACTCTCACCCGGGTGGCCGCCGCCACCTCTCCCTTGCCGTTGAGCGCCCAGGAGACGGTGGTGATCGACAAGCCAGCGGCCTGGGCGACATCCCGGATGCCCACGCGCTTCTCGGCGCCACGCACGTTGCGCCCTCCTTGCAGACGACCTCTTGACGGAATGTAGCAGAGTCACCACACTGTGGCCGCTCGACCTAAACCGTTTTGGGTAGAGTTGCAGGAGGGCGAAAATGCTTGGTCGGCGTGCGCTCGGCGTGGCCGCGGTCTGTATGGCGATCGTCGTGGCGGGGTGTGGCAGCGGGAGTACGGCCACACCGGCGAGTACCGGCGGGACGCCGGCCAGCACGGCTCCCAGCACGGCTCCCAGCGCTGCGGCCAGCACGGCTCCCAGCGCTGCAGCCGTGTCCTTCGGGGAGTGCCAGCTGACCGGGACGCCGGGCAAATACCATCTGCAGACGGTCGCCCCGGGCGTGCTGACGATCAAGGCCGATCTCCCCTCGGCTGGCTGGTGGAACGGCGACACCGTCACCAGCATCAAGAGCGGCTACGAGTACTGCCTTGCCGCCGAGATCGCCTATCGCAGCGGCCTCACGTCATTGGATCTCCAGAACGTCTCCTTTGACCAGCTGGTCTCGGGCAAGCTGACCGGCTTCGACATGTCGCTCGACGAGATCTCGATCACGCCGGCTCGGCAGCAGGTGTTCGACTTCAGCGATCCCTACTACAACTCCTACATCGGCGTGCTGGCGAAGGCCGGTGCCAACGTGACCGCCGCGAACCTGACGGGGCTCCGCCTGGGCGTCAAGCAGGGCACCGCGGCGCAGCAGTGGGTCCAGGACACCCTCAAGCCCTCGCAGGAGCCGAGCGTCTACCCGGGTGACTCGGAAGCGCTTGCCGCGGTCGCCGCGGGCCGTATCGATGCCTACCTGCAGGACGTCGCCATCGAGCTCGGGCAGGCGAAGCAGTCGGGCGGCCAGGTCGCCGTGGTCGGGCAGTACAAGACGGACCAGGCGTACGGGATCCTGATGCCCAAGGGCTCGCCCAACCTGGCCACGGTGAACCAGATCCTGGCGGACTGCAAGGCTGACGGGACGCTGGACCAGCTGACCAAGACTTACCTCGGCCCCGCCTTCGGCGGCGACCCGTCCTCGGTGCCGGTGTGGCCTCTCCCGTGACGCCCGCGGGCGGCGGGTCGGCATCCCCGGCGGGGGCGCAAACCTCCCCGGGGACAACCGGTCTGGCCTCCCTGGCGGTGCTGACGGTCGCCGCCACGGTCATCTTCATCATCTGGACGGCGACGCAGTTGTACGACAACGCGCCGCCGTCCGGCCTCGGGCACTGGGTCCTGCTCGCGGTGTCCGTGGCAGGGGCGGCGGCCAGCGTCGCGCTGCTCCGCCCTGCCGCCGCTGCCGTGAGCGACGGCCGGACCGCCCGGCAAATGCAGGTGGCCGGCGACGCCGTCGGGTTCCGCGTGCATCGGGCCCGGTCGCGCAACTCGGCGCTGGTGGCCATGGGCTCGTGCCTGGCGGCCGCGGTGGTCGCGCTGTTCGTCCTGTTCCTGCTGGCCAACAACCGCGCCGTGCAGCAGACCTTCTTCGCCCCGGACATGGTCTCGCGCAGCTGGCTGGAGGTCACCAAGGCGTTCGGCACGAACCTGTTCATCGCCGTCGTCGGCGAGGTGATCGTCCTGGCGTGGGGTCTGGTCGTGGCCCTGGCCCGGCTTGCGCCGGGGCCTGCCGGCCGGCCCATCGCCTTTCTGGCGACGGCCTACATCGACGCCTTCCGGGCGGTGCCCGCGATCATCGTCATCTATCTGGTCGGCTTCGGTCTGCCGCTGGCGGGGGTGCCCGTGCTGAGCGCCATGAGCCCGACCTGGGCGGCGATCTTCGCCCTCGCGCTCGTCTACGGCGCCTACGTTGCGGAGGTCTACCGGGCCGGGATCCAGAGCATCCACCCCAGCCAGATGGCGGCCGCGCGGTCGCTGGGCCTCTCCTACTCGGCGACGATGCAGTCGGTCATCGTGCCGCAGGCCATCCGCCGGGTCGTCCCGCCCCTGCTCAACGACTTCATCGGCCTCCAGAAGGACACGTCCCTGGTCACCGTGATCGGAACCGTCGACGCCTTCACGCAGGCCAAGATCTACTCGAGCAACTACTTCAACCTGTCCTCGGTCACGGTCGTGGCCGCGCTGTTCATCGTGATCACCATCCCGCAGACGCGGTTTGTCGACCGGATGCTCGCGCGCGACCAGAGCCGCATGCAGGCTCGGGGCTAGCCGCGATGCCGTTCCTCGAGATCAGGTCTCTGCACAAGTCGTATGGGCAGGTCCCCGTGCTCAAGGGGATCGACCTGACGGTCGAGCAGCATCAGGTCATCTGCCTGATCGGCGCGTCCGGCTGCGGCAAGTCCACCCTGCTTCGGTGCGTGAACGCCCTCGAGCCCATCAACTCGGGCGAGATCCGCCTCGACGGCGAGGTGGTCTCCGGCGAGGGCACCGACGTCAACCGGCTGCGCCGGGATGTCGGGATCGTGTTCCAGGCCTTCAACCTGTTCCCGCACATGACGGTTCTCGACAACATCACGCTCGCCCCGCGCCGGGTCCGTGGTCTCGACCGGAGCGAGGCCGAGCGGCGCGGCCGAGAGCTGCTGGCCCGGGTCGGTCTGGATGGCAAGGCGTCGAGCTACCCCGACGGCCTGTCCGGCGGACAGCAGCAGCGTGTGGCGATCGTGCGGGCGCTGGCCATGAACCCGCGCGTGCTGCTGCTCGACGAGATCACGTCCGCCCTGGACCCCGAGCTCGTCGCCGAGGTGCTAGACATCGTGCGCGAGCTGGCCGCCGAGGGGCTGACCATGCTGCTGGCCACGCACGAGATGTCCTTCGCTCGCGAGGTCGCGCACCAGGTCTGCTTCCTCCATGACGGGGTCATCCTGGAGCAGGGGCCGCCGGAGCAGATCTTCGGGGCGCCCACGCAGGAGCGCACGAGGGCCTTCCTGCGGCGGATCATCGAGGCCGGGCGGCTGTGACCGCGCGCGATGCGACCACGGCGCCGCGGGTGCTGACCGTCGAGCATGAGGACGGAACTGGCCCGGGGTACCTCGGCGACCGGATCGTCGCCGGCGGCGTGCGGCTCGAGCTGGTCCGTCCGTACCTGGGCGAGCTGCTTCCGGCCACCCTGAGCGGCTATCAGGGGCTGGTCGTCCTCGGCGGCAGCCTGGGGCCATTTGACGACGAGCGTGCGACCTGGCTGCCGGCCGTGCGCCGCCTGATGGCGGAAGCGCTGGCTGACGCGGTGCCCCTGCTGGGCGTGTGCCTCGGCGGGGAGTTGCTCGCGGATGTCGCCGGCGGCAGGGTTGGCCGTGCGCCGGCAGGGCCGGAGCTCGGCATCCAGACCGTCAGGCTGACCCCTGATGGCCGGTCCGACGCGCTGTTCGGTGACTTGCCGGAGCTGGCGCCCGCGGTGGAGTGGCACTGGGAGGAGATCGTCGAGCTGCCCCCGGGGTCGACGCTGCTGTGCGGCACCGACCGCTTCCCCCACCAGGCCTTCCGGGTCGGCGAGTCGGCGTGGGGGACGCAGTTTCACCCTGAGGTCCTGCTCGCGAGCGCGAGCGAGTGGGCCCGCCACGGCGCCGATGACCTGCGGCGAGCCGGGGTGGACCCGGAGCGCGTGATCGCGGACGTCGCGGAGGCAGAGCCCCGGCTGCGCTCGGTTTGGGGCGGCCTGGCAGACCGCTGGGCGAGGTACGTCATCGCCCAGGCAAGGCGGCCCGGCGAGGCGCCGAGCCGCTCCAGCCAGTGACCGCCGTGCGCTGAGCGGTCCGCCCCGCCCGGTCCGATCGGCCCTTCGCGCAGGCCCCAGCGGACCGTCACTCCCGCCGGCCCGGGGCCGACCGGTGGGCCTGGCGGCAGGGGGACGAGCCTCGTGTCTCAGGTACCGTTCGTCGCGGCCCAGCCGGTTCCACGGACGCATCTGCGCATCGGCCGCGCGTCGGCCGCTGCCGCGCCCGGCGGATGCCGAACACTCGCTCGGAGTCACCGCGTGCCTGCCCTCCACCAGACGGAGCCCTCGCCGCCGGGCGGGAACTCATGACCGCGCGACACGATCCCACCGAGACGGATGCCGCGGCCGTGGCGGGGCCGGCCGCCGGTGTCCTCGTCATCGGCTACGGCAACCCGCTGCGGTCGGACGACGGCGTGGGGCCCGCGGTGGCCGAGCGCCTGGCCGCGGATCCCCGGCTGCGCGACGCCGAGATCCGGGCCGAGCACCAGCTGACGCCGGAGGTCGCGATCGACGCGAGCCGTGTCGCGCTGCTCGTGCTCGTGGACGCTGACGACAGCGTTCCGGCAGGCGAGGTCGTCGTGCGCGAGCTGGGCGCCGCCTCCGGGACCTCGGGGGCGTTGGCGCCGACCGGTCGCGACGCCCAGGGAGGCCAGCCCTTGACGCACTTCGTCGATCCGGCTTCGCTGCTGGCGCTCGCGGCCGAGCTGTGGGGTGCCGTGCCGCGCACGGTGGTCGTGGGCATCGGGCCCCTGTCGCTGGGCCTGGGGGACGAACTGACGCCCGAGGTCGCAGCCGCCGTGCCGCG
>JAJXTS010000103.1:5228-9152 GCA_021783595.1 Chloroflexota bacterium | reverse complement strand
CCCACTTCAGGGCAGGTCACCTACGCGTTACTCAGCCGTTTGCCACTAACGAGCAAGCTCGTTCGTTCGACTTGCATGTCTCATGCACGCCGCCAGCGTTTATCCTGAGCCAGGATCAAACTCTCCGTGAAAACTCAATCTCGCGATTGAGTAACGTTTCAAGAGCTTGGTCCAGGCACGTTCTCGTGCTGAAGTTCCTACCACTCTTCAGTTGTTAAGGTGCAGCGTCCGGCCTACTCCGTCCGGGGCGCGGACTGCGCAGTATGCCGCAGTTCGCTCCCCGTGTCAAACGGGGCGGGGGACCCGACCGGGTGGCCGGGAGACCGGTGGCCTCGGGTTTGTGAGGCGCGAGGCGAGATATTAGGGTGGGTCGCAGAGCCTGTCAAACGCCCTGTTCGCCGCTCGGTTTGCCCGCCCCCGGCAGTTGGGTCGTCAGCCTCCGCGGGGTCAGATTGGCCCTTCCTGCATCAGCAGGACGACGATGCCGCCGAGGACCAGGGACAGCACGGCGAGCTCGGCCGTCGGCGTGGCCGCACCCGGACCGGTGGCGAGCAGCCAGACCACGAGACCGACGATCACCGCCCCGGCCGGCTTGATCAGGCGCAGCAGCAACTCGAAGACCAGTTCTCGCATCTAGAGCGCCCTCCGTCCCTGCAGCGCCCGGATGAGCGTGACGTCGTCGGCGTACTCCAAGTCCCCGCCGACGGGAATCCCTCGGGCGATGCGGGTGACGGAGCCGACGCGGCCGTCGAGGCGCTCGCCCAGGTACATCGCGGTGGCCTCGCCCTCGAGCGTCGGGTTGGTGGCGAGGATGACCTCCTCCACTTGGGCCCCCTCGGCCGCCGCCGCGTCGACGCGCTCCAGCAGCTCGCGGATTCGCAGCCGGTCAGGGCCGATCCCGTCGATGGGGCTGATGGCCCCGTGGAGGACGTGGTACTGGCCGCGGAACTCGCCGGTACGCTCAAGGGCGAGCACGTCCAGAGGCTCCTCCACCACGCACAGGCGCCCCACGTCCCGGGCCGGGTCGCGGCAGATCGGGCACAGCGGCGCATCGCTGATGTTGAAGCACCGCTCGCAGAATACGACCTCGTCGCGCACGGCGATCAGCGCGCGGGCGAGGGCCCGAGCCTCCGCGTCCGGGGCGCGGAGGAGGTGGTACGTGAGACGCTGCGCGGTCTTGGGGCCGATCCCCGGCAGGCGGGAAAAGGCCTCGATCAGGCGGGCGACAGGCTCGATGACGGGGCTGGCCACGCCTGATCAGAGGAGCCCGGGGATCCGCACGCCGGCCGTAACCGCTCCCATCCGCTGCGCGGCCAAGTCCTGGCTGGCCTTCAGCGCCTCGTTGACCGCCGCCATCACCAGGTCCTGGAGCATCTCCACGTCATCCGGGTCCACGGCGGACGGATCGATGGTCAGGGTCTGGACCACCTGCTTGCCGGTGACGACAACCTTGACCGCCCCGCCCCCGGCCGACCCCTCGACCGTGGCAGTCTCGAGCTCCTCCTGAGCCCGCTGCATCTGCAGCTGCATCTGCTGCACCTGCTGCATCATCTTCTGCGGGTTCATGCTCATCGGGTTGGTCCTTTCGTGTGGCTTGCGTGGGGCCGATCCCAGTCTCGCGAGGCGGGCTGCGACCCGCTGGCCTGGCCCGGGCCGATCAGGTGATCTCGGGGACGTCCGTCATCTCCGACGCCAGATCATCGGCGAAGATGCGATGCGCCTCCTCGAGGATGCGCGCCTCGTCCACGTCCGACGGGAGCGGTGGCACGAGCTCGAAGTTGGTGGCGATACAGCGGACGCCGACGTCGTGGCCGAGGAACTGGCCGAGGCCGGCCTCCAGCGACGACCGCTTGCGCTCGGCGATGTCCTTGTAGAACGCGCGCTCCTCGGGGAACGCCAGCGTGACGACGTTGCCCTCGACGCCGATGGGCCGGCAGTCGAGGATGAGCGGCTTGACCGACGGATTGCTGCCGATGATAGCGATGACGTCGCGCCATCCGTTGCGGAGCCGGTCAAGGTCGCCGCCCGCGATCGAACTGGGCGAGCCCTCGACGGATGCGGGCGCCCGCCGGTCAGCTGGCTTCGATACGGGTCCGGCAAGGCCGGGCGACGCGGGCGCGTTGTGGCCCCCCGCCTCTGGCGTGACCTTGGCCGGCGACGCGGCCGCGGGAGGCGGGGCGGGGGCGGCCGCGGGAGGCGGGGCGGGGGCGGCCCCGATCGAGCTCGTCGGCGGCGGGGGGGCCGCGATGCCGAGGTCGAGCAGCGCGAGCTCCAGCTGCAGGCGGAGCCCGCCGGCGCCGAGACGCGCGACGTCGATCGCGGCGAGTCGCCGGGCCGCGGCGACCACGGCGGCCTCGACCGGACGTCCCGCACCGATGTCGGCGAGCATCCGGTCGCGGAGCGACTCGACCGCCTGGTCCAGGAACACCCGGAGGTCACGGCCGCGCTCCTCCAGCCCGTCGAGGATCGCGAGGCCCGCAGCCGGGGCACCGCCCGCGAGCGCCACCAGGTAGCCGCGGACGGTCTCCGCGTCAGCAAGACCCAGCAGGTCGCGCACCGCGGCCGCGTCGATCGGCCCGTCGGTCGACGACAGCAGCTGGTCCAGGATGGACTCGGCGTCGCGCATGCCACCGGCCGCCAGGCGCGCGATCAGCCGGATCGCCTCAGGGTCCACGTCGCGATCGTCCGCCCCGAGGATCCGCGCCAGCTTGCCGGTGATCTCCGCCACGCTCAGGCGACGGACGTCGAAGCGCTGGACTCGCGACAGGATGGCGGGCGGAAACTTGCTCGCGTCGGTGGACGCGAACATGAACACGACGAACTCGGGCGGCTCCTCGAGGGACTTGAGGAGCGCGTTCCACGCCGGCGTGGTGAGCTGGTGCGCCTCGTCGAGGATGTACACCTTGCGGCGCAGGTCCTGCGGCGCGTACGCCAGCGCCTCGCGGATGGCGCGGATGTCCTCGATGCCGCGGTTTGAGGCGGCGTCGATCTCGACCAGGTCGAGCGCGCGCCCCTCGCGGATGGCCGTGCACGACGGGCAGCGGTCGCAGGGGTCGCCATTGGGCGCCAGATCCGAGCAGTTGATCGCCTTGGCGAGGATCCGCGCCAGCGAGGTCTTGCCGGTACCTCTCGGTCCCGTAAATAGGATCGCGTGCGCGACCCGGCCGGTGAGCACCGCGTTGCGCAGCGTCTGGACGACCGCCTCCTGCCCGACGATCCCGGAGAACGTCTGGGCGCGCCAGCGGCGGTAGAGCGCCTGGTGGGCGGTCCCTTCGGTCAACGCGCCTCCTGCGGCGGGCGGCTGCGCGCGAGACGCGCGGCGAATCGAGAGGTAGTGCCGTGCACCCTCCGTCGATGCGGACGCCCCCGCGCCCAGCGAGCGTTCGCGGCTCGGACCAGGCCGTTCCGCGGCACCCGAAGCTCATCGCTGAGTGCTGCTTCCTTCCGGACCTGACACGGTTCACGAGTCTCCGCTGCGCGGGACCCGGCCCTCATCGTCGCGAACGCCGTCGGCTCTCGAGAGCGCCGACCTCGGGAGGGAATTCAGCCCTGCTGGAGCGGATTGCAGGTACAGGGCACCGCTAGTTCCCCGCCTAGCACGGCACCGGGATCATAGCAGGAGGACCCGCGCGGCCCGAGCTGCCGCATTCGCGCGACGCCGTCAGGGGCTGGCGGAGAGGGCGGGATTTGAACCCGCGATGGGTTGCCCCATACCGCATTTCCAGTGCGGCGCCCTAGGCCACTAGGCGACCTCTCCGCCGGCAAGCATAGCAAGACCCGACGGCTTCACCGTCGGGTCCGACATCGGTGAGTGGCGGAGAGGGTGGGATTCGAACCCACGGTGCTTGCGCACACCGCTTTTCGAGAGCGGCACCATCAACCACTCGGACACCTCTCCGCCGCGAAGGATAGCAAAGGCGGACG
>JAJXTS010000103.1:0-5128 GCA_021783595.1 Chloroflexota bacterium | reverse complement strand
TCCGACATCGGTGAGTGGCGGAGAGGGTGGGATTCGAACCCACGGTGCTTGCGCACACCGCTTTTCGAGAGCGGCACCATCAACCACTCGGACACCTCTCCGCCGCGAAGGATAGCAAAGGCGGACGCGTTTGCCGCGGACGACGGCCGCGAGAGCCGGAGACCTCTGCGCCGGACATCCGCCTGGGCCGGACGACCGCCGCCTTTCGCACCTTTCGAACGCGGGCGGCCGTCGGCGGGTGCATTTCGCACCTTTCGAACGCGGGCGGCCGCGGGCGCGCACCAGAGGCCGCAGGCGGTCGAGACATGGCGGCGGGCGGATCGGCCAGGTGCCCGGATCGTCGATTTCGCAGCGTGCGAAGCCCGGCTGCCGCGTCCTGTCGCCCGGAGATCCCCAGACGGGCATCCGCGGGCTGGACCCCGGTGCCCGCCTCGCCGTCGCGCGTGGAAATGTTCAAAAGGAAGGAAATGCCGCCTCGCCCGCGACCGGCCCGTGGTCCATGTAATCGTTCCTAACGACCGCCAGCCACGGTAGGATGACCGAGGACTGTGCCCGCCCAGGCGTGGGGCGACTGGCCCGGCGCTCCGCGCGGCGGCGCGCCCACCACGAGTTTCGCGTCGGCTAGCGGCCGACCGGCACCACTGGAGTCTGCACTGATGGCAGCACCTCGACGGATCGGCATCCTGACCGGCGGCGGCGACGTCCCCGGCCTCAACGCGGTCATCAAGAGCGTCGTCTACCGGGCGACCGACCTCGGCTATGAGGTCCTCGGCATCCGCCGCGGCTGGGAGGGCCTCACCCACCAGCGCCGGACCTCCGAGCTCGACCCTGAGTACGTGCGCGTGCTGGACCGGATCAACACCCGCACCATCGACCGGACGGGCGGCACGATCCTGCACTCGTCGCGGACGAACCCGAGGAAGATGAAGGCGAAGAACCTGCCGCCGTGGCTGGACCTCAAGTCGGTCGCGGACAAGGCGACCGCCGACGGCGTCTACGACCTCACCGAGCACGTGCTCGACACGATCGCGCACTTGGGCCTGACGCACCTGGTGACGATCGGCGGCGACGACACGCTCTCGTTCTCGTCGGTCCTGTACTCGCGGGGCCTGCCGCTCGTGGCCATCCCCAAGACGATGGACAACGACGTGAACGGCACCGAGTACTGCATCGGCTTCTCGTCGGCGATCACGCGGGCCAAGGAGCTCGTCAACCGCCAGCGGAGCACCCTGGGCAGCCACGAGCGGATCGGCGTGTTCCGGATCTTCGGGCGCGACGCCGGCTTCACCTCGCTGTACACCGCCTACGTCACCTCCACCCGCTGCGTGGTGCCCGAGTTCGAATACGACCTCGACTCGCTGGCCGCGCTCCTCAAGGAGGACCACCGCAACAACCCGTCGCGCTACGCGATGGTGATCACGGCGGAGGGCGCGATCTGGCAGGGCGCCGAGTTGCAGGACGTGGGCGAGGCCGACGCCTTCGGCCACAGGCACAAGGCGAACATCGGTGAGGCGCTCGCGGGCGAGCTCAAGGCGCGCACCGGCATCGAGGCCGTGGCGTCCGAGCTCACGTACGACCTCCGCTCGGGCGAGCCGGACATGTTCGACTCGATGGTCGCGTCCACCTACGCGAACGTGGCGATGGACCTCATCGCGGACGGCATCAGCGGCCGGATGACCGCGATCCGCGACGGCAAGTACGCCCATGTGTCGCTGGCCGAGACGGCCAAGCCGCCGAGGCGCGTCCAGCCCGACCAGTGGGACGCCAACCGGTTCCGCCCGGTGTACGCCCACAAGCTGGGCGTGCCGGTGCTGCTCACCCCGTCGCTGGGACCGGTCCAGGACTAGACGCCGCCCCGCGCTGCGGGGCGGCCGCGCCCGTCGAGAGCGGGCCCGCGCGGTCGGCGCGGGCCCGCTCGATTCGCGGGGATCGGGGCCTATCCCTCCATGCCGGAGAGCTGGCGGATCGGCCGGGCGAGATTGGACATGTCCTCGTCGCCGTAGCCGCGGGCCACGAGGCCCGCCTCGAGCTGCGCGGCGAGACCCGTGACGGGCAGGACCACGCCGAGCTGGCGCGCCAACTCGAGGGCGATGCCCAGGTCCTTGAGGTGGAGCGAGGTCTTGAAGCCGAGCGGGTAGGCGTTGCCGACCATCTTGGCCGAGCGGTTGGCCAGGATCCACGACCCGGCCACGCCACCGCCCAGGGCGGCCACGACGGCCTCCGGGTCCAGGCCTGCCTTCATGGCCAGCACCATGCCCTCGGCCACCGCGAGGTAGACACCTGAGATCACGACCTGGTTCACCGCCTTGACGGCCTGGCCGCTGCCGGCCGGCCCGAAGTGGGTGATCGTCTTGCCCATCGCGGCGAGCACCGGCCGGGCGCGCTCGAGGTCGGCGCCGGCACCGCCCACCATGATCGTCAGCGTGCCGTTCTTGGCGCCCTCGGAACCGCCCGACACGGGCGCGTCGAGCCAGCCCACGCCCAGCCCGGCGAGACGGGCCGCGAACGCCCGGGTGGCCTCGGGCGAGATGGTGGAGCAGTCCACGACCATGCCGCCGGCCGCGATCCCGGACGCCACGCCGTCGGGGCCGAACAGCACCGCCTCCACGTCCGGCGTGTCCGAGACGCACGTGACGACGATGTCCACGCCGCCTGCGAGCTCGGCCGGCGACGCCGCCTCACGACAGCCCGACGCCAGCAGATCGCCGGCCCTGCCCGGCGTTCGGTTCCAGACCGTGACCTCGAAGCCGGCCCGACGAAGATTGCCGGCCATGTGCCGACCCATCGTGCCCAGCCCGCAGAACCCGATTCGTTCCATGTGTACCTCCATGCAGATGACATGAGGGTACAAGCGGCGCGCGACAACGGTGCGCACGGCAGGCAGGCTGGCGCCCGCGTCCCCGTACGATCGCGCCATGGAGTGGCTTCGAGTCGACCGTCGCCGCCTCGGGGCGGCCATGCTGGTGTTCGGCCTGGCGGGACTCGCCCTCGCGGCGGTCGTGGGAGGGACCCTCGTCGCGGGCGGCCTGGCCGTCCGCGACCTCGACGCCCAGATCGCGGGCGCCGAGAGCCGGATGGGGGCATCGCTGACCCGCCTGACTCTGACCATCGACGGCATCGCCCAGAGCATCGACGACGCCTCCTCCACCCTGGCGACCTCGCGCGACGGCGTTGCCCGCGCGGCGATCGCCCTCGGCGGCGTGGCCGACACGACGGATGCGCTCGCCGGCGACATGGGCGTCACGATCGCCGGCCAGCAGCCGCTCGCCGGAGCGGCGTCCAGCCTCCTCGGCCTCGAGACGCGCCTGAGGGGGATCCAGGCCGAGGCCACGACGCTGGCGGGCAACCTCGACCTGAGCACGTCCGGCGCCACCGAGATCGCGCGGCAGGTGCGGGAGATGCGGACGCAGTTCGCCGAGCTGGCGGGCACGTTCGCCGGCTTCGCCGACACCCGCCGCGTCGTGTCGGTGGCGGTCGGCGGCATCGCCCTCGCCGGGCTGCTCACGGCCTGGCAGGCGGTGCTCTCCCTCGCGATCGCCTGGGCCGGCTGGCGCCTCCGCCACCACTCCCGCTCGGCGACCCTCCTCGACACGGCCGCCGAAGCCCCTCCCACGACGATCGGGGCGTAGTCGGGCCGTCGCGCGGCCGCCCCGTACGTCACACTTGGGCCATGGCTACCAGGATCATCCTCGACGTCGACACCGGCACCGACGACGCCGTCGCGCTCATGACCGCTGCCCTCTCCCCCGACCTCGACCTCGTCGGCGCGACGACGGTCAACGGCAACACCGGGATCGACAGCACCACCGAGAACACCCTCCGCGTGTTCGAGTGGATCGGCATGCCGCGGGTCCCCGTGCACCGCGGGATGTCGCGGCCCATGGCGCGCTCGCAGATGCAGCAGCTCAACCCGGCCTCGCGGATCCACGGCGACCTGCTGGACCTGCCGCCCTCGACCATCACGGCGCAGCCCGGCCACGCGGTGGACTGGCTCATCGACACGCTGCTCGCCTCTGACGGCGACATCACGCTCGTCCCGGTCGGCCCGCTGACGAACATCGCCATGGCGATCGTCAAGGAGCCGGCAATCCTGGCCAAGATCCCGGAGATCGTGCTCATGGGCGGCGCCCACGACCACGGGAACTCGACGGCGTCGGCCGAGTTCAACATCTGGCTCGACCCCGAGGCGGCGCGGATCGTCGTCAGCTGCGGCCGGCCCATCCGCATGGTGCCGCTCGACGCCACGCACCGGGCGCTGGTGTCGGCCGAGGACGCCTCTCGGCTGCGGGCGCTGGGCACGCCCGCGGGCGAGGCCGCCGCGCGGTTCGTCCTGCAGCGGATCGACGGCTATGACGCGACGCAGCCGATGCCGCACCGGCTGGGCGCGGCACCCGTCCACGACGCGCTCGCGGTGTGTGCCGTGATCGACCCCACCGTCCTGACGACCGAGTTCATCCCGGTTGACGTGGAGACCGGTGGCGAGCTGTCCGTGGGACGGACGGTGTGCGACTTCCGGTTCCGCAGCCGCCAGCCCGCCAACGTCCACTTCGCGACGGACGCGGACGAGCCCAAGTTCAACCGGATGCTGCGCGAGATCCTGGGCCGGACGGCCTAGCGCCAGCTGCGGACCCCGGGCTGCCCAGTCCGGGCAGCCGCTTCCGGCGCGTCCGCGCCACCTGCGGCCCGCGGCGTCCCGAACGGGGGCCGCGACGAGCCCGGTACCAGCACCGAGTCCCGCTCCTGGGAGCAGCCCCGGCACGCTTCGCTGGCTGGCGCCAGCCCGCTGCGGCCAGCATGGTTGACGCACTCGATGCAGAAGCGCAGGATGCATCTGCTGCTCGAGCGCATGTGCCAAAGGTCATAATGTCACAGGACCTTCGGCCGTCTTCGTCAGCACCGCCTGTCCGTTAGCTCCGCCAAGCCCGGCCCCCGGGGACACATGCAGCCATCGTCCCCGGACTCGGCACCGCGATCCGCCTGGCCGTGCGGGACGCCGCCGACCTGCCAGTCCGATGCCCAACTTGCCCGACTCAGCTTGCCGGCCAGCCGGCTTCGCGGCTGCGAGCAAGGCATCGACACGACGATCGAGTCCAGATCGGAGGGATCACCGGACGATCGACATCTGCCC
>JAJXTS010000102.1 GCA_021783595.1 Chloroflexota bacterium | reverse complement strand
GTGGCGTGGACGTTCTCGCCGATGATGGTGAACGGGACGCGGTCGGCCAGTGTCATGCGGACCTCCTGAGTGCGCTGGCGTGAGCCCTGCTGGCGAGCCGGCCAGCGGAACAGCCCGGCGGCCTGGGATGCGAGGATTGGATCTTGCGCCATGCGGAGCCGCCGCCGCTCCTCGGGCTGCCAGCCGAGACGGGACGCGGCGGCCTCCGCGAGCCCAAGTCTACCGGGTAATCGATTGCGTCAGCGACCCGGCACGGCGGCCCGAGGCCGGCTCCCGAGGTCGGCTTCGGCGACTGCTCCAGCCCGTCGGTGGCTCTGGACGATGTTGCCCTCGCCCTGGTCGAGCGTGGCCCCCTGGATCCCCAGGCCCCAGCCGGTGGTTCTGATGGCCTTGCCGAAGTCGAGGTACGGGCGGACCACCATGTCCACGCGCATGTGGCGCCACCGGTAGAGCTCCCGGCGGAGGCGGGCCTCCAGCTCGCGCGTGAACGGATCGGTGGAGGTCACCGCGAGCTCCTCAGCAGCGAGGACGCCCGGCCGCGAGAACTCGTGCCACGGGACCTCGTCGATCATCGCCATCGGGCGCTCGGGCCGCAGGTCGTTGAGCGCCTGCCACTCGCGGTCGCGCTCGGCCTGCACGGGCAGGGCGGCGATCTCAGCGAGCTGGGCGGCGAGCTCGCGGACGACGGCGACGTCCGCGGCGGGGAGTCCGGTGCTGGTCTCGGGGGTCATGGTGAGGGTTCCCTTCGCGGTGCTGTCGCGGCTGCTGTCGGCGGGCGCCGGCCGCCCTACCGGGCCAGCAGCCGGCGGGCGAGGTCCACGGCGGCGCCGGCGTCGGGGGCGTGGTGTCGCGCACGGGGCCCGGGGCACGGGGCGTGGTGTCGCGCACGGGGCCCGGGGGCCGGTCGGGCCGGTGCTCCGTGCGCTCTCGCCGCGCGCCTGCCCGCCGTGCGGGCGAGCGGCACGCCAGGCACGGCGCAATCCGCCCGCCCGCCGTGCGGGTGAGCGGATTGCCAGCGCGGTCGGTTCGCCCGCACAGCGGGCGGCCTGCACGCCGGCGCGGTCGTCCCACCCGCACGGCGGTCGGCCTGCACGCCGGGCCGGTCGGCTCACCCGCGGGGCGGCTCGCGGTCGTCCCACCCGCGGGGCGTGGGCTGCGCTCAGCGGCGCGGCCCGGCGGGCCCGTGGCACGCCGGGACGGAACGGAAATCGGCGTGAGGCGGATCGGGGCCCGGCAGAGCGGCTCCCGCGCTCGGCCCGCCTCGTGCATCGTCCTCGCGACGCGTTCGCCGCCAATCGGTAAACTGTCAACAACCTGCCGGATGACCCGAGTTCGCCCGGGCTGGCCGGAGCGCCACTGGGCCATCTGGCACCGGGTTCGCGAGTCGTGCGACCTCCGGGGCGGGTTCGAAGAGGGACGCATGACCGGTTTGATGGACGAGGGCCCGCGCCTGCTGCGGGGAGGCCCGGTGGCGACCGCCATCCGGGAGCAGGTGGCGTCGGACGTCACCGCCTTCAAGGACGAGTTCGGGTACCAGCCGGCGCTCGCCGTGCTCGTGGTCGGCGCCGACGCCCCGTCGCTTGTCTATCTCCACAAGATCCTCGACGGCTGTCGGCTGGTCGGCATCGGCGACCGGCTGGTTGAGCTGCCCGCCGACTCGTCCGAGGCAGACGTGAGCCGCGCCCTCGCGGACCTCCAGGCCGACCCGAGGATCGCCGGGATCATCGTCCAGCAGCCGCTTCCCAAGGGGATCGGCCTGCGGGCCGTCATCGACACGCTGGACCCGATGCGCGACATCGACGGGATCCACCCGCTCAACGCGGGGCTCCTCTCGCTCGGCTACGACGGGTTCCTGCCGGCCACCGCGCACGCCAGCGTGGAGATCCTCAAGCAGTCGGGCATCCCCATCTCGGGCAAGCACTGCGTCGTGGTCGGGCGCTCCAACGTCATCGGCAAGCCCGCGGGCCTGCTGATGCTGCGCGAGAACGCCACGGTCACGATCTGCCACAGCAAGACCGAGGACCTTCCCTCGATCGTCCGCGCGGCGGACATCGTCATCGTCGCTATCGGCAAGGCGAACTTCGTCACCGGCGACATGCTCAAGCCCGGCGCCGTCGTCGTTGACGTCGGCATCAACGTCGTCGAGGGCAAGCTGGTCGGCGACGTCCACTTCGAGAGCGCGGCACGCGTCGCGTCCGCGATCACCCCGGTCCCCGGCGGTGTCGGCCCCCTCACCAACGCGATCCTGCTCACCCACCTGGTCCAGGCCGCCCGAGCGAAGGCCACAGGCCGCATCCCGCTCGGCGCCCACTCCCTCGCAGTCCCCGTTCCGGAGGCCAACTAGATGTCCTTCCCGTCCGATCTCGAGATCGCCCGCTCGGTCAAGCCTCGCCCGATCCTTGAGGTAGCCCACGAGCTGGGCTACCACGACGACGAGGTCGAGCTCTACGGCAGCAGCAAGGCCAAGGTCACGATCGAGGGCATCGAGCGCCTCGAGGCCGAGAGGCCCCGCGGCAAGTACGTGCTCGTGACGGCGATCTCCCCCACCCCGCTCGGCGAGGGCAAGAGCACGACCACGGTCGGGCTCGCCCAGGGCCTCAACCGGATCGGCAAGAAGGCCGTCGTGGCCCTGCGCCAGCCGTCGCTCGGCCCCGTGTTCGGCATCAAGGGCGGCGCGGCCGGCGGCGGCTACAGCCAGGTCATCCCGATGGAGGACTTCAACCTCCACCTGACCGGCGACGTCCATGCGATCGGCGCGGCGCACAACCTCGCGGCCGCGTTCGTGGACAACCACATCCACCACGGCAACGCGCTCGGGATCGACGCCAACAACGTGCTCTGGCCGCGCGTGCTGGACATCAGCGACCGCGCCCTGCGCGAGATCGTGATTGGCCTGGGCGGCAAGGACAACGGCTACCCGCGCCAGACCCAGTTCGTGATCACCGTCGCGTCCGAGGTCATGGCGATCCTGGCCCTCGCGAAGGACCTCAAGGACCTGCGCGCCCGCCTCGGCCGGATCGTGCTCGCCACCAAGCGGGACGGCACGCCGATCACCGCCGAGGACCTCAAGGTGGCGGGCTCGATGGCCGTGCTCCTCAAGGACGCCATCAAGCCGAACCTGATGCAGACGCTCGAGGGCGGGGCGGCGTTCGTCCACTGCGGCCCGTTCGCGAACATCGCCCACGGCAACAACTCGATCCTCGCCGACCGCGCGGCGCTCGTGGGCGCGGACGTGCTGGTGACCGAGGCCGGCTTCGGCGCGGACATGGGCGCCGAGAAGTTCATGGACATCAAGTGCCGCGCCTCGGGCCTCAAGCCCGACGCCGCGGTGATCGTGGCGACCGTCCGCGCGCTCAAGATGCACGGCGGCGTGGGCCGGATCGTGGCCGGCAAGCCCCTCGACCCGGCGCTCCTCGAGAGCAACCCCGAGGGCGTGCGCAAGGGCGCGGTGAACCTCGCCAAGCAGATCGAGAACATGCGCCTGTACGGCGTCCCGGTGGTGGTGGCGATCAACATCTTCCCGACCGACACGGCGGAGGAGATCGCGGTGATCCGCGAGGTCGCCCTCGCGGCCGGCGCGCGCGACGCGGTCGAGGCCCGCCACTTCACCGACGGCGGCAAGGGCGCCGAGGCCCTCGCCCACGCCGTGTGGGCCGCGGCCGAGGTCGGCAGCCCCGAGTTCCACCTGCTGTACCCCGACGAGCTGCCGCTCAAGGCCAAGATCGAGGCCATCGCGACCCAGATCTACGGCGCCGACGGCGTGGACTACAGCCCGGCCGCCAACAAGGCGCTCGCGCAGTACGAGGCGATGGGCTACTCGAGCCTGCCGATCTGCATGGCCAAGACCCAGTACTCGCTGTCCCACGACGCCAAGCTCCTGGGCGCGCCCAAGGGCTTCCGGATCCCCGTCCGGGAGGTGCGCCTGTACGCAGGTGCCGGCTTCGTGACCCCGATCCTGGGCGACATGCGCACGATGCCCGGTCTCAACTCCCGCCCCGGCGGCGAGAAGATCGACATCGACGACGACGGGAACGTGGTCGGCCTGTTCTAGCCGCTTGTCGGAACGCGGGGTCGGCTGCCGCCGGCCCCGCGTTCTGCTGTCATGAACGCCACGCTCGAGGCCCTGGGTCGCGTCCTGCCGATCCTCCTCCTGTTCGGGATCGGGGGGATCCTGCGCCGGCGCGCGTGGCTGGCGACCGCCACCGTGGGCGACCTGCGCCGGGTCGTGCTCAACGTGACGCTCCCGTCCGCCCTGTTCCTGACGTTCCTGCGCGTCGACATCGAGCCCCGCCACCTGCCGGTCGTGGCGGGCGTCTTCGGCGCCTGCGTCGTCGTGCTCGCGCTGGGGCCGCTCCTGCTGCGGCCGGTCGGCGTCCACACTCCGTACGGCGCCCCGCTCCTCACCGGTTTCGAGGGCGGCATGCTGGGCTATGCCATCTTCGGTGGCGTCTTCGGCCAGGACCAGCTTTATCGCTTCGGGATCGTGGATCTCGGGCAGGCCCTGTTCGTGTTCTTCATCCTGGCGACGATTCTGGCCCGCCGCTCGACCGGCGAGCGGCCAGGGCTCGCCGCCACGGCGCGGCAGGTCGTCAGGACGCCGGTGATCCTGGCGATCGCCGCGGGCATCCTCGGTCGGCTCGTCGGCCTTGAGGTCCTGCTGGGCTCCTCGCCGCTCCTCGCTTCCGTCCCGGCGACGCTCGCGCTCCTCGGCGGGTGCACCACGCCCCTGATCGCCATCGTGATCGGCTACACCACGACCCTGCGACGGGGCGCGCTTCGGTTGCCCTCTCTGACGATCGCCGTCCGCCTGGCGGTCTGGGTCCTGCTGGCATTCGCGTTCGATAGGTTCGTCATCGAGGGCGTCCTCGGCCTTGATCGCCTGTTCGGGGCGGCGATCCTGACGATGGCCGTGCTTCCACCGCCGTTCGTGATGCCGCTCTTCCTCGGCCCGCGCGCGTCAGAGGCGGATCGCGCCTACGTGACGGATGCCCTGTCGGTGGCCACCGTGGCCACGCTGGCCGTGTTCCCGCTGGTCGCGGTCGCGTTCTCCGGCTGAGCGCGGCGGCGACGTCCCGCTCAGGCCAGGAGCCCCTCGAGGTACACGCGGTTGGCGAGGGCGGTCGCCGTCGGGTCGGGCGCGGTGTCCTGCTCGATCACGCACCAGCCGTCGTAGCCGACGGCCCGGAGCGAGGCCACGACGTCCGGGATGCGCGCCATCCCCTGCCCGAGCGGCGGGAAGACGAAGTGCTCGAGCGCTTGGCCGAACGACCAGCCCTCGGCCCTGGCCCGCGCCAGCACCGCGGGGTCCACGTCCTTGACGTGGACGTGCCGAACCCGGCCCGCGTACCGGGGGAGCAGGTCCATCGCCATGCCGCCGCCGAACGCGAGGTGGCCGATGTCGAGGCACCAGCCCACCAGCTCGGGGTCCGTCTCGTCGAGCAGGCGGGCGGTCTCCGCGGGCGTCTCCACGTACGTGCCCACGTGGTTGTGGAACGCGAGCGTCATGCCCATCGGCGCCACCCGGCGGGCGAGCTCGTCGAGGCCCTCGCCGAGGCTCCGCCACTGCCCGTCCGTCAGGCCGCGGCTCTCGTCCACGTGCCCCGCCTCGCCGCGGCGGCGGTCGTCGCCGGCCTCGGCCGCGACGAGCACCGTGCCGCCGCTCTCGGCCAGGAAGCCCGCGATGCCCATCGCCCGCTCGAGCTCCGCGTCCCGGCGGTCGCGGTCCCGGAAGCCGAGGCCCACGAACGCCCCCACGAGGTCGAGGCCGCGGCTCCCCAGGGCCGCGCGGAGCTCGGCGGGGTCCGTCGGCATGGACGGGCCCCACTCGGTGGCGTCGTAGCCGGCCTCGACCATGCGGTCGAGCGCCTCCCCGTAGGGGATCCACGGGAACACGTCGGGGATGTCGGGGCTGTTCCAGTTCACGACCGCCGTCGCGGTCCTCACGCCAGCTCCTCCCGCCGCAGGGCGGCCTTCTCCTCGTACCGGGCGCGCGCCGCGACGACGGTCCCCGAGCCGCTCACGCCGGCCGGCGGCACGTCCCACCAGGACTCGTAGCCGGGGGCGCGCTTGTCGGGGCTGACGAGGACGTGGATGACGGTCGTCCGGTCCGCGGTGCGGGCCGCGACCAGCGCGTCGCGGATCTCCTCCGCGGTGCTCGCGGTGACGCCGATGGCGCCCATGGCCCGCGCGTGCATGGCGAAGTCCACCGGGACGTAGCCGCCGGTCAGGCGCCCCGTCCCGCCCTCGCGGAAGCGCAGCTCGTTGCCGAACTGGGGCACGCCGCTCGCCCAGGCGAGGTCCTTGATGCACTGGTAGCCGTGGTTGTCGAACACGACGACGGTGATCCTGATGCCCTCGGCGACCGCGGTGACGATCTCGCTGTTCATCATCAGGTACGTGCCGTCGCCGATGGCGACCACGACCTCGCGCTCGGGCTCGGCCATCTTGACGCCGATGCCGGCCGGGATCTCGTAGCCCATGCAGCTGTAGCCGTACTCGAGGTGGTAGGCCTTGCTGTCCTCGGGCCGCCACAGCTTGAGCAGGTCGCCCGGCAGGCTGCCCGCCGCGCACACGACGGTGGCGTGGCCGCCGACGGTCTCGTTGACGATGCCGATGACCTCGGGCTGGCCGAGGTCGCCCGGCTCGCCGCCGGGGCGCCGGTGGGCGTCCACGCGGGCGTCCCACTCCTCCTTGAGGTCGCCGATCCGGTCGCGGTAGTCCGCGCTGGTGCCCGGGTGGTCGGCGAGCGCCGCGGTCAGGCCCAGCAGCGCCTCGCGGGCGTCCGCGATGACCGGCACCGCCCGCAGCTTGTGGGCGTCGAAGCCGTTGAGGTTGATCCCGACGAAGGCGACGCCCTCGTCCTGGAAGGCGGTCTTGGACGCGGTGACGAAGTCGCCCATGCGCGTGCCGATGCCGATGACGAGGTCCGCCTCCCGCGCCAGGCGGTTGGCGGCCAGGCCGCCGGCCGCGCCGACGGGCCCGACGTTGAACGGGTGGTTCCAGGGCAGCACGCCCTTGCCCGCCTGGCTCTCGGCGACCGGGATGCCGAAGGTGGTGGCGAACGCGCCCAGGGCGGCCTCGGCGCCGGAGTAGATGGCCCCGCCGCCGGCGATCACGAGCGGGCGCCGGGCCGCCCGGACAAGCGCGGCCGCCTCGGCCAGCGCGGCCGGCTCGGGGGAGGGGCGGCGGACGCGCCAGACGCGCTTCTCGAAGAAGCGCTCGGGCCAGTCGTACGCCTCGGCCTGGACGTCCTCCGGCAGCGCGACGGTCACGGCGCCGGTCTCGGCCGGGTCGGTCAGGACGCGGAACGCCTCGGGCAGCGAGCCCAGCAGCTGCTCGGGACGGGAGATGCGGTCGAAGTAGCGGCTGACGGGCCGGAAGGCGTCGTTGGCCGACACGTCGCGCTCCACCGGGTGCTCGACCTGCTGGAGGACCGGGTCGGGCAGCCGGCTGGCGAAGTAGTCCGACGGCAGCAGCAGGACGGGCAGCCTGTTGACGGTCGCCTCGGCTGCGCCGGTGACCATGTTGGTGGCGCCGGGGCCGATCGAGCTCGTGCAGGCGAAGGTCTGCAGCCGGTTCTTGTGCTTGGCGTACGCCGCGGCGAGGTGGACCTGGGCCTGCTCGTTCTGCGGCCGGTAGTACGGCATGGCGAACTCGGCGCCCAGCTCCTCGAGCGCCTGGCCGAGGCCGGCCACGTTGCCGTGCCCGAAGATGCCCCAGACGCCTGCGATGAAGCGGTTCTCGACGCCGTCGCGCTCGGCGTACTGGGCGGCCATGAACCGGACGATCGCCTGCCCGACCGTCAGCCGGATGGTGCTCAAGGGGGGCCTCCTGTTGGGGATCTGACGTGGCGGCTGGGGCGACGGGGAACGACGCCCGGCAGAGGGGGTGCGCTGGCTACGGTAATCGTTTACACTGTAGTCCGACGCGACCCCCTCGCGCAACCCTCCAGGCGGCTTTCACCGGAGCGGGGCGGGGCTGTCGCCGGCAGTCGTTGGTCGTCGTTCCACCGCAGGGGCGCACCTGAGCGGGTCGCTCCGAGACGAGTGTCCAGGAGGCACCGCACATGCTCCGTGTCGCGATGTTGGGGGCCGGCCGTGTGGCCCAGGTCCACGCCCAGTCCGTCAGCGAGAACCCCGACGCCGAGCTCGTCTGGGTCTGCGACCCGATCGAGGCGGCGGCCACCTCCCTGGCCGCCAAGCACGGCGCCAGGTGGAGCCTCGACGCCGAGGACGCCCTGGCCGACCCGTCCGTGGACGCGGTGATCGTCGGCACGCCGACCAACACCCACGTGGACATGCTCCTCCGCTCGGTCGCGGCGGGCAAGAAGGTGCTGCTCGAGAAGCCGATCGACCTCGACCTCGCCCGGATCGACGCCGCCTGGGCGAGCATCCAGGCGAGGGCGCCGTTCGTCATGCTCGGGTTCAACCGCCGCTTCGACCCGTCCTTCCGCGAGGTCAGGGAGCGCGTCGGGCGGGGCGAGATCGGCATCGTGCGCGCCCTGCGCATCACCAGCCGCGACCCGCAGCCCCCGCCCGCGGCGTACCTGGGCGTGTCCGGCGGCATGTTCAAGGACATGACCATCCACGACTTCGACATGGCCCGCTTCCAGGCGGGCGACATCGTCGAGGTGTCGGCCGTCGCGTCGGACAACGGGCTCGACATGTTCCGGCAGGCCGGGGACCACGCCCAGGCGATCGTGACGATGCGGGCGGCGTCCGGCGCCCTCGTGACCATCGTTAACAGCCGCTCCTGCGCCTACGGCTACGACCAGCGCCTGGAGGCGTTCGGCGACGCCGGCTCGCTCGAGGCCGGCAACTGGACCGCCACCACCGTGCGCGCGGCCAGCGCCACCCAGACCGAGGCGGCGGGGCCGATCCTCAACTTCTTCCTCGAGCGCTACACACCCGCGTTCCGCAACGAGTTCGCCGAGTTCGTCGCGGCCATCAGGGAGGACCGCGCGCCGGCAGTCGGGTTCGCGGACGGGCGCGCCGCGCTCGCCCTGGCCGAGGCCGCCAACGAGAGCGTCTCGACCGGCCGGGTCGTCAAGCTCGGCTGATCCCCTCGCCCGCCCGAGCGGCCGGTCCCGCGATCCGACGGGGCCGGCCGTTCCGATTCGCGGAGCCTCGCAGGGGCCGCCGCCGCCGGCCGACGGG
>JAJXTS010000101.1 GCA_021783595.1 Chloroflexota bacterium | reverse complement strand
CGCCGGCTCCCGCCGACAGCAGCCGCGCGCATGATCCCAGCCGGGGGCCACGCCGCCGCGCCCGGACGAGCACCGGGGCATTGACACCGGGATCCGCGCTGGTATCTTGACCTAAAACGTTCTAGGCCCGCTTCTCCCCGGGCTTGGAACGGCCCCCGCCCCGGACCGCAGGGAGCCTCCACCCTGCGGCCCGCTCTCTCGCGGATCCGCCGCCAGGCACCTGGCCTCGCGGCGAGGGTCCATCATCCACACCCACGACCGCGTTCCCCGGCCAGACATCAGGAGCCCGGCGATGCCCAGCGACCCGTCCTACCCCAAGCTCCGCCTCGGCACCGCCCCCGACAGCTGGGGCGTCTGGAACCCGTCGGGCGACCCGCTCCAGACGCCCTGGGAGCGGTACCTCGACGAGGTCCAGGCGGCCGGCTACCGGTACAGCGAGCTCGGGCCCTTCGGCTACCTGCCCAAGGACGCCGGGATCATCCGCGAGGCGTACGCCAAGCGCGGCCTGACGCTCACCGGCGGCACCGTGTTCGTCGCCCTGCACAAGGGCGCCGAGGCGCTCGAGAAGGCCAAGGCGGACGTGGACGCCGAGATGGCCGTCATCGGCCCCAACGGCGCGCGGCACGTGGTCATCCTGCCCGAGGGCTTCACCGACTTCGACGGCAACCTGACCGCCAGCCCCACGCTGTCCGCGGACGAGTGGAAGGCGCTGCTCTCGGGCATGAGCGACCTCGGCAAGTACATGGCCGACCGGCACGGCGCCGTGCTCGTGTTCCACTCCCACGCGGACAGCCACGTGGGCACCCAGGAGGAGATCGAGCGGTTCCTCGACGGGACGGACCCCGAGACCGTCCAGTTCTGCCTCGACACCGGCCACGTCGCCTACTGCGGGGCCGACAACCTCAAGCTCGTCCGCGACTACCCCGACCGCATGCAGTACGTCCACCTCAAGCAGGTGGACCGCGCCGTCAAGGCGCGCGTCGCGGAGGAGAAGCTGGGCTTCGCCCCGGCCGTCCGCCTCGGCGCCATGGTGGAGCCGCCGCTCGGCGAGCCGGACATGCCGTCCCTCCTCGCCGCCCTCGGCGCGCTCGACCGCGACCTGTACTGCATCGTCGAGCAGGACATGTACCCCTGCGACTGGGCCAAGCCCCTGCCGATCGCGCAGCGCACCTACGACTACTTCCGCTCCTGCGGGATGAAGGTCACCCGCTAGCCGACGTCCCGCCCCTCGCTTCTGCACGGAGGACCGATTCGCCATGACCGTCCGCGTCGGCATCATCGGAACCGGCCTGATCGGCACCGATCACGGCCAGAAGCTGGCCCGGCAGATCGCCGGCGCGACGGTCGCAGGCGTCACGGACGTCAACCGGGCGCGGGCCGAGGAGGTGGCCGCCGAGCTGGGAGCGGCCGTGTTCGACTCGGCCGAGGCGCTGATCGCCTCGCCGGACGTGGACGCGGTGCTGATCGCGTCCGTCGGCCCCACGCACGCCGAGTACGCCCTCGCCTGCATCGCGGCCGGCAAGCACGTCCTGTGCGAGAAGCCCCTCGCGACCACGACCGCGGACGCTCTCCGGGTGGTCGAGGCCGAGGTCGCCCACGGCAGGCGCCTCGTCGCGGTCGGGTTCATGCGGCGGCTGGACGCCGGCTACGGGCAGGTGAAGGCGGCCATCGACGCCGGCGACGTCGGCGAGGTGCTGATGGTCCACAACGTGCACCGCAACCCGACCGTGCCCGAGTCGTACACCTCGTTCATGACGATGACGGACTCGGTGATCCACGAGGTGGACACCATCCGCTGGCTGACGGGGGAGGAGATCACGTCCATCCAGGTGCTCCCGCCCAAGCGGACGCCCAGGGCGTACCCGCACCTCCAGGACCCGCAGTTCGTGGCCTTCACCACCGAGAGCGGGATCCTGGCCACGGTGGACTTCTTCGCCAACGCGCAGTACGGCTACGACGTCAGGTGCGAGGTCGTGGGCTCCGAGGGGACGGCGTCGCTCGTGAACCCGACGCTGTCCACGACGGTCCTGGCCGGCATGGACACGACCGAGATCCCGCCCGACTGGCGGGTCCGGTTCGGCGCCGCGTACCACGCCGAGCTCCAGGCCTGGGTCGACGGCGTCGCCCGCGGCGAGGCGGTGGGCCCGTCCGCCTGGGACGGCTACGCGGCCACGCTGGTCACCGAGCGAGGCGTCGAGGCGGTCCGGACCCCGGGTCAGCCGGTCGCGGTGGCCGGGATCGAGAAGCCCCCTCTGTACCGCTGACCGACAGCCCGTGACCAGCGACCCGCGATCCCCGCACGGAGGCCCGCCAATGCGACTCGGGCTCGTCGGCTACGGCAACGGCGGCCGGCACTTCCACGCGCCATACATCGTGGCGGCTGACGGCGTGGAGCTGACGGGCGTCGTGGTCCGGGACCCGGGCCGACGCGCCCAGCTGGCCGCCGACTACCCGGGCGTGCCGGCGCACGGCACGCTGGCGGACCTGCTGGCCGCGGGGGTGGACGCGGTCACCATCACCACGCCACCGGAGACGCGTCGCGCGCTCGTCCTCGAGGCGATCGCCGGAGGCGTCCACGTCATCGCCGACAAGCCGCTCGCGCCCGACGGCGCCGCGGCCCGCGAGTTGGCGGCCGCGGCCGCCTCGGCGGGCGTCGCGCTCAACGTGTTCCACAACCGGCGCTGGGACGCCGACATCCGCACGCTCGCGGCCGTCCTCGCCCGCGGGGACCTCGGCCGACCCTGGCGCGTCGAGAGCCGCTTCGACCTCGACGAGCCCGGCGGTCTCAACCCGGGCCCCGCCGGCGGGCTGCTTCGGGACCTCGGGGCGCACCTCGTGGACCAGCTCGTCTGGCTCCTGGGGCCCGTGCGCACGGTGTACGCCCAGGTGGACTGGGCGGACCTGCCCGAGGGCCGCACCGATGCCGGCTTCGCGCTCAGCCTCGAGCACGCGTCCGGGGTCCACAGCCACGCCTCGGCGAGCAAGCGCAACCGCACCGTCGAGCGCGAGCTCCGGGCCTACGGGTCCGAGGGCGCCTACCTCCAGCACGGCTCCGACGCGCAGACCCAGGCCATCTTCGCCGGGCGCCGACCGCTCGCCGATGGCGCGGCCTGGGGCTATGAGCCCGAGACTTCGTGGGGCGTGCTCCGCACCGCCGCCGGCGAGCGCCGCGTGCCGTCGGAGCGGGGCGCCTACCAGGACCTCTACGCGCAGTTCGCCGCGGCGCTCCGAGGCGAGGCCTCCTTCCCCGTCCCCGTCGAGCAGGCCGTCCACACCATCGACATCCTCGACGCCGCGCGCGCGAGCAGCCTCGAGCAGCGCGCGGTCAGCGTCAGATGATCCGGCGCCGGCCTTCGCCCCGCCGCCGGGCGGACCGACGCGCATGAAGCCCCACAGCAGCCGAGAAGGACAACCGATGACCACCGAGACCAGCACGGGCCTGCCGCAGGTCGATGTCGCCAACGTCCGTGAGCTCGCGGTCCGCGTCGCCGAGCTCGCCGCCCTGCCAGTGCAGCAGGAGCGCATCCGCGAGTGGCAGGCGCTCAACGGCCTCCGTCCCGAGCGCCCCATGGCGATGATCGACGAGATCCCCTGGCACGAGCTGTCGGCGCCGGGCGTGGCGGCGGCCGACGAGCTGGCCATCGCCTCGTCCCACCCATTCGCCCGCCAGGTCGAGACCACCCTGCGCCGCGAGCTCTACCGCTGGAACCACCTGCGGGTGGACATGGTGGTCGAGCCCTACATGGACATCAAGAAGGCGATCAACCGGCCCGGCTGGGGCTTCCGGATCGCCGAGGACACCATCGACCAGGGCGAGGGCAGCGTCGTCCAGAGCCACCACTACAGCGACCAGATCGCCACCCCCGAGGACGTCGAGAAGTTCCGGGCGCTGGAGCCGAGCCTCGACGCCGAGAGGACGGCCCAGCGCGAGGCGTGGGCGCACGAGCTGCTCGACGGGCTGCTGGAGGTCCGCATGCAGGGCCTGACCGGCTTCAACGGCGACGAGCTGGCGTTCCCCCTCTGGGACGACATCGAGCAGCTCCGCGGGACCGAGCCGATCCTGCTCGACTTCCTGGACCGGCCGGAGCACCTCCACGCCATCGCCGACCGATTCACCACGGTCCGGCTCCAGGAGCTGGACATGCTCGAGGCCAAGGGGCTGATCGGCTACGGCAACGACCGGATCCACTGCACCGGCGCCCAGACCACCGAGCTGCCCAAGCCCGGGTTCGACCCGGCGCACGTCCGGGCCGTGGACACCTGGACGGTCGGCCGCAGCCAGCTGTTCGTGTCGGTGGGCGACGCCACCTTCGACGAGTTCGTGCCCGGCTACTACGCCCGCTGGTACGAGCGCTTCGGCCTCGGCTACTTCGGCTGCTGCGACCCGCTCCACAACCGGGTGGGCTCGGTCCGCAAGATGGGCCACAACGTGCGCAAGATCTCGATGAGCCCGTGGGCCAAGACCGAGAAGGGCGCCGAGGCGATCGGGCCCGACTACGTGTTCAGCCGCAAGCCCAACCCGGCCATGGTGGCGATGGACCAGTGGGTGCCGGCGATGGCCGAGAAGGACTTCGACGACGTGCTCGCGGCCACCCGCGCCAACGGCTGCCCGGTCGAGTTCACGCTCAAGGACATCAGCACCTGCCGAACCGACCCGCAGCGCCTGTGGGACTGGTGCGCCATCGCCGAGCGCAAGACCCGAGGCTGAGCCGAGCCCGAGCCGCGCGCGGCGAGCGCCTGACGCGGGGCCAGCGTCCCGCGCGCCGCGGCTCGCGGTCCGGCCGGTGCTCGGAGGCTGCCGAGCTCATCCCCAGCGCGGTGGAGGAGATCCTCCGCCTCGACACGCCGGTCCAGTTCAGCGCCCGGACGCTCACCCGGGACGTCGAACCGCATGGCGTCACGGCGCCGGCCGGCTCGGGTGCCGACGGGCGGCGGCGGGAGGGTCGGCGGCGAATGCGACCGACCCGGCCCGCGTCGCCGTCAGCGGCCCGGCTAGAGGTCACGCTCGAGCAGGACCGGCAGCGGCAGGTTCGGCTGGGCGCCGGGCGAGTACGCCGGGTGGTGCGTCAGGTCCACGCTCGCGACGCGCCAGCCCTCTGCGGCCAGCTCGTCGAGCCGGGCGAGCAGCTCGGCCAGGTGCTTCTCAGGGTGCTCCTGGAACGGCATCCGCTCGATCCGGTACTCGACCGGCCGAATCGGGCCGGCCAACCGTTCCAGGAGCACGGGCAGCATGACGCCCGGCTGGGCGGCGGGCGAGTACGCCGGGTGGTGCGTCAGGTCGGCGCTCGCCACCTGCCAGCCCTGCCGGCCGAACGTGTTGAGGGTCTCCAGCAGCTCGGCGAGGTGGGTCTCCGGGTGCTCGATGATCGGGAGCCTTTCGATGCGGTGCTCGACCACGCGGGTCGGTGCGACGGTCTGTGCGTTCATGGCGTGCCTCGCCAGCAATACGGACGCCGGCGCCCGGGCTCTCCGGGCCCCCGGTGCCGCGTCCTAGCCTGCGGCCCGGATCGACGCCTGTCGGTGACCGGCGTGACCGATCACGGTGACCGATGTCACGGAGCCGAGTCCGCCCCCGTCGGGTCGTGGCGGCTTGGGCTTCGCCGGCCCAACGTTGCGGCCGCATGGCGACGTTTTCCGGGACGCGCCACAATCGCCCCATCCGGGAGGGCCGAAGCCATGGACCGCAACCCGGAGGAGGCCGACGTTCTCGCCGTGGGCTTCCTCGCCAGGCTCCCGCGCGAGACGGCGCTGCGACTGGTGGCCGAGGCCATCCGGATCAACGTGCCGACCGGGTCCACCGTCTACCGCGACCGCGAGTCGCCGCGTCTGCTCGTCCTCGTCCGCGGGCTGCTGCGCGTGTACCTCGCGTCCCCAGACGGCCGTCAGGTCACCATCCGCTACGTGCGGCCGGGCGCCATGGTTGGGCTGGCGCTGGTCGTCGGCGGGCCCGCGCCATACAGCATCGAGGCGATGACCGGCTCCCTGCTCCTGGCCCTCCGCGCCGACACCCTCCGGGCGCTGCTCGCCACCGACCCGACGGTTGCCCGGGCATGTGCCGAGGAGTTGGTGGGGCAGGTCCACGAGTATCTCGAAGACATCGCCGAGCAGGCGTTCCTCAACGTGCGCGAACGGCTCGCCCGGCAGCTCCTCCTGATGGCGACGCGTCCGGCGCCGGGTGCCGATCCGGTTGTCCGGGCGACCCAGCAGGAGCTCGCCGACGCGATCGGGTCGGTCCGCGAGGTGGTCACTCGGCACCTGCGCGAGCTCCACGAGGAGGGCCTGATCGAAGTCTCGCGCCACGAGATCGTGGTCCGCGACCCGCTCGGCCTGGCGGCGGCGAGCAGGGACGGGGACGGCCGCCCGGCAGAGCCGGGGGATGTGTCGCCGGAGTGACAGCCGCCGTCGGCCCCGCCTCGGACGCCTCGGCGGCCGCGGCTTCGCGCTCGGCGGCGCCGCCCAGGCTCAGATCTCGTGCCCGTCCCCGCCCTCGCGCGCCGGCACGCTCGCCTGGGTCAGCCGAGGGCGCGATCCTCGAGGCGACGGCGGTCAACCGGCTCGAGCGCCAGACCCGGTGCGGCGGCTCGCCGGACCCAACGCAGCGTGGCGGTCCTCGACGGAGCGTCCACGAGGGGGGTTGGGGTGGCCTACGGGGCTCGAACCCGTGACCTTCGGAGCCACAATCCGATGCTCTGCCAATTGAGCTAAGGCCACCATGCCGGGACGGGTGCCTCGCCGACGGTGGTGCGCCGGGTCGCGGGCTGCCGGGAACGGCCGACGCATTCTAGCGGAGGTCGAGTCGAGCCATCGCCCCCGGGCGACAGGCCCCCGGCCGGTCGTCTCGCCGCGGGCAGGGCCGGCCGGCGCGGGATGTCCCGCGGGGTGGGAGTACCGGCGTCCAGCGCGGCTGGGACCTGTGGGCCGGTTGACCGGCCGCACCACTGCGGCACGATAGGCACGCCGGAACCCGACCGGCCCTGTGGAGTACGCCCCCGGCATGTCGATGTCCCCCGCTGTCCCTGCCGCCCGCCGCCGATTCGAGCCCCGGCGCCTCATCGCCCTGCTCGCGGTGGTGGTCGCCGTCGCGGGCGCCGAGCTCACCGCCGCGCCGACCGTGCTGGGCTGGACGGACAGCACCTTCAGCGCCTCGTCCGAGTCCCAGCTGATCGCGCTCCAGAACGAGGCCCGCGCATCCGGGGGGCTTCGGTCCCTCACCCTCGACACCACGCTGCGCACGATCGCGCGCTGGCGCAGCAAGGACATGATCGACCGCAACTACTTCTCGCACACGATCCTGGGCACCAGCCACAACGTGTTCTGGTACATGCAGTACCAGTACGACTACTGCTTCCGGCTCGCCGGCGAGAACATCGGCACCGTCACCTGGCCCGGTGCCTCCGAGGCAGATGCCACCAACTGGGTGTTCCAGCAGTTCATGAACTCGCCCGGGCACCGGGCGAACATCTTGGGCGCCGCGTGGGACGTCGTGGCGGTGGGGGCGTACAAGGCCGCCGGCGACGTGTTCATGTGGACCGCGCTGTTCGTCCAGTCGTGCGGCTCGAGCGCGCCCAAGGCCACGCCGAGCCCGACGCCGAAGCCCACGCCCAAGCCCACGCCCAGGCCCACGCCCAAGCCGACCCCCGCCGCGACGCCGCATCTCACGCCGATCCCGACGCCGAACCCGACGTCCCGTCCGACGTCGCGGCCCACGCCCGCCCCGACGCCGGCGCCGACCGCGTCGCCGACGGCCAGCCCGACGCCCACGCCATCGCCGTCGCCGTCGCCGACGACGACACCCGGGCCCGACGCTGGCGCCTACGCCACGCCAGCGCCAGCCGCCTCGCAGGCGCCGGCCACCTCGCCGGAGCCGGCGGTCGCGCCGCCGACCTTCATCCCGCCGGGCGGCCTCCAGATCAAGGACTCGCCGCCTGAGCTCAGCCTCGTCGAGTCCATCCTCCAGGCCATCGCCGCCCGGTTCTTCGGCGGGTGACGCCCGGCCCGCCACGCGTGGGCGCCGCCCCGCTACCGTATCGTCCACAGCCCGCCGCTCTGCCGGGAGGCAGCCTAGCCGCATGACGCTCCAGTCCCCGCCCAACGCCGAGGCCCACCCGCCGCGGCGCACGGTCCTGCCGATCCTCGAGGCGCGCTCGCTCACCAAGCAGTACCGGATGCCGGGAGAGACCGTCGAGGCTGTCCGCGGCGTGACGCTCTCGGTGATGCCCGGCGAGTTCGTGGCGCTCATGGGCCCGTCGGGCTCGGGCAAGAGCACCCTGCTGCAGCTGCTCGGCGGCCTGGACCAGCCCACCGCAGGCGAGGTGCTCCTCGAGGGCGAGCCGATCGGGCGCCTGTCGGACTCGGACGCCACGCGCCTGCGCCGCGAGCGGACGGGCTTCGTGTTCCAGTCCTTCAACCTCGTTCCCCTGATGAACGTCGTGGAGAACGTGGCCCTGCCGTTCACGATCTCCGGCCAGGACCCCAGGTCGCCCGAGCTCTCGGCGCGGATCCGGGAGGCGATCGCGCTGGTGGACCTCACGGGCAAGGAGCGCCACAAGCCGGACCAGCTGTCCGCGGGCGAGCAGCAGCGCGTCGCGGTGGCGCGGGCGATCGTGACCCGGCCGGCGCTGCTGTTCGCCGACGAGCCGACGGGCAACCTGGACTTCCGCACCGGCCTGGACATCCTGGGCGCCCTGTGGCGGACGTGCGTGGAGCGGGGCCAGACGATCGTGCTGGTGACGCACGACGCCAAGGCGGCCGCCTACGCTGACCGCGTGTTCGTGGTGGGCGACGGGCAGATCCAGGACGAGATCGTGCTGGGCCGCCGCGATGACCACGCGGCGGCGCCGCTGATCGCCCGGCTCGCGATCCTGGGGCTCTAGCGCCATGCGCGGTCTCGTCCGCTACGCGTGGCGGGCCCTCGCCGCCCGCCGCGCACGCACGCTGCTCACGATCCTCGGCATCTCGCTGGGCGTCGGGGTGCTGGTGGCCGCGCTGGGCGTGGACGCCGGGCTCGACGCCTCCGTGGACCGCACGGTGGCGTCGATGGTCGGCCGGGCGGACCTGCGCCTCGCGGCCTTCGAGGAGACCGGGCTTTCGGCCGGGACCCTCGGCGAGCTCGCCGGCGTGCAGGGCATTGCCGTGACCGCCCCGGCCATCGAGCGCAAGTCGTTCCTCGTCTCGCAGGCGGGGATGCCCGCCCAGACCGCGCCG
>JAJXTS010000100.1 GCA_021783595.1 Chloroflexota bacterium | reverse complement strand
GCGGACGGTCGGCTCGGCCGCCAGCGCCGGGTCGAACGGGATGAGCACGCTCGCGTGGCCGGGCACGGGCGTGCCGATCCCCGGGCCGCCTGCGGCGCCGAGGGCAGCGGCAAGGGACCGCGCCGCGGCGTTGGCGTCCGCGTCGAGCGCCTCGCCCAGCGTGACCAGCAGCGCCGCGTCCCCCAGCGGCTCGATGCGGGGCGGGCCGGCGGTCACGCCTCAGGCGCCCGGCCGGCGGACGTCGATCCCCGCCTCGGCCAGGGCCGCGCGCACCGCCGCCGCGATCCCCGGCGCCCCGGGCGTGTCGCCGTGGACGCACAGCGTGGCCACCGCGATGGCGATGGGCGTGCCGTCCGCGGCGGTGACCCGCCCGTCGCGGGCGATGGCGACAGCCTGGGCTGACGCCCGCTCGGCGCTGTCGAGCAGGGCGCCGGGGAGCGTCCGGGCGCGGAGCCGCCCGTCGGGCTCGTACGCGCGGTCGGCGAAGCCCTCGGCGACGGCGGTCAGCCCCGCGGCGGCCGCCTCGGCCAGCAGCGCGGACCCCGGCGGGCCCACGACGGCGAGCGACGGGTCCAGCCGGGCGATCGCCTCGACAGCCGCGGCGGCCGCGTCGCCGTCCGAGGCGAGCCGGTGGTAGAGCGCGCCGTGCGGCTTGACGTGGCGCAGGACGCCGCCCTCCGCCCGAACGATCCCCGCCACGGCGGCCACCTGGTAGAGCACGCTCGCCGCCAGCTCGCCGGGCGCCATGGCCAGCTCGCGACGGCCGAAGCCGACGAGGTCCGGGTAGCCCGGGTGAGCCCCGATGGCCGCGCCCGCCGCGAGCGCCAGCCGGACCGTGCGCCGGATGGTGGCCGGGTCGCCGGCATGCGCCCCGCAGGCGATGTTGACCGAGCTGACGAGGGGGATCAGCGCCTCGTCAGCGCCCATCGGCCACGGGCCAAGGCCCTCGCCGACGTCCGCGTTGAGGTCGATGGAGGTGGCCACGCGGGGAGTGTAGGCCGGTCCGCCGCCCCGGGGCTCCCCGCGCTGCCCGATGCGGCCCGCGCCCTGGATGGCGCCCGGGCGCCCGGGCGCCCGCGCACGCCGCCCGAGCCACCGGCCCCGGGCGCCGGATCGCGGCAGGGCCGCCCGCCATCCGGATCTGGGGTCTGGTGCCGGGCCGCCGCAGGCCAGTATCGTGACGGTCTGAGCGGCCACGATCGGGCCGCCGCGCTGCGCGAGGGGAGGCACAGGGGGCGATGGCGAATCCCGCGCCGTCCCGCCGACGCCGGTCCGGCTTGGTTCGCCGCGCCGCCGCCGCCGTCCTGGTGGCGCTGGTGGCAGGCTGCGGGTCCGCGCCGCCAGCGCCCTCGGGCGCGACGGCCCCGGGCTCGCCGGCCGGCCCGCCCCTCGCCACGCCGGCCCTGTCACCTGCCGTCCCGCGGGCGGGTTCGTCGGCCTCGCCGGCGGTCCCGGCGTCCGGGCCCGGTGCCGGCTCACCCGCTCCGGCAGCCGGCAGCGCCTCCGTCGTCGTGCCGCTCGTCCCGGTCACGGGCTTCTGGTCGTCCGAGCGGACGATCTCGCTGGACGGCCTCGCCGCCGCCGTCTCAGGAGGGTCGCGGCCTGTCTACGCCGCGGCGCCGGACCTTCCGTGGCTCGCCGCGTCGCTGGGCGTCACCCCCGGCGCCAACGTGCACGCGCTGGCCCCGGCCGACGTGCTGGCGGCGATCCAGTCCAGCCCCGGCAGCCTCGGCGTGCTGCGCCCAGAGGATGTGGGCCCGTCCGTCCGCGCCCTTGCCGTGGGCTCCGTCTCGCTGTTCGGCGACGGGCGCCTCCACGACATGGCCTCCTGGCCGCTGGCCGTCCGGGAGCCAGCCGACGCCGCGCCGTCCACGTTCGACCCGTCGGCCACCTGGACGCTGGTCGCCGGCGGCGACGTCATGCTCGACCGGTACGTCTACAGGCGGACCGTCATCGACGGGCTGGGCGCCGACTACCCGTGGGACGGCGGCAACGCGAAGGTCACCTCGACCCACTGCTGCGGCTACCCGGGCTTCGCCGTCGCCACGACGGCCGCGGCCGGGGCCGCGGGGTCGCTGCGCGCCTACCTGCAGCGAGCGTCCCTCGCGATCGCCAACCTCGAGGGCCCCGCGCCGAGCGACTTCCGCTACCACCCGTCCGGCCTCGTGTTCTCGATGGACCCCCAACTGCTGGCGGGCCTGAGGGATGCGGGCATCGACATGGTGTCGCTGGCCAACAACCACATCGGCAACTGGGGCCCGTCCGGGATCGCCAGCACCATCGGCAACCTGGACGCGCTGGGCATCGCGCACGCCGGCGCCGGCTCCACCAGCAGCGCCGCCCGGAGCCCGGCCTGGCTGACCGCAGACGGCCTCAGGATCGCCGTCCTCGCCTACAACGGCATCGGCGGGGCCCCCAACGCCACCGCCACCTCGGCCGGTGCCGCGGCGCTCAGCCTCACCTCGGCCACGGCGGACATCAGGGCCGCCCGGGCGGCGGGAGCGGACGTCGTCATCGTCTTCCCGCACTGGGGCGTGGAGTACACCGACAGGCTCACCGCCCAGCAGGCGTCGCTCGGCCCGGCGCTGCTCAAGGCGGGGGCCGACGCGGTCATCGGCGGCCACTCGCACTGGGCCGGCCCGATCCGCGTCGTGGGCGGCAAGCTCATCGTGTACTCGATGGGCGACTTCGTGTTCGACCTCACGCACGACACGCGCACCCAGGAGGGCATCCTCGTGGAGCTGACCTTCAGCGGACGGCACCTGGCCCAGGTGGTCCTGCGGCCCACGCTCATCGTGGGCGAGGTCCAGCCCGGCTTCCTGCTGCCGTCGGCCGGCGGCTCGGCGCTGCTGGCCCAGATCCGCAGCGCGTCGGCCGCGGCGGGCATGAGGTAGCGCCGTTCGGCGGCGCGGGCCGGCCGAGCGCGGCGACCGGCCCGGCGTGACCTCCGGCCGGGGCTCAGAGGCCGGCGAGGAACGCCGCCAGGACCACGGCGACCGACGCCACCGCCTCCACCGCGCCGACGTGCACGGGCCGGAGCGGCCGGGCGCCCCCGGCCATCCGCCGCGCCGCGACGGGCAGGGCCACGGCCCTCGTCGCGAGCCCCGCGGCCAGCAGGACCCAGACTGGTCCGAGCGCCATGGCCGCGACCACCAGCAGCGCGTGGAACCCCGCCGACAGCGCCGTGAAGGATCGGCTGCTGCGCTCGCGCAGGACGGACCGCACGACGAGCACCGTGCCCAGGAGATAGGCCGCCGCCACAGCCGTGGCGACCGCCGCCCGGGCCGGGTCGAAGGCGCCGGAGACCCAGGCGGTGGCGGGCACCAGCACCAACGCCTGGACGACCTGGGCGACGCTGTTGGCGAGGTCGCGCCTCGTGCCCGGCCTCGCACCCGCCGCCACGAGCGCCGTGGCAGGCCCGAGGACGATCAGCGTGGCGAGGAGCGCCGGGAAGGCGACGACCAGCGGGGCGCCGAGCACGCCGAAGCCGACGGCGTACACCGCGAGGGGCCGGGCGAACGGGTCCCGCCGTCGGGCCCGGCGCCACGCTTGGCCCGTGGCCGATGCCAGATAGCCGAGCACCGATGCGCCGGCGAGCACCGCCTGCCACGGGCCGGGGGCACTCGCCGCGATGCCCAGGAGGAACGGCACCGCCAGCATCGCCCAGGCGCCGTGCTGGCGCGGCAGCCACTGCCGGGCGGCGGGCGCGGCCCGCGAGGCGGGGAGATGGCGCGAGGGGTTCACGGCGATGTCCCGAGCGGGTGTGACGCAAGATCGGCGCCGCAGATTATAATCATGAAAATGCAGCCCAGCGAACTCGCCCATCGTCCCCGGCAAGTCGATCGCCGGTCGGCGCTGCTCGACGCCCTCCGCGCCGCCGCCGGGCCGATGCGCGTCGCGGAGCTGGCCGCCGCGGTCGGCGTCGCCGAGCCCACGGCGCAGTTCCACCTCTCGATGCTCGTCAGCTCCGGGCAGGTGGCGCGGACGCGGGCGCGCAGCGGCCTCGCGGGGCGCCCCTCGTGGCGGTACTCCGCAGCGCCCGAGACGTCGCCCGCGCTGCCCTACGAGCAACTCGCGCGCCTGCTGGCCGCCCAGATCGACGCCGGGGCCGGGTCGGCCGAGGCCGCCCGCGAGGCGGGTCGCCGCTGGGCCGAGGCAATTCCCGACGGCAGCCTCAGCCCGGCCGCGGACCACGACGGGGCCGTGGCCGCCCTCACCGGCGTCCTCGCCGGGCTCGGCTTCCGCCCCGACGTGCGGCGTAGCGGCGCGGAGGTCGTCCTCCGGGCGTGTCCGTTCGTCGCGGTCGCCCGCGAGCACCGCGGCGTCGTGTGCGGGGTTCACCTGGGCCTGCTGGACCGGGCCGTCGCCGCCATCGGGGGCGGCCTCGCGGTGGACGGCCTCGAGCCGTTCACGTCCGACGAGCCGCTCGCCTGCCTCGTTCGCCTCTCGGCCACTGCCTGACGCGCGCCGTGCCGCGCCCACAGCCCAAGGAGACCCCATGACCGACCCCGCCTTCGCATCCGACTGGCGCGACCTCGTCCGCTACTCGGGCCCGGGACCCACCCCCAGCGTGCTCGTGGACGAGCCGGACCTGCGCGTGCTCGTCGCCGGCCTCGAGCCCGGCGGCCGGATCCCGCCGCACGCCGAGCGGCGCGCCGTGTACCACGCGCTGGAGGGCGAGGGCGTGATGCGCCTCGACGGGGCCGAGCTGCCGTTCCGCGCGGGGGCGATCGTCGTGGCCCCGGACGGCGCGACACGCGGGTTCGAGGCGGTCACGCGCCTGGCGTTCCTCGCGGTTCGAGTGGGCCCGGAGCCCGAGTCGGCCGCGTAGGGCGGGGCGGGGCCCGCCCGCCGCTGCCGCCCGCCGCTGCCGCCCGTCGGCCGCCGACACCTCGCCTCGCCCGGCTGCGCCCGGCCGCCCGGGCGGGGAGTGTGGAGAACTGCATTGCGGCTCGGTTGCGACCGCAATCCTTCTCGGTTCATTCGGCGCGCCGCTATCGACACGGCCTCGCGCGGGCGGTAGGTTCGGGCTGCGCCCACCCGTAGCAGCGCGCAGGCCGTGACACTCGGCAGGAGCCCCATGACCGCTCGCCACAAGGCCATCGAGGCGATCTCCACCCACAAGGTCGCCTCCACGCAGAACTACCTCGAGCACGCCGGCGAAGCCATCTACGGCCAGTATGTGTTCCACGAGGGCGTCCAGCGGGAGTACCTGCCCAAGCCCATCTACCGGCGTCTCCGCCGGGTCATCGACGGCCTGGAGCCGTTCGCCCCGGAGATCGCCGACGCCGTGGCGCACGGTGTCAAGGAGTGGGCGATGGCGCAGGGCGCCAGCCACTACACGCACTGGTTCGTGCCCATGACCGGCTCCACGGCCGAGAAGCACGACTCGTTCCTGGCCCCTGACGGCGACGGCTCCACCATCGCCGAGTTCAGCGGCCGGAACCTGCTCCAGGGCGAGCCTGACGCGTCGTCGTTCCCGTCGGGCGGCATCCGCGCCACCTTCGAGGCTCGCGGCTACACCGCCTGGGACGTCACCAGCCCGATCTTCCTCCAGGTGGAGCCCAACGGCGTCACCCTGACGATCCCCACGGCCTACGTCTCGTTCACGGGCGAGGCGCTGGACCACAAGATCCCGCTGCTCCGCAGTCAGCAGGCGCTGGGCAAGCAGGCCCTGCGCATCCTGCGCTGGTTCGGCAACACGACGGCCTCGCGGGTGTTCACCACCATCGGCCCCGAGCAGGAGTACTTCCTCGTGGACCGGCGTCTGGCCGACCAGCGCCCGGACCTGCTGCTCACCGGGCGCACCCTGTTCGGGGCGCAGCCGCCCAAGGGCCAGGAGCTCGAGGACCAGTACTTCGGAGCCATCCGCGCCCGGATCCTCGCGTTCATGATGGACCTCGACCGCGAGCTGTGGCGCCTCGGCATCCCGTCCAAGACCCGCCACAACGAGGTGGCGCCGGGCCAGTTCGAGATGGCGCCCGTGTTCGAGTCCACCTCGGTCGGCTCCGACCACAACATGATGGTCATGGCCACCATGCGGCGCCTCGCCCCGGCGCACGACCTGGCGTTCCTCATCCACGAGAAGCCGTTCGCGGGTATCAACGGCTCGGGCAAGCACAACAACTGGTCGATGTCCACGGACCTCGGCGAGAACCTGCTCGACCCGGGCGCGGACCCGCACGCCAACGCCCAGTTCCTCGCCTTCCTGATCGCCATCATCCGGGCGATCGACGTCCACGCCGCCGTCCTCCGCGCCTCGATCGCGGACGCCGGCCAGGACCACCGCCTGGGCGCCAACGAGGCCCCGCCGGCCATCATGTCGGTGTTCCTCGGCAGCCAGCTCGAGGACGTCGTCCGCCAGCTGGAGCAGGGTGCCGCCTCGGCGTCGAAGCAGGGCGGCCACGTCGGCCTCGGGGTCACCTCGCTCCCCACCCTGGCCAAGGACGCCACGGACCGCAACCGCACCTCGCCGTTCGCCTTCACCGGCAACAAGTTCGAGTTCCGAGCGGTGGGCTCGTCCGCCCCGATCTACTGGCCGCAGACCGTGCTCAACGCCGCGGTCGCGGACTCCCTCTCGGTCCTCGCCGACGAGCTCGAGCAGCTCCAGCCGGGCGACTTCGACGGCCTCACCTCCATCCTGTCGGGCATCGTCAGGCAGCACAGGCGCGTGCTGTTCGAGGGCAACGGCTACTCGGAGGAGTGGCACGCCGAGGCGGCCCGCCGTGGCCTGCCGAACAACCGGACCACCGTGGACGCGTTGCCCGCGCTGGCCACGGCCGAGGCCAGGGCGGTGTTCACCAAGTTCGGCGTGCTCTCCGAGCGCGAGCTCGAGGCCCGCGTGGACATCTTCTGGGAGAAGTACGTCAAGGTCCAGAACATCGAGGCGAGCTGTGCCCTGGACATCGCCAAGACGATGATCCTGCCGGCCTGCGTCGCCTACCTGGGCCAGCTCGCCGCCGCGGGCTCCTCGCGGGGCGTCAGGACCGTCGCCGACAAGGTGGGCTCGCTCGCCGACGGCCTGGTGGACGCGATCCACGCCCTTGAGCACGCGCAGCACGAGGCGCACGAGGCCGAGACCGTGCAGGGCGAGGCCCGGGCGTTCGTGGACGACGTGATCCCCGCCCAGAACGCGTTGCGCGTCGTGGCCGACGAGCTGGAGACGCTGGTCGCCGACGACCTGTGGCCGCTGCCCAAGTACCGCGAGCTGCTGTTCCAGTACTGATCGGCTGCCGGGACCGGCCCTTCCTGGCGCCGCCGGCGAGGGGGCGGTCCCGACGTCGCCCCGCGAGCGGCGCGCCCCGACAATTCAAAAGGAATGAACAACTCGGCCCGGGTCCAGGCCGCTTGCCCTGGTGTCCCCGGCGCGCCCCCCCGCGGTGGACCGGCGAGGGGCCGGATTTCCAAAAGGATTGAACACCGGGCCCCGACCGGGGCGACTCGACCCTCGGCGCGCCTCGAGGGCCGGCGGGCTGGGGCCTTGACCGGGCTCGGGGTTCGATAGGTTCGAAATCCGCCGGCCGCGGCCCGCGCGGGGAAGCGGCCCGCGGCCCTGGGTGCCGGAGCGGCGCGGGGAAGCGGCCCGCGGCGCGCGCGGGGGGAGCGGCCCGCGGCCCTGGGTGCCGGAGCGGCGCGGGGAAGCGGCGCGGCGTTGGGCCCAGCTGGTGGCGGTGGACCGGCGCGAAACGCGCCTGGCCGCCCGGGCAACCACGATCGCTGATCCGCGGACCGCTCACGCGAATCGTGCCGGGGCGGCCAGGTCCGACGGCCAGAATGCGGCCCCGGCCAGGGGGCCTGGCATCGAGACAGTCGCGCTGGCCAAGCGCCTCGGCGCGGTGGACGCGGTGGCCGGGGTTGACTGGGCGGTCCCCATCGGGAGCGTGTTCGGCTTCCCGGGCCCCAAGGGCGCCGGCAGGTTCCCGGGCCCCAAGGGCGCCGGCAAGACCACGACGATCCGCATGCTGGTGGGCCTGATCCGCCCGCCGAGCGGGTCGGCGGCGCTGCCGGGCTGCCGTGCGGCCGGGTCGTGCGGACCTCGCCAGCGTCGGGGCGCTGGGGCGCACGGTCTCGGGCCGGCGGCGAGCCGCAAGGCGGGCGGCTCATCGACCGGCATGCGCCAGCGGCTCGCGATTGCCCTGGCGACGCTCCACCGGCGCAGCCTCGCCATCCTCGACGAGCTCACCCACGGCCCCGATCGCGGGGGAGTCGTGGAGGTGCGCGCCGCGACCACCGAGCTCTCCCGGGACGGCACCACGGTCTTCCCGTCGAGTCACGTGCCCTCCGAGGTGGAGCAGCTGTGCGACCAGGTCGTGGCGCCCGCGCGCGGGCGCATCGTTGCCAGCGGCGCGCCGGCGGGTCCGCTCGACGGGCCGGGCTCGCTCCGGGTTGCCTTCGACACGGCGGGCGAGACCGATGCCGCGCGACGCATGCTCGCCGACGACGGTACGGCGGCCACCCCCGGCAGGCTCCGACGGCGCGGTGCTCGGCGTCGCGGGCGTAGCCTCTGACGGCGTCCGCCTCGCACGGCGCCTTGCCGCCGCTGGCCCGTTCCCGGCCGAGCTGACGCCGGTCCGCCAGTCACTCGCGGCGGCGTCCCTGGAGTTGGCGAGCGATGCTGCGCCCGAGACGGCCGAGAAGTCGCCACGGCCGGCACCGCGGCAACCAGCGCCGGCGCGTCGCAGCCAGGCGCCACCCCCGTGCCGACGCCTTCCCGCACGGCATCCTCACCGTCTTCGACAACGCGCGGTGGGTCCTGCTCGGGAGGTTCCTCCTCGCGGCCGGCACGATGGGCCTCGAGTTCGCCCGGGGCACCATCCGGACCGCGCTGACCTCCTCGCCCGGCCGAGTCCGGTTCGTCCTCTCTCGAGCCGTCGCCATCTGCGTGATCGCGGTGGTGGCGTGTGCGTTGCCCGTGGTCGTCGGTCCGCCCCTGGGCGTCGTGACGCGCGGCCCGGCCCTACCGCTCCTGCTGCTGATCGTGGACTTCCTTGTGCAGGGCGTGGTGTCGGGGCTGTCGGCCGTGACGCTCGGGACCTCGTTCGCAGTCGTCATCGGCTGGACGTGCGTGTTCCTCGCCCTGGCGGTCTGGCGGCTGCCCGGGACCGACGTCCTCGAACAGTCGCCGCGTCGCGGGCCGACCGGCCCGTGCAACACGGGGCCGAAACGATGTACCCCAGCCGGCCGTACCCCCGATGATGGTGGCTCGCGCCGGGTGCGGCGGACGGG
>JAJXTS010000099.1 GCA_021783595.1 Chloroflexota bacterium | reverse complement strand
CCCCGGCCCGCGTCAGCACCGCCCGCGGCGGTGCCCCGGCCCCCGGCCCGCGTCAGCACCGCCGGGGGCGGTGGGCGGGGAGCCCGCGGCGGTGGCCGGGGGCGGTTGGCGACGCGCGAGCGGCGGGCCGGGTACGCTTCGGGCGATGACTGCCGAGGGGACCCCGCCCGCCGACGACGGCCCGCTGTTCTGCTACCGCCACCCTGACCGCGAGACGCTGATCCGCTGCGGCCGGTGCGAGCGGCCGATCTGCACGCAGTGCGCCGTCCAGGGTCCCGTGGGCTTCCGGTGCCCCGAGTGCGGCCGCCCGCTCCGCGACCCGCTGGCCTCGTTCACCCCAGCCCAGCTCGCCGGTGGCCTGGCCGTCTCGTTCGGCGGCGGGCTGCTCGCCGCGTACATCTCCGGGCAGTTCGGGTTCTTCGCGCTGTTCGTGGCCTTCTTCGCGGGCGGGCTGATCGCCGAGGCGGTCACGCGCGTCACCGGCTACAAGCACGGCCAGACGATGGCCGGCGTCGTGTACGGCGGCATCATCGTCGGGGCGGTCGTCGCCTTCTGGTTCGCCAACAGCGGCCTGATCGACGCGTTCCTGCGGCTCGGGGCGGCGGCCGGCTCGGGTGGCGGCGGGCAGGGGCTTGGGGGCGTCCTCGCCCAGCAGGCCTTCTGGGCCGCCATCGGGGCGGCCTTCCTAGTGGCCGGCGCCCGGACCCGGGTGCGCTGAGCGTCCGGCGCCGCGCCTAGCCCTGGGCCAGCGCCTCAGCGCAGGGCGACGCCCGCCCCATCGTCCCCGGCGAGCGCCTCCACCACGCCCACCTGCCAAGCCTCGACGCCCGAGGCGTCGAGGTCGGCGAGGACCGAGGCGAGGTTGGCCGGCGGAACCGCTGCCAGCAGGCCGCCCGAGGTCTGCGGGTCGTGGGCGAGCGCCACCACCTCGGGGGGAACCTCGGGGCCCACCGTCAGCGCGCTGGCCGTGTAGCGCCGGTTGTGCCCCGCGCCGCCGGTCTCGGCCCCGGCCCGCGCCGCCTCGAGCGCCCCGGCGAGCGCAGGCAGGGACGCCGCGTCGAAGGCCAGCCGGGCGCGGGACGCCCGAGCCATCTCGAGGCCGTGGCCGAGCAGGCCGAACCCGGTCACGTCGGTGGCACCGCGGACGCCGTGCCGCCCGAGCGCGCCGGCGGCCGCCCGGTTGAGCTGCCGCATCTGGTCGATCGCCGCGTCGAAGTCCTCCTGCCGGGCGCCCTCGGACTTGCGGCCGCTGACCAGCAGGCCGGTGCCGAGGCGCTTGGTCAGCAGCAGCGCGTCGCCCGGGCGGGCCCCGCCCTTGAGGAACAGGCGGTCCGGGTGGGCGGCGCCGATCACCGCCAGGCCGTACTTGGGCTCGGGGTCCTTGATCGTGTGGCCGCCCGCGAGCAGGCCGCCCGCCTCGCGCACCTTGCCGGCGGCCGCCTCGAAGATGGCCGCCAGGACGTCGCGCGGCAGGTCCTCGGGGAACGCGGCGATCGAGAGCGCGAACAGGACGCGCCCGCCCATCGCGAAGATGTCGGACAGCGCGTTCGCCGCGGCGATCTCGCCGAACGCGACCGGGTCGTCCACGAGCGGCGGGAAGAAGTCGAGGGTGCCGAGGATGGCGAGGTCGTCGCTGATGCGGTAGGCGGCGGCGTCGTCCGCCGGCTCCAGCCCCGCGATGAGCCCCTCGCCGCTCGTGGTCCCGCCGGGGGCGCCGGCGCCGAGGCCCGCCAGCGCGTCGGCGAGCAGGTCGGCGCCCAGCTTGGCGGCGCATCCGCCGCAGTCCGTGAGCTCGGTGAGGCGGATGGAGGGAAAGGCGGACAGCGGGCTCATCCCGGCAGGATACCCGCGGCGCTCGCGCGGCCCGCCGGCGCGCGGGCGGGTGGCGGGCCGGGCGCCCTATCATCCCCGCGGGGGAGCGGATGGGTCCCGGTGGGCCTCCTGGTCTTCAAAACCAGTGGCGCGGCGCCCGGCGTCGCGCGGTGGGTTCGACTCCCATGCGCTCCCGCCACCAGACGCGGCCGACGGCCGCGCTCCGTGCGCTGCCGACCGCCACGGCCGAGGCGACACCCGCGAGCGTCGCTACGAGACCTCGGGCCCGCAGCCGGGGCAGTAGCCCCCGATCATCACGTGGCTCAGCACCACGGTGAAGCCGCGGCTGGAGCCCAGGCCCCCGACCAGGGCCAAGGCCTCGTCGCGCCCGATCTCCACCACGGAGCCGCAGCCGAGACACCGCAGGTGCGCGTGCTCCGCGCCGGGCAGCACGTGGTACTCCTCGCGGCCGTCGGCCCCGTGGCTGTGGCGCACGTAGCCCAGGTCCTCGAGCACGTCGAGCGTGCGGTACACGGTGGACGGGATCGTCGCCGCGTCGTGGGCCCGGCATCGCTCGACCAGCTCAGCGCCGGTGATGTGGCCCGTGGTCCCGGCGAGCACCTCGAGGATGAGGCGCCGCTGGGGCGTCCACCGCAGGCCGCGCGCCCGGAGCGCCCCCCTCGCGGTGTCCCAGGGGAGGGCGCGGGCAGGCGCGACCGGCGCGCTCACGCGGGCGCCGCCGCGTCGTCCGCGACCGTCGTGCCGCTCGCCGGGGCGATCGGCTCGCCCGCGTCGTGGTGTTCCGCGTCGTGCTCGTGGGCGTGGAGGACGCCCCCGTGCTCGTGGAGGTGCTCGTGGATCAGGTTGGCCCGGATCAGCAGGTCTCGGTCCGCGAGGATCGCGTCGGTGGGGCCGTCGGCCAGCACCCGGCGGTCCTCGCCCAGGACCACCACGCGCCTCGCGATGATCGGCACGATGTCCAGCTCGTGGGTGGCCGTGACCAGCGTCTTGCCGCCCTCGCCCAGCTTGCGGATCAGGTTCACGAGGACCCACTTCGTGCGCGGGTCGAGCGCTGCCGTGGGCTCGTCGAGCAGGAGCACCTCGGGCGCGAGCGACAGCACCGACGCGATCGCGGCGCGCTTCTTCTCGCCGCCCGACAGCTCGAACGGCGCCCGGTCGGCGAGGTGGGCGATCTCCATCTGGGCGAGCGCCGCGTCCACGGCCCCCCGCACCTCGTCGGGCGAGAGCCCCAGCTGGAGCGGGCCGAAGGCCACGTCGTCGCGCACGGTGGCGCTGAACAGCTGGATGTCCGGGTCCTGGAACACCAGGCCCACCTCGCGGTGGAAGCGGAAGGAATCGTGGCCGTCGGCGACCGCCGACACGTCGCGGCCGAGGGCCCGCATGGTGCCGCCCGTGGGCGCCGCGATCCCGTCGAGCAGCTTGAGCAGCGTGGACTTGCCGGAGCCGTTCGCGCCCAGGAGGGCCACCTGCTCGCCGCGCTCGATCCGCAGGTCCACGCCGTCGAGCGCCACCTGGCGCCGGCCGTAGACGTAGCGGATGCCGTGCAGGTCGAAGGCGGGCTCGGTCGGGCCGGGGACGGTGGCGGTCCCTTGGATCGCGGTGGCCGCGAGCGCCCCGATGCCGGCCGGGGCCGACGCCTGCGCGGCGACCCGCCGCCCGATCACGGGAGCCCCCGCTGGGCGACCACTGCCGCGGCCGAGATCGCGATCGTGCCCGCCAGCGCCGTCCAGTCGGCGCGGGTCATGCGGTAGTCCGCCAGGGTCCGGATGGACCCGGTGAAGCCGCGCGCCACCATGGCGGCGTAGACGTCGTTGCTCATCTTCACGCTCCGGTTGAGGAGGCCCCCCATGGACGCCGTGATCCAGCGGCGCTGCTCGCTGCCGCTCGTGCGCGCCACGATCCGGCTCTTGCGCGCCTCGAACATGCCGTTGGCGAGGTGCAGGAACAGGAAGATGTAGCGGTAGGCCATCGCGAGGACCAGGATGAACAGCTGCGGCACGCGGAAGGCCTGCAGGCTCTTGAGCAGATCGGCCCAGGGCGTCGTCATCACCAGCAGGACGGCCAGCGACACGCTCACGCCAACCCGGCTGACGAACAGCACGCCGCCCGCCGCCCCCGGCACGGTCGGCGCGATGGCGATCGGGCCGAGCACGAGGTCGAACAGGTGCGGCCCCGGCACCAGGAACACCGCCGGCAGGACCACCAGGCCCGCGAAGAACGGGATGCCCAGCCAGACGCGCCGCACGAAGAAGTCGAACGGGATGCGGCTGGCGCGGGCGCCGGCCAGAACCGCCAGGTAGAGCGCGGCGAGCACGACGACCGACGCCGACAGGCTCGCCGCGAGCACCGCGGCGAGGAACATCCCGAGCTTGGCGCGCGGGTCCACCCGCTGGAGCCAGCCGTCGGCTCGGGCGTGCTCCTCGGTGAAGACCGCATGCTCCACGGACTCGGTGATCCCCGAGACCGTGCGCTCGAGCCAGCCCGTTCCGTCGTCGCGATCGTCACGCTCGTGGCCGGCCCGCGCCAGCAGCCGCCCGAGGGCGTACATGGTGCCGCCCATGAGCAGGATCCCGACGATCCCCGCCAGCTCGTAGCCGACGGCGCGCTGCCACAGGCCGACGCTGGCGCCGCCCAGGAACGGCAGCCGGATCTCGTAGCCCGACAGCGGGGCGCTGAACAGGCTGCCCAGCTGCTGGAGGCCGGTCGGGACGTAGCCGAACGCCTGCCGGACGTCCTGCACCGAGCCCTCCCCGTAGGCGAAGCCGGGGGCGATGAGCCCGAGCGGCGCCAGGATCGCGGCCGCGGTGAACGCCGTCCCGATGCCGCGGACGCGCCGGGGCAGCAGGAGCCACGCCAGCGGCACCAGCACGGCCGCGATGACGCCGGTCACCAGCAGCATCGTGGCGACGCTTGCCCAGTCCACGGCAGCCCAGTCGGCGCCGAACGCGCGGGCGGGATCCCCGCCGCCCGTCACCAGGCCGGCCGCCGCGATCACGGCGAGGGAGATGGCGATCAGGACCGTGGCGGTCTGCCACAGCGGGCGGGGCGGGGCGGCGGGCTCGGGCTCCGCGGCGGCCTCGAGCTCGTCCAGGGCCGCCTGCGCCTGGACGCCGCCGCCCAGCAGGTACTCGGGGTGGCGACCCTGGATCCAGGCCACGCCCAGCGCCGTGACCAGCGCCTCCACGATCGACGCGCCGAACATGTGCGCGATGAGCATGGCCGGGATGGCCTCGGTGAGGCCGTACGGGCTGTACAGGGCGTGCCCGTTCTGCGAGAAGAGCAGCGGCTCGACGCCCAGCTCGATGCCCACCGCCAGCGCCGACACCGAGATGCCCACGTAGGCGCCGATGCCGGCCGCCCAGACCCGCCGCTCCGAGAGCATCGGCGAGCGCCCGGCGAGGATCCGGTACACCCCGTAGCCCACGAACGGCAGGATGAACGCCATGTTCAGGCTGTTGGCGAAGATGGCCAGGATGCCGCCGTCGCCGAAGAACAGCGCCTGGATGATGAGGGCCACCGACACGGCGATGGCCGCCGCCCAAGGCCCGAGCACGATGGCGATGAGCGTGCCGCCGACACCGTGGGCGGTGGTCCCGCCGGGCACCGGGATATTGAACATCATGACCGTGAAGCTCATCGCGCTGAACACGGCGAGCATCGGGATCGTGCGGTTCGAGAGCACCTTCTGGACGCGGTTCGTCGCGACGGCCCAGCCCGGCACCGTTGCCGCGCCGAGGCCGACGGAGACGATGGGGCTCAGGTAGCCGTCGGGGATGTGCATGGAGGACCTCTGCTCGCGACGCCGGGCTGTTCGCGTCGCACGGATCCCTTCGCCTGGGGACGCGCTGCGGATGATTGTCGGCGTTCCTGCGACAACTTGCAATAGCGAGGCGTCGCCGCGCCGCCCGCGTCAGCGCGTCGCCACCGGCCGGGTCGCGCGGGCGCGGGGTCAGGCGAAGCGGGCCGGGTCCAGCTCCGCGGGGACGGCGGGCGCCCGCCCCAGCGCGAGGTCCGCGGCGAGGCGGCCCGACTCGGGCCCGGTGGAGATGCCCCACGGCCCGTGCCCCGCGGCGACCACCAGCCCGCGGATCCCCGGCACCGCCCCGATCAGCGGCCGGCCGTCCGCCGAGAGCGGCCGCGGGCAGCAGCGCACGCCCCGGATCGGCGCCTCGAGCAGCCCGGGCAGGAGGCGGCCGGCCCGCAGCAGGACCGGCTCCACCCAGGCCGCCGGGTCCGGCTCGGCGTCGAGATGGGTCGCGCCCGCGGCGGTGACCCCGGGCGTCGGCACGACGCTGGCGTGGGCGAGCTCGGCCGACGGCGTCTCGGGGGCCGCGCCCGGCGCCGGGGCCGGCTCGGGCCGCGATCGCCCCGCGGCGGTCTCGCGGGTCGCGGCGCCGGCGCCCTCGTCGACCTCCTCCACGATGTGGCGGGGCGGCGTCGCGGGCTCCACCTCGACGACCACGCCCCACAGTGGGCGGATCGGCGCGCGGAACCCCGTCGGCGCGAGCAGCTCCGGCGTCCACGGCCCGGCCGCCGCGACCACGGCGCCGCACGGGACCAGCTCGCCGTCCAGCCGCACGCCCACCACCGCGTCGCCCGCGAGCTCGAGCGTCGCCGCCCGGCCTGCCCGCACGACCGCGCCCCGCGACTCCGCCAGCGACGCGAAGGCGTAGGTCCCGGACGCCGGCGCGATGGGGTACCCCAGGTCCAGCAGGCACCCCCACAGGCCGTCGGCGGCCGCGGGCTCGGCCCGCCGCAGCGCCGCCGGGTCAAGCACGGTCGGCGTCAGCTCCGGGTACCACTCGGCCATCGCCGCGGCCTCGTCGCGCACGGCGGCCTCGCTCGCGGCGACCTCCAGCAGCCCCGCCGGCCGCTCGCCCATGCGGAACACGTTCGAGCCGGCCGCGAGCTCGCGGTACAGGGGCAGCGAGGCGCGGTACAGCCCCACGAGCACCGGGTCCACGGGATGCCAGATCCCGCCCGCGTTCGCGCCCGAGGCGCCGGCGGCCAGGCCGTCGCGCTCCACGAGCAGGACGCGCGCCCCTGCGCCGGCCAGGAACGCGGCCGCCGACGCGCCGACGATCCCGCCGCCCACGACCACGACGTCGGGCGACGGGACGGCACGGGCGGCGGTCGGCCGGATCGCCACGGGGCCGGCCGCTATCCCAGCACGCCCCGGGCCGCCCCGAGGATTCGGGTCAGCTCGGCCCGCTTGGCGGTCTCGAGGGGCTCGGGGCGGTGGCTCGCGCGCACCGCCATCGCCCGCTCCCGCGCCACCTCGACGGGGTCCCGATAGCGGTTGTTGACGAGGTCGCGCTCCAGCCCGCGCCTGAGCGAGGTCTTCATGTGCGTGCGAGTGTGCTCCTCGGCCAGGGGCGCCACGGAGCACACGAGGTTGGACAGCACCGGCCGCCGCCGCAGCTCCTCCGGCGTGCCGGCCACCACGGTCGCCATCTCGACCGCGAACCGGGCGGCGTCCTCGCCCATGACCATCGCCTGGAAGTGCTTCACCGTGTTGTTGAACACGGCGTCGATCTCGTGGAGCTGGCTCGTCCGCCCGTGGTCCTGCGCCGAGACCGTGGGCCAGATGAAGCCGATGCCGGGCAGCCAGTCCGCCACGCGCGCCTGCGCCTCGAGGTCGCTCTTGCGCGACGGGCGCTCGACTCGCGTCTCGGGGTCGAGCGCCGCCACGCCGCAGCCGTCGAGCGTGTAGTAGGAGGTGCCCTCCTCGAGCCGGAGGTCGAAGTCCGGGTTCCGAGCGGCCATCGTGAACGTGCGCGGCACGGTGGCCATGGCGCGGCGCACGACGTCGCGCGGGAAGGTGACGACCTGAGTCGCCCGGTCCGCGTGGCAGCCGTGGGCGGCGAGGATGTCCAGCGATCGCTCGTCGGGGAACTTGACGCCCACCTCCTCGAGCACCTTGAGCGTGGCGTCCTGGAGACGGTCGAGCTGCTCGTCCTCGAGCCAGCGGACGCGGCGGGTGGGCCGGATGGGCTCCAGCGGCGGCGTGGGGCTGAAGGCCGGGGTGTCGCTCGACGCCGTCATCACGAGACCTCCTGGCGAGCTCCGGCGACGACCTGTCGGCTGGTGCGGCGCGCCATGGCGCCGGCCGCTGCGGACACCTCGGCGGGACCGGCAGGATCGCGATGCGAGCGCGAGTCTCCGCCGCCGCCGCCAGCCGCGGGCGATCCGTCCCGCGCGATGCGCCGCCAACCGGCAACCGGGTCGTCTGCGATGATCGACCCGTGCGCGACCCCGCCCCCGCCAGACCCCGCCCGCCCAGCGTCGAGCGCGTCCTCGCGCCCGTCCGGGCGACGCTGCCGGAGGCGGATCCGGCCGCCCTGGCGGCCGTGGTCCGGGCAGTGGTGGAGGGGGAGCGCGAGCGTCTTGCCGACGGCCGGCCGGCCACGCCCCTCGAGGCGCTGGCCGATGCGGCCCTGGCGCGGCTGGCCGCGTTCACGGACCCGGCCGCGGACGGCGGCCCGGTGCCGCCCCGGGTGGTGAACGCCACCGGGGTCGTGCTGCACACGAACCTCGGCCGGGCGCCCTGGCCCGCGGCGGCCGTGGCCGCCGCCACCGCCGCAGCGGCGTCGTACGGCTATCTCGAGCTGGACGAGGTGACCGGTCGGCGGGGGCCCCGCTTCCGCGTGGCCGAGGAGCACCTCGCGGCGCTGGCCGGGGCCGAGGCCGGCCTCGTGGTGACCAACGCCGCGTCCGCGCTGCTGCTGTCCGTGGGTCTCGCCGGGCGACGGGGGGCCGTGGTGGTCTCCCGGGGGGAGCTGGTGGAGATCGGCGGCGGCGTGCGCATCCCCGAGGTGATCGCCCGGGCCGGCGCGCGCCTGGTCGAGGTGGGGACCACCAACCGGACCCGGGCGGAGGACTTCGCGGCGCCGCTCGCGGAGGGGCGCGCCCGGCTCGTCCTGCGCGTGCACCCGTCGAACTTCGCGCTCACCGGGTTCGCCGAGTCGGCCGACCTGGCCGAGGTGGCGGCGATCGCCCACGCGCACGGCGCGCTGGTGGTGGACGACCTGGGCTCGGGTGCGCTCCTCGACACGACCGCCTTCGGCCTCGCCCACGAGCCCACGCCCTCGGAGCGGCTCGCGGCGGGCTCGGACGTGGTGGTGTTCAGCGGCGACAAGCTGGTCGGGGGGCCGCAGGCGGGTCTGATCGCCGGGCGCGCGGACCTCGTCGCCCGTCTTCGCCGGGACCCGCTGGCCCGCGCGATGCGACCCGACAAGGCGATCCTCGCGGGCGTCGCGGCGACGCTCGGGCTGTACCGCGCCGGTCGGGCCGCGACGGACGTCCCGGTCTGGAGGGCGATCGCCCGGTCCGCCGACGAGCTTCGGGCCCGGGCCGCGGCGATCGCGGCGGAGGCCGGGCCGCGGGTGCGCGTGGTGGCGCTCGAGAGCGCGGTCGGCGGCGGCTCGCTGCCGGGCCAGGT
>JAJXTS010000098.1 GCA_021783595.1 Chloroflexota bacterium | reverse complement strand
GCTTTCCGATCCTTTCGAACGCCTGGCGCCCGCCGGGGGTCGCGCAGCCGGTGGCGCCTCGTCGCCCGCCTGCTCGCCGGCTGGGCCCCACGCGGTCGCCCGCCCGCTCGCCGCTCCCTCCCCGGCGAGGCGGCACGACACGCCCCGCTTTCCGATCCTTTCGAACGCCTGGCGCCCGCCGGGGGTCGCGCAGCAGGTGGCGCCTCCTCGCCCGCCCGCTCGCCGCTCCCTCCCCGGCGAGGCGGCACGACACGCCCCGCTTTCCGATCCTTTCGAACGCCTGGCGCCCGCCGGGGGTCGCGCGGGCACGCCAGGGGAGAGTAAGCGGCCGGTGAGCGGCCCGAGGTTCACTCCATTCGAAATGTCGCCCCGTCGTCGCCCCGAACCAATGGCGCCCGCGGCCCTCGCCGCCCTGAGGCGCATGGCCGTCGAGGCAGGCCAGACAGTGCGCGACGAGCGCATGCGCAGGAGCTGGACGCTGCGGGACGTTGCCGGGAGGTCGGGCGTCGCCCTCGGGGTCGTCCACCGGCTCGAGGCCGGCGACACGGCGAGCCTCGAATCGTACGCACGGGTCGCGACGGCGCTTGGCATGCGGCCCTCGATCGCCCTCGTCGACGAGCGCCTCCGCTCCGCTGGCGGGCCCGGTCGCGGCAGCGCCGAGGACTTCGTCCACGCGGCGATGGGCGAGGCCGAGGCTCGGGCGCTCGCGCGACCCGGACGCACCATCGCCATCGACGAGCCCTACCACCACTACCAGTTCGCCGGTCGCGCGGACGTGCTGGCGTGGGACGACCGCGACCTGCTCCACATCGAGAACCGCACCCGCTTCCCGAACATCCAGGACGCGGCCGGCAGCTACAACGCCAAGCGCCAGTACCTCGCTCGTGCGCTGGCCGAGCGGCTCGACATCGGGCCGCAGGGCTGGCGAAGCGTGACCCACGTCATGGCCTGCCTGTGGTCGGCCGAGGTCATCCACACGCTCCGCCTCCGGACCGCCACGTTCACCGCCCTGTGCCCGGACACGCCGGAGCGTTTGGCAGCCTGGCTGGGCGGCGAGCGACCGGCCGGCGGGGTCACGAGCTCGCTCGTCCTGCTCGACCCGCTGGTGCCGTTCGGGTCGCGCAAGCGGACGTTCGCCGGGCTCGCCGACCTCTCCCGCCTCGACCCCCGACACGGCGGGTACGCCCAGGCGGCGGCGGCGCTGCGCCGCGCCGGGTGAACGGCCCGCAGGCAGCCGACGCGGTCGAGCCCCGGGGCCGACGCCCGGCATGTTTCGAACCTTTCGAACGGGATCGCCGCCGAGGGCGGTCTCGAAGGCCGCCGCGGGCGGAGTCGGGGCCGCGCGGGCGGAGTCGGGGCCGCGCGGGCGGCGTCGGGGCCGCGCGGGCCGGCCGATCCGCGATCCGAGACGGGCTGAGGGACGCCTCCGCTCCCGAGGAGATCGGCCGATCCGGCACCCGGCACTGGCGTGCGGGCCCGACGGGCCGGTCGGGCCGCAAGTCGTTCGATCCTTTTGGAATGTCCGGGTGAACCTCGGTCACACCAGGCGCGCGAGGCGCGCGCCGCCCGGTCGCGGCGCCCCGCGTTCGAGCGCCGAGGCGATCGCCCTACTTCACCCGCGCCACGAACACGCCCCAGCCCAGGTATCGCCGCCCCCACCGCAGGTACGTGCGGCGGTTCGAGTCGCGGAAGGCGACCATCGCGTCGTGGTCGGGATCGTCCGGATTGCGGGCCAGCCAGTCGGTGACCGCCAGCCACTGCGACGCCTCGTAGCGGTCCCAGGTCTCGGGCGTGGCCATGACCATCTCCACCAGCTCGAGGCCGGCCGCGTCGAGGCGGTCGAAGGTCCCCTCGAGCGAGGCGTAGTCGTCGGGCCCGAACCCGTAGGCCGCCAGGCACGCGTCCGGGGGCGCCTCGTTCCAGAACGGCTCGCCCACCAGGAGCAGGCCCCCGGGCCGCAGCGCCGGCCGCATCAGGCCGATCGTGCCGACGAGCCCGCCGCCGATCCAGGTGGCGCCGAGGCAGCTGACGAGGTCGAAGGCGCCGGGCTCGGCGAGGTACGCGGCCGCGTCGGCCGTGACGACCTCCACGAGGTCCGCGACGCCCAGCTCCGTCGCCCGCGCCCGCGCCGCCGCCGAGAACGCCGGTGACAGGTCAACGCCGACGCCCGATCCCCCGAACCACTCGGCCCACCGGCAGAGCTGCTCGCCCTTCCCGCAGGCGAGGTCCAGCTGGCGGGTCCCGGGCCCGACGCGGGCGATCTCGCCCAGCAGCCGGAGCTGCGGCTCGACGAGCGGGTTGAGGATGCGGTGGCTCGCCTCGGCGATCTCGTGGTGGCGCAGCGTCATGGGCCGATGATGGCCGGGCGCCCGCCGCGCTCCAGAGCCGTTCGGCCCGAGAGCCGTCCGGCCCGGCTGGCGCCGAAACGACGAGTCACGCGGCCGCCCGCGTCCGGCCCGGCTGGCGCCGAAACGACGAGTCACGCGGCCGCCCGCCGCCGGCCGGGGCGCCCGCCGCCGAAACGACGAGCCCGTCCTGGCGACCTCGGCCCGAGAGCCGTCCGGCCCGGCTGGCGCCGAAACGACGAGTCACGCGGCCGCCCGCCGCCGGCGGGGCGACCTCGGCCCGAGAGCCCGTCCTGGCGACCTCGGCCCGCGAGCCGTCCACCCACGCGCCTGGGCACCGAACCGGCCGCCTCCACCGCCTCGCCGCGGGACCGTTCGGCGCCTGCCTTGGGGCCTCCCCGCCGCCCGCCGCCGCGAGGCGATGCGTCGTACACTCCGTCACGCATGGACCTGCGCATCGCTGACATCGCCGCCTCGCCCGCTGAGCGCGGGGCCATTGACTCCTACCTCGACCCCCGGATCGGGCCTGCGCGTGGCGGCTGGGACGGCGGCGAGCGCAACATCGCGGCTGACGGGCGGATCGCCCGCGGCGGCCACGAGGCACGCTCCCACCGGGACCTGCTCCTCCCCACGCTCCACGCCGTCCAGGACCGCGTCGGCTGGATCTCGCCGGGCGCGGTGGCGCACATCGCCCGTCGCCTGACCGTCGCGCCCGCGGAGATCTTCGGCGTCGCCTCGTTCTACGCCCTGCTGTCGGTCACGGAGCAGCCGCCGGCCGCCGTCCACGTCTGCGACGACATGGCCTGCCGCCTGGCCGGCTCCGAGCAGGTCATCGAGGGTCTCGAGCGCGAGCTGGGGCCAGCCGGCCACCCCAAGCCGGGCGAGCAGCGAACCTGGCACCGCAGCCCCTGTCTCGGCCAGTGCGAGCGCGGGCCCGCCGCCCTGTTCACGATCGCCGGCGACCCGCCCGTCCGCGTCTCCACCGGCCCGCTCACCGCGCGGCAGATCCTGACCCGGCTGGACGACGGCCTCAAGGGCCGGGACGACCTAGAGGCCTTCGAGGGCCCCGCCGGCACCGCCCCCTCGCCCGAGCGCCTCGCGCAGCTCCGCCGGTTCGCCCCGCAGGCCGGCCAGCCGGTGCTCCGGATCCTCTCCCGGGTCGGGCGAGTGGACCCCACCAGCCTCACGGACTACCTCGCCAACGGCGGCTACCGCGCCCTCGGCGAGGCGATCGCGGCCGGCCCAGAGCGGGTAATCGAGGAGGTCATCACGGCCGAGGTCCTCGGCCGCGGCGGCGCGGCGTTCCCCGCCGGCAAGAAGTGGGCCGCGGCCCGAGCCACGCAGTCGTGGCCCAAGAACATCGTGTGCAACGCGGACGAGGCCGAGCCGGGCACGTTCAAGGACCGGCTGATCCTCGAGGAGGACCCGTTCGCGCTGGTCGAGGCGATGACCGTCGCGGCGTTCGCGGTGGGCGCCGAGCTCGGGTTCGTCTACCTGCGCGGCGAGTACCCGCTCGCCGAGGCGCGGATGCAGAACGCCATCGACCAGGCGCGCGCCAGGGGGCTGCTCGGCGACGACGTCATGAACGCGGGCTTCGCGTTCGACATCGAGATCCGGCGCGGCGGCGGCGCCTACATCTGCGGCGAGGGCACCGCGATCTACGAGTCCATCGAGGGCAAGCGCGGCGAGCCGCGCAACAAGGCGGCCCGCTCCACCACGGCCGGCCTGTTCCAGAAGCCCACGGTCCTCAACAACGTCGAGACGCTGGTCAACACCCTCTCGATCGTCCTGGAGGGCGGCGAGGTCTACAAGACCCTCGGCACGTCGGGCTCCACGGGCCACAAGCTGTTCAGCGTCTCCGGCCACGTGAACCGGCCCGGGGTCTACGAGGTGGAGTTCGGCATCACGCTCCGCGACCTGATCGAGCTGGCCGGCGGCGTGACCGGCGACAAGCGGGTCAAGGCCGTCAACATCGGCGGCGCCGCGGGCGCGTTCGTCGGGCCCGACAAGCTGCACATGCCGCTGACCTACGAGGCGGCGGAGGAAGAGGGCGTCACGATCGGCGCCGGCGCGGTGGTGGTCTTCGACGAGGACACCGACGTGCTGGACATCCTCCGGCGCATCGCCGAGTTCTTCCGCGACGAGTCGTGCGGGCAATGCGTGCCGTGCCGCGTCGGCACCGTGCGCCAGGAGGAGCTGCTCGCACGGCTCATCGCCCGGCACCCGCAGGGGACGGTCGAGGACGAACTCGCGCTGCTCGACGATCTGGGCGCGGCGATGCGCGACGCGTCGATCTGCGGCCTGGGCCAGACCGCCAACGACGCCATCTCCACCGGCATCCGGATCCCGGGAGTCCTCCGATGAGCGAGCAGCTGCCGCCCAAGGCGGTGTACCCGCCCCCCGGCGTCTACACCGGCGTGGACCCGGACATCTTCACCAACTCCCCCGCGCGCTCGCCGTCGATCCCCGCCGCCCCCGCCAGGCCCGAGCCCAAGCTGGTCGAGATGACCATCGACGGCATGCCGGTCTCGGTCCCGCGCGACATGACGATCCTCGACGCGTGCCGGGCCCAGGGCATCGACATTCCCACCCTGTGCGCCCTGTCCACGCTCACGCCCGAGGGTGTCTGCCGGCTGTGCGTGGTGGACACCGGGGGCCGCGCGCTGACCCCGTCCTGCTCGGCCAAGGTGGCCCAGGGCATGACCGTCCAGACCGAGAACGAGAAGGTCCGCCACGCGCGCAAGCTGGTGCTGGAGCTGCTCGCCTCGTCGGTGGACCTGGACCTTGCCGGGCCGGTGCGGCCCGACGGCTCGCTGCGCGCGTACATGGAGCGCTACGGCGCGGACCCGTCGCGGTTCGGGCCGTCGGCGCGGCCCGCTGCGCCGGGCGAGCGCGACGCCGCCGAGGCGGGCCACCACCACGTGCCGGACGGTGCCGCCGCGGAGACCGTCGCCCAGCCCGTCAAGGTGGACAACGACCTCTACATCCGCGACTACAGCAAGTGCATCCTCTGCTACAAGTGCGTCGAGGCGTGCGGCGTGGACGCCCAGAACACGTTCGCGATCTCGGTCGCCGGACGCGGCTTCGGGGCCCGCGTGTCCACCGAGTTCGACCTCCCGCTCAACGAGTCCGCCTGCGTGTTCTGCGGCAACTGCATCAACGTGTGCCCCACGGGCGCCCTGATGTTCCGCTCCGAGTACGAGCTGCGGCAGGCCGACCGGTGGCATGAGGACGCGCAGACCACGACGCGGACCATCTGCCCCTACTGCGGTGTGGGCTGCACCCTCGAGCTGACCGTCCAGGACAACCGGATCGTGCGGGTGCTCTCGCCGCTGGACTCCCAGGTCACGAGCGGCAATCTCTGCGTCAAGGGTCGGTTCGGCTTCGACTTCGTGCAGGCGCGTCCCGAGGGCGCCGAGCCCGGGGCGTAACCGCCGCGCCCGAGCTCCCGCCATGACCGGCCCGAGCCTCCTCCCGCGCTGGGCGACCTGGGTCGCCGCGCTGGCCCGCGCCCGCGCTGCGCTCGTCGCCGCCATCGCCGTCACCCTGCTGGTCGCCGCCTGCGGGTCCCCGAGCCCCACCCAGGCCCCCGCCGGCTCCCCGGCGAGCACCGCCCAGAACGGCCCGACAGGCCAGCCCACCGCCAGGCCCCGTCCCACGGCCACCGCCCTGCCCACCGCCAGCCCCGCGATCGCCGGCCCCGCGATCGTCGGAGCGACGCAGGTCGCGTGCCCCGGCAGCGCCCCCTCGGCGCACCGCGGCCGGCTGGTCACCGGCCAGTCGCGCAACTGGGCCGGCTACATCGTCGGCGTGACCAAGGGCCACGTCACCTGCGTCGAGGGGACGTGGACGCAGCCCGCGGTCCGGTGCTCCGCCTCGGACGCGTCGGTGGCGATCTGGGTCGGGATCGACGGCTCGTCGGCCGTCGGCGGGCTGCCGGACGCGTCGGCCACGCTGGCCCAGACCGGCACCTCGGGCGACTGCGTCAACGGCCGCCCGCAGTACGCCGCCTGGTACGAGTTCCTGCCCGACCTGCGGCACATCGTGCAGTTCCACCTGCCCGTCGCCGCCGGCGACAGGATCTGGGCGCAGGTGCGCTGGCTCGGCAAGGGCAAGTTCATGGCCACGCTCATCAACCTCACCCAGCGGGTTGGCACCAGCCAGGCGTGGACCCTGCGGGGGGCGCCGCTGCTCACCGCCGAGTGGGTCGTGGAGGACCCGGCCGCGTCCTGCTCGGGCGGGTCGTCATGCACCTTCATCGCGCTGGCGCGCTTCGCGCCGGTCACGCTCACCGGAGCCGTCACGATCAGCGGCTCGCGGTACGCGCTGGGCACCGCGCCGTTCCCCTACCTGCGCACCACGATGTACCGGTCGGGGCACGTGCTGGCGCAGCCCTCGGCGCTCACCAGCCGCGGCTTCTCGGTGGCCTGGAAGGCCACCTGACCGCCGGCGCCCGGACGACGGGCCTCCGTTCGGCACGCATCTGACGGGCGCATTGCGCCGCGGGCAGGCCCTCTGACCCCGGATCGGATGGGCCACTCGGCCCTGCGGGCCCACCTCTATCCAACGATACAGTCCGCACGTGGATGACCAGCGTCCCCGCGGCGACCTCTCGCGCTTCAAGTGGCTCGCCGTGGTGGGGCCCCTCGTGTTCGTCATCCTGCTGGAGGTCTTCCGGGAGAGCGTCCTGGACCGGAACCTCACGCCTGACGAGAGCCACCTGGCCGCGCTGATGATCATCTCGTCCGCCATCCTGGCCTTCGCGTTCTTCGTCGGCGTCTACCTTGACCGGGCCCAGCGCCAGCTCGTGGCGACCAACACGGACCTGACCGCCATGCACGAGGTGAGCGCCGCCGTCCGGGGCGGCCTGGGCGTGCCGGACATCCTCGACCGGGCGCTCGAGCGGGCGGTCGAGCAGACCGGGGCGCTGGCCGGCCGGGTGACCGCGACCACGGGCGACCTCTCGCTGGGGATCCGCCACCCGGCCACCCTCCCGCCGGGGCTCGCGTGGCTCGGGCCCGTGCTCGAGGAGGGCGCGGACCCCACCGTCGCCGCGCCGCGCTACACGCACCGCCCGGCGGTGGACACCGGCGTTCTGGACATCCCCCTCGTCCGGGGCGCCGAGCGCATCGGCCACCTGCGCCTCGTGTTCTACCCGCCCGTCCAGCCCCAGATCAGCGCGGCCGCCCTCGCCGACATCGGCGGCGAGATCGCCGGCGCCGTGCAGCTCGGCGTGACGGTGGCGGACCTGCACCGCCGAGAGCGCGAGCGCGCGGCGCTGTACGCCGTCGCCCTGCAGCTGACGGGCCGCACCGACCTGCGGGACGTCCTGGACGCGATCGCCGCCCACGCTCGAGACCTGCTCGGCGCGGAGCGGGCCGTGGTCTGCCTGTCGGACCCTCGCGAGCCCGCCGCCCGGCCGGCGCCGGCCCACGAGCGCATGGCCGTGGCCGACGGCGGCACCACCTGCCTGGTGGCCCACGAGGCGGTGTCGGCCCGGCACCCGCGAAACCCAGACTGCCCGCTCGTCCAGCCGAGCGACCAGCGGGCGTGGGCGGCGCGCCCGATGCGCGGCCCGGATGCCCTGCTGGGCGAGCTGTGCGTGGTGCGGGCCGGCGAGCCGTTCAGCCCCGCGGAGGAGAGCCTGCTGGGCGCCCTCGCCGACATGGCCGCGATCGCGGTGCGCACCGCCCGCCTCAAGGAGGCCGAGGAGCAGGTCACGATCCACGCCGAGCGCGACCGCATCGCGCGCGAGCTCCACGACAGCCTCGCCCAGGTCCTGGGCGTCATCCACCTCCGGCTGCGCGGGCTCGAGTCGCGGGCCCTGGACGAGGCCAGCCACCTCATGGCCGAGGAGCTCTCGGACATCGCGGAGACCGCCGACGAGGCCTACCGCGACGTGCGCGAGGCGATCCTCGGCCTGCGCGAGACCGTCCGCGAGGACGGCGGGCTCGAGGGCTCGCTGCGGGAGTACCTGCGCAAGTACAGCCGCCAGACGGGCATCGCCGCCACGCTCAGCTGCAACGGCGAGACGCGACAGACCCTCTCGCCCCGCGCCGAGGTCCAGCTGCTGCGCGTGGTCCAGGAGGCCCTGACGAACACCCGGAAGCACGCGCGCGCCAAGCGGGTCAGCGTGCAGCTGGAGTGCTCGGGCCCGGTGATCAGGATCACGGTCCGGGACGATGGGGTAGGCTTCGACCCGGCCACCGTCGTGCGGTCCCTGGAGGGCGGCTTCGGCCTCGCCTCGATGCGCGAGCGGGTCGAGCAGGTCGGCGGCAGCATCACGGTGCAGACCGCGCCGAACGAGGGCACAACCATCGTGGTGGAACTCGCCGCAGAGGACACGCGTGGCACATCTACCGCCGAAGCTCAGAGTCCTGCTGGTCGATGACCAGCCGCTGTTCCGGCGGGCGCTGGCGACGCTGATCGGCACCCAGCTCGACATGACGGTCGTGGGGGAGGGCGAGAGCGGCCGAGACGCGCTGGAGAAGGCCCGCTCGCTCCGCCCGGACCTGGTCGTGATGGACGTGAACATGCCGGGCTCGTCGGGCGTGGACGGCGTCACCGCCATCCGCGGCGCCGGGCTTGCCATCCCGATCGTGATGCTCACGGTGTCCGAGGAGGACGACGACCTGTTCGAGTCGATCAAGGCGGGCGCCAACGGCTACCTGCTCAAGAACATCCGGCCCGAGGACCTGTTCGACAACCTCCGCGGCGTCATGCGCGGCGAGGCGCCCATCGCGCCGGCGGTGGCGTCGAAGCTCCTCGAGGCGCTGCGCACGGGCGGCCTCCCGGGCCGCGGCATGGCCGCCCCCACCGCCGGGCCCGACGACGTCGCGCTCACGCGGCGCGAGTCGGAGATCCTGCAGCTAGTCGCCAACGGCCTGTCCAACAAGGAGATCGCGAACGAGCTCACGATCACCGAGGGGACGGTCAAGAACCACGTCCACAACGCGCTCGAGAAGCT
>JAJXTS010000097.1 GCA_021783595.1 Chloroflexota bacterium | reverse complement strand
CGATCTCCGGCGCCAGGCGCCGGCTGGATCACCGCGATCCCGCCCACGCCGCCGTCGGCATCGCCCACGGCGCCGTGGGTCCGCCCCGAGCCCGCCGCGCCGCCCCCGCCCGCGGGTTCTGCCTGGACGGTCCCCGGCAGCGCCCCCGCTGGCCCGTACGCGCCGGCGCCCGTCGCGCCGCCCGCCCCGTACGCAGCCCAGCCGCCACGGGCCCGGCGCGGCGTGACCCCGGTGGCGCTCGCGGTGGCCATCGTCGCCACAGCGGTGCTCACCGCCGGGACCACCTATGTCGCGGTCGAGGCGGCGCACCCGAGCGCCACCGCCTCCGTCAACCAGCTTGCCGTCGCCCAGCCGTCGAACGGGACCGGCACCGCCACGACGCCGGGCGTCACCGGCACCGCGGCCCCGAGCCTGACCCCCGCGAACCCCGTGCCGGCCAACGGCCAGGGTTCGATCCCGGCGATCGTCAGCGCCGTCAGCCCCGCCGTCGTGACCATCACGGCCGAGGGCGTCACCATGACCGACCCGACCACCGGCCAGGTCACCACCGGAACCGCCGTGGGCTCCGGCATCATCTTCGACTCCAACGGCCTGGTGCTGACCAACCACCACGTGGTGGCTGGCAACCCGACCAAGCTGACCGTCACGCTCAAGGACGGCCGCACGCTCAACGCGTCCGTCTACGGCGTGGACACGCTGACCGACCTCGCGATCGTCAAGATCCAGGGGGCCTCCGGCCTGCCCACGGCCCCGATCGGCTCGTCGGCCGGCATCCAGGTGGGGCAGCAGTCCATCGCCATCGGCAGCCCGCTGGGCGACCTCACCGGCTCGGTCACGAGCGGGATCGTCTCGGCCCTGGGCCGCCAGATCACCGCCGAGGGCGAGAACCTCGACAACCTCATCCAGACCGACACCCCGATCAACCCGGGCAACAGCGGCGGCCCCCTGCTCGACGCCGGCGGCAACGTGATCGGCGTCAACACCGCGGTCTCGTCCAACGCCCAGAACATCGGCTTCGCCATCCCGATCGACATCGCCAAGCCGCTCCTCGCCGAGGCCTCGGCCGGCAAGCCCCTCGCCCGCGCCTGGCTCGGCGTGCGCTTCGAGACCATCGACCCCACGATGCAGCAGGCGATCGGCCTGCCCGTCGCGAACGGCGCGCTCATCCCCACCACTGCCCAGCTGCAGCAGCTGCAGGCGCAGGCCGGCGGCGGCACCGGCTCGTCAGGCAGCGGCACCAGCCCGTTCGGGAGCGGCGGCGGCTCGGCCGGTTCCGGCTCGGCCGGTTCCGGGTCGGCGAGCAGCGCGGCCATCGTGGCCGGCAGCCCCGCCCAGCAGGCCGGACTCGCCGCGGGCGACATCGTCACCGCCGTGAACGGCACGGGCCTCGACGCGACGCACACCCTGGACCTCCTGCTCGGCGAGCTCACGCCCGGCCAGCAGGTGACGCTGACCGTCCTCCACAACGGGCAGACGAGCAGCGTCACGGTCACACTCGGGACTCGCCCGCAATCGGCGTAGTCCTGAGGGGCGTCGGGGACCACCAACCCCGGCGCCCGCTCCCCGCGGTTCAGGGCCCCGACGGCAAACGTCGGGGCTCTGCCGTCTCTCCGGCAGCCCAGAGCTGGCGCTCGGCAAGCGGGCGCCCGATGCCCTGACCGCCTTCCTCGGCAGCATGGAGGCCCTGGTGCTCGGCGCCCTGCCGGCCGGGGCCCCGATCCCCGCCCCCTGCCGCCTCGCCGTCGGCGCGCCGGCCCAGCCCGCCGGCCACCGACGCGCCGAGCCCGGCCCGCCGGAACATCTCGAGCGCGGCGCTCCGGCCGCGTCGGGCACAATCGGCACCGAGCGAGGGTGCAGGCGCATCCCCTCGCGCTCCGGGACGAAGGTGCTAGACGGCATGGGCAGGATCCTCAGGCGCGGCGCGGAGCCGCTCCCGCGCACCGCGGACGCGGTCGTGATCGGCGGCGGCATCGCCGGCGCCCTCGACGCGTTCTTCCTCGGGCGGCTTGGCCGCCAGTCGCTGGTGCTGGAGCGGGGCTCGCAGCTGGCCGGACTCACCACCGCGCAAGCCGTGGCCTGCTTCCGCGCCCAGTGGGACGAGCCGGCCCACGCGCGCCTGGTCCTGCCCAGCATCGCCTTCTACGAGCGTTTCGCCGACGAGACGGGGCTGCCCGGCTGGGAGATCGGCCTGCGCCAGCAGGGCTGGCTGTTCCTCACGGCGAGCGACGACGGGCCCGAGACGATGCGCCGCTTCGTCGAGGCGACGCGCGGCTTCGGGGTGGACGACTCGGAGTCGCTGGCGGGTGACGAGGTCCGCCGCCGGTTTCCCTGGGTTGCCGAGCGCATGACGGCGGCGGCGTACCGGGCGCGCGACGGCTGGGTCTCGCCGCACGAGGTGGCGCAGGGGCTGGCGCGCGCCGCCGACAGCGAGGTCCGCTTGGGCACCTCGGTGACCGCGATCCTGACCGACGGCGGCAGGGTCACCGGTGTCCGCACGGACGACGGCGAGATCGCGACGCGGACGGTCGTCCTCGCCGGCGGGCCGTTCTCGCGCCGGCTCGCCGCGACGGCCGGCCTGGACCTGCCGGTGGAGACGGTCCGCCACCACCGGGCGATGGTGACGCCGCAGCCCGAGATCCCCGCCGACGGGCCGATGACGCTCGACACCGACACGGGCGCGTACTGGCGGCCCGAGGGAGGCGGCGCGTTCCTGGGCATGGGGCAGGACGAGCCGGGCACCGAGCCCGCGGACCCGGTCCCCACGGACTGGACATTCCCGGCGGTGGTGATGGACGCGGCGTCGCGCGCGGTGCCCTTCTGGGCCGCCATCGCGGGCCGGCTGACCGCCGACGAGGTCAACCTCGGCGCCGGGCAGTACACCTGCACGGCCGACGGCCTGCCGCTGCTGGGCGGCACGCCGCTCGAGGGGCTCTACCTCCACACCGGCGACAACGGCTGGGGGATCGAGGGCGGCCCGGGCGCGGCGATGCACCTGGCCGGGATCGTCGGCGGCTCGATCCCGGACGACGCCACCAACCCGTACCGGCTAGACCGCCCGTCGCTCGCCGCGGGCGCGGCGCGGACGATCACCTACTAGCGGCGGACGAGCAACGGGGGGCGGCGATCGCCCCCCTGACGGGGGCCCGGCGGTCGCTGGCGGCTAGGCCGCCCCGGCCTTCGCCGCCCGGAGCCGCGCCTCGAGCTGGTCCACCGCGTCCGCCATGGCGGCCGGCAGCTTGTCCCCGAAGCGCGCGAAGTGGTCGCGGATCAGGCCAACCTCGTCGAGCCAGCCGTCCACGTCCACCGCGAGGAGCTCGCCCATCGCGCTGCCCGGGAGCGCCAGGCCCGAGAGGTCCAGCGCATCGGGCGCCGGCAGCCGGCCGATCGGCGAGTCCACCGCCGCGGCCGTGCCCTCGATCCGCTCGGTGACCCACTTGAGCACGCGGCTGTTGTCGCCGAAGCCCGGCCACAGGAACTTGCCGTCCGCGCCCTTGCGGAACCAGTTGACGAAGAACACCTTGGGCAGCTTGGCGGCGTCGGTGCGGCCCTCGAAGCTGAGCCAGTGGGCCCAGTAGTCGCCCATGTTGTAGCCGCAGAACGGGAGCATCGCCATCGGGTCGCGCCGCAGCTGGCCCACCGCGCCGACGGCCGCGGCCGTGGTCTCCGAGCCGGCCGTGGCGCCCAGGAACGTGCCGTGGGCCCAGTCGAACGCCTCGGTCACGAGCGGGATCGTGCTGCTCCGGCGGCCGCCGAACAGGATGGCGTCGATCGGGACGCCCTCCGGGTCCTCCCACTCGTCCGCGATGACGGGGCACTGCCTGGCGGCGACGGTGAAGCGGGCGTTGGGGTGGGCGGCCTTGCGGGCGCTCCCGTTGTGCGGGCGGCGGAGCCAGTCGGTCATGCCCTCGGGCGCCTCGCCGGTCATCCCCTCCCACCACACGTCGCCCTCGGGGGTGATGGCGCAGTTGGTGTAGATGGCGTCGGCGTTGAGGGTCCGCATCGCGTTGGGGTTGGAGCCCATGCTGGTGCCCGGCGCGACGCCGAAGAAGCCCGCCTCGGGGTTGATGGCCCGCAGCCGCCCGTCGGCCCCGAGCTTCATCCACGCGATGTCCTCGCCGACGGTCTCGACCCTCCAGCCGGGCAGCGTGGGCTCGAGCATGGCGAGGTTGGTCTTGCCGCACGCCGACGGGAAGGCGCCGGTGATGTAGTAGCGCTTCCCCTCGGGGTTGGTCAGCTTGAGGATCAGCATGTGCTCGGCCAGCCACCCCTCGTCCCGGGCCTGGACCGACGCGATGCGCAGCGCGTGGCACTTCTTGCCCAGCAGGGCGTTGCCGCCGTACCCGCTGCCGAAGGACATGATCTCGCGGGTCTCGGGGAAGTGGGTGATGTACTTGTGCTCGATGTTGTGCGGCCAGGGCACGTCCGGCTCGTTGGGGCCCAGCGGCATGCCCACCGAGTGCAGCCCGCGCACGAACTCGCCGTCCGGCCCGAGGACCTCAAGCACGCGCGTGCCGACGCGGGTCATGAGGTGCATGTTCGCCACGACGTACGGCGAGTCCGTGATCTCCACGCCGATGTTGGCGATGGGCGAGCCGACCGGCCCCATGGAGTAGGGGATCACGTACATCGTGCGGCCGGCCATGGCACCGTCGAACAGGCCCCGGAGGGTGGCCTTCATCTCGGCCGGCTCGGCCCAGTTGTTGGTCGGGCCCGCGTCCTCCTTGCGGGCCGAGCAGATGAACGTGCGGTCCTCGACGCGGGCGACGTCCGCCGGGTGGGAGCGGACGAGCACGCTGCCCGGGCGCTTGGCGTCGTCGAGCGGCACGGCCGTCCCGGCGTGGACCATGAGGCGGATCATCTCGTCGTGCTCCGCCGTCGAGCCGTCGCACCAGTGGATGCGATCCGGCTTGCACAGGGCGGCAGCCTCCTCGACCCACGCGTCGAGCTTCGCGTTGCGCATCGTGTCCTCCAGGCGGCCCCGCAGGCCATCGAGCAATCCCGACCGGGGCCGTTGATCCGGCGAGTGTGCGGTACGCATAGCCTATCGCGCGAGGTCCTTCCGGACCGTGCGACAGCCGCTCCGCGACGGCCCTGGCCGTGCGCGCGGGGTGAGGTTCCGGGTCCCTCGCCGGGGCTGTGCCGACCGGCCCGGCGGCGGTCCGGGCGTCAGTCCGCGCTGGCCGCGGTCAGCCGCTCGCCGGCCTCGATCCGCACCGGGATGCGGTTCTCCGCCGGCGTGAGCGGGCACGAGTACCACGGCGAGTAGGCGCACAGCGGGAAGTAGGCGAGGTTGAAGTCGAGCGTGTAGGTCCCGTCGTCCTCGGACTCGAGGTCGAGGTAGCGGCCGGCGCCGTACGTGTCCGTGCCGCTCGTCGCGTCGAGGAAGGGCACGAAGAGCTCGCCGCCGCCGAGGTCGTAGGCGACGAGGCGGAGCGGCTGCCCGCGGAGCGCGAACCCGAAGGTTCCCGCCCGGACCGCACGGCGGACGTCGTCGGTGGAGGTGGGCATGCCGAAGATCTCGGGCTCGGTGCCCTCGTACGGGCCCAGCTCCAGGCCCTCGAATCGGTAGGCCGGGTCAACGGGGAAGTAGGCCAGGCCGGGGAATGCCTCGCGGTCGTCCGGCTCGATCGGACTGTCCGGCGCGAGCCGGAAGTACTCGTCCTTCTCCGCGCGGTGGGCCGCGATGGCCTCCACGAGCTCGTCGCGGGCGGTCTGGTCGGACACGGCTGGGTCGCCTCCTGCGCTGGGCGGGTCGCCTCCTGCGCTGGACATGATGCGGCGCCGGCGGGCAGAGCGTCGTCCGGGGCGGGACGACGGCTCCGCGACCGGCGCCGCGAGACGGTCGGGTCAGGCGCCGGCCGAGGTCGCGATGTGGCTCTCGACGCGGATCACGGGCGGCTGCTCGAAGTGCTTCTTCACCGCGCACTGCTCGGCGGCGCGCACGACGGCGTCGGCGTACTTGGCCGGGAAGTTCTCGGGCAGCTCGATGCTCACCTCGACGTCGGTGACCATGCCGGTCATCGGGTTGGCGCCCATGCGCTGGATGAGGCGGATGCCGTCGGTGGGGATGCCGCGCTGGCGGCAGAAGCCCAGGACGTAGATGCCCGCGCAGGTCCCGATGGTGGACAGGAAGGTCAGGAAGGGCGTGGGCGCGGAGCCCGAGCCGCCGCCGGACGGGGGCTGGTCCGTGGGGATCGTGTACGGGCCGACGTGGGCGTCGACGCGCGCGCCGCCCGGGAAGTCGATGACCATTTCCATGGTGGGGTTCCTCGTTGTGGAGGCCCGTCTGGCGGGCGAGTACAGGCAGAATTTAGCACTTGCGCAAATACGCAAGCAAGTCCCCCGATTCCCGGTGGGCGCCTGGGCTGGCGGGAGGGGTCGCGGGTCTGCAATAATGGACAGAAGATCAGCGGTGCACAAATGTGCACCAACAGGACTCGGTGACGACAGGGCCGCCGAGTCGAGGTGCCGCCCTCCATGCCCGACCCCTCAGCAGCCTGGCACGACCGGACCCGCGAGGTTGCCGCGGGGATCCGCCGGCGCGTGTTCGAGCACGTCCTCCGCCACGGCGAGGGCTACCTGTCGCAGGCCTGCTCGGCCGCCGAGATGCTCGCCCTGCTGTACACGCACACGCTCCGGCTGGCACCGCTGGACGCGCCCATCGTCCCGCCGCCGTTCACCGGCGTTCCCGGTCCCGGGAACCCTGGCTACCGCACCGGCGCCGTCTACCACGGGACGCCCGGGCCGGACCTCGACCGGTTCATCTTCTCGCCCGCGCAGTACGCCCTAGCGTTGTACGCCGCCCTGATCGAGGTCGGCCGGCTCGACCCGGCCGGGCTGGAGGACTTCAACCGCGACGGCAGCACCGTGGAGATGATCGGCGCCGAGCACTCGCCCGGCATCGAGACCACCACCGGGTCGCTCGCCCAGGCGCTCTCCCAGGCGGCGGGCATCGCGGTGGCGCGCCGCCGGCGAGGGGACACCGGCCGGGTCTGGGTCATGATGTCGGACGGGGAGTTCGAGGAGGGGCAGACCTGGGAGGCGCTCGCCAACGCCGCGTTCCACGCCATCGACAACCTGCGGGTCGTCGTGGACGTGAACGGCCAGCAGTGCGACGGCCTGGTCACCTCGGTCGGCAACCTCGAGCACCTGGGAGACCGCGTCCGCGCCTTCGGCTGGTCCTGCGACGAGGTGGACGGCCACGACCTCGACGCGCTCGACGCGGCCGCGGCGCGCGAGACCGGGCGGCCCCATATGGTGCTCGCGCTCACGGACCCGACCCGCGGCGTGCCGCTGCTGGCGGAGAAGGCGCCCCTGCTCCACACCCTGCGCTTCAGGTCACCGGAGGAGAAGGCGCGCTACCAGGCCGCGTACGACGCGATGGCGCGAGAGGCGGTGACGGCATGACGCTCGAGACGGTGGTCCGGCCCCACGTGGAGAACTTCATCGCGTGGGCCAAGGACAAGCCCGAGGTCGTGGTCGTCACGGCCGACCTCACCAACAGCTCCGAGGTGGGCAAGTGGCGGGACACGTACCCCGACCGCTACTTCTCGGCGGGCATGGCCGAGCAGAACATGCTGGGCTTCGCGGCCGGGCTCGCCCGCGAGGGGTACACGCCGTACATCCACACGTTCGCGGTGTTCATCTACCGGCGCGCCTACGACCAGCTCGCGATGTCGGTGGCGTACCCCAACCTGCGGGTCCGGATGATCGGCTTCCTGCCCGGCATCCTGACCCCCGGCGGCGTGACCCACCAGGCCATCGAGGACGTGGCGATCCTGCGGGCGACGCCCAACATGACCGTCCTCGAGACGGGCGACGCCACCGAGGTCGAGAGCGTGCTCGACGTGGCCCAGGCCGTGGACGGCCCGGTCTACGTGCGGATGCTGCGCGGCGTCATGCCCAGGCTGTTCCCCAGGAGCGAGCCGATGCGGCTCGACACGGCGCGCGTCCTCTCGACCGGCGAGGACGTCGCGCTGATCACCGCGGGCGTGGAGACGGAGGAGGGCCTCCGGGCCGCCCGGGCGCTGCAGGCGCGGGGTGTCGGCGTCCGCCACCTCCACGTGTCCACCCACAAGCCGTTCGACGACCCCGAGGTGCTGGCCTCGATTGCCGGCGCCTCGCGGGGGATCGTGACCGCCGAGAACCACGTCGTCACCGGCGGGCTCGGGTCGGCGGTCGCGGAGCGGATCGCCGATGCGGGGCTCGGCCGGCGCCTCGTCAGGGTGGGCCTCCGCGACACCTATGCGCACGGCGCCTCGCGGGCCCACCTGATGCGCGAGTACGGCCTCGACGCGCTCGCCATCGTGCAGGCGGTGGAGCGTGTGGTGGGCGAGCCGCTGGGCATCGACGCCGAGGAGCTCGCCCACACCGAGGTCGTCCCGGTGGGCGCGGCCTCCAGGAACGCCGATTCGCTGTGATCCCCGCCAAGTCGCTCGCGGTCAGCGGCCACCGCTTCGCCGCCCGCTACGCCATCGCCGGTCCGCGCGACGACGCACGCGGTCGGGCCGAGGGGATCGCGATGGAGCAGACGATCGAGTTCCCGGTTGACCTGGTGGCCGACGACGACATCCGCCGCCACGTGGTCGGGCGCGTTGAGGCGGTGGACGCGGTGGGCCCGGAGCTCTCGGTCGTCCGGATCAGCTACGCCGCGGAGACCTTCGCCGGCGAGCTGCCGCAGTTCCTCAACGTCCTGCTGGGCAACTGCTCGCTCTACCCGGGCGTGCGCCTGGTTGGTCTAGACCTGCCGCCCGAGGTGCTCCGGCAGTTCCGCGGCCCGCGGTTCGGGATCGCCGGCCTGCGCCGGCTCCTCGCCGCCGAGGGCCGGCCGATCCTCGCCAGCGCCCTCAAGCCGATGGGGCTGTCCGCGGACGACATGGCGGCGATCGCCGCGACCATGGCCGAGGGCGGGATCGACATCGTCAAGGACGACCACGGCCTCGCGAACCAGCCCTTCGCCCCCTGGGAGGAGCGCGTGCGGGCGTGCGCCGCCTCCGTGCGCGAGGCGAACCGGCGCCTGGGCACCCGGACCCTGTACATGCCGTCGCTCAACGGCCCCGCGCCCGAGTTCGCCGAGCGGGCGAGGATCGCCCGGGATGCCGGGGCCGGCGGGCTGCTGGTGCTGCCCGGCCTCACCGGCCTCGACGCGATGCGCGCGCTCGCCGACGACGACGCCATCGGCCTGCCGATCATGGGCCACCCGGCCTTCCTGGGCGCCTACGTGCTCTCGGAGGCGCACGGGATCGAGCACGGCGTGCTGTTCGGCACGCTGTATCGCCTTGCCGGCGCCGACATGACCGTGTACCCGAACTACGGGGGGCGGTTCTCGTTCAGCCCGG
>JAJXTS010000008.1 GCA_021783595.1 Chloroflexota bacterium | reverse complement strand
TCGTCCGAGAACCCCACCACGCCGGCATCGGCCAGCTCGCCCATCGCGGACAGCGTCTCGCCCTTGCGCCCGGCCGACACCGCGCCGTGCGCCAGCACGCGCACCGGCGATCCGGTTGCGGCCGCCGCCGCCCGAACCCGCGCCAGGACCGACGGGTCGTCCAGCGCGGGGGTGGTGTTGGGCATCAGCGCGACGGCCGTGAACCCGCCGTGCGCCGCCGCGGCGAGGCCCGTGGCCACCGTCTCGGCGTCCTCGTTGCCGGGCTCCCGGAAGTGGGCGTGCATGTCCACGAGACCCGGCAGGATCAGCCGGTCCGTCGGGCCGAGCCCGTCGGCCGCGGAACCCGAGAGCCAGGTCAGCCGCTCCAGCACGCCCCCCCGCACCACGGCCTCCACGGCGCCCTCCCGCCCGGCCGCCGGGTCCACCGCCCAGCCGCAGATCGTCGCGTCGTGCCCGCCGTTCGCGCTCACCCGCCAGCCTCCGTCCGTCGCGCGCCGGCCATCAGGTACAGCAGCGCCATCCGGACCGCCACGCCGTTCGCGACCTGGTCCGTGATCACCGAGCGCGGGTCCACGGCCACGTCGGCCGCGATCTCCACGCCCTCGTTGAGGGGTCCCGGGTGCATCACCAGCGCCCCGGGCCTGGCGGCCCGCAGGCGCTCCTGCGTGAGGCCGTACCGCGCCGCGTACTCGCGCAGCGAGGGCAGCAGCCCCGATGCCATGCGCTCCTTCTGGATCCGCAGCGCCATCACCACGTCCGCGTCGCGCAGCGCCGCGGCCACGTCCGAGGTGACCGTGAACCGCCGGCCGGCCGCGCCGCGCGCCGCCCAGGCGTCGAAGCCGCGCAGCAGCGTCGTGGGGCCGCACAGCCACAGGTCCGCGCCCATCGCGGTGAGCGTCCACACGTTCGAGCGCGCCACCCGCGAGTGGAGCACGTCGCCGAGGATCACCACCTTGCGCCCCTCGAGCGAGCCGCCGGGCAGCCGCGAGCGCAGCGTGTACAGGTCCAGCAGGGCCTGGCTGGGGTGGGCGTGCCAGCCGTCCCCGCCGTTGAGCACGCTGCCGCCGAACACCTCCGCGGCCAGGTACGGCGCCCCGGACACGCTGTGGCGCATCACGATCATGTCCGCGCCGAGCGCCTCGACGGTGCGCACCGTGTCCACCAGCGACTCGCCCTTGGACACCGACGACGACGCGGCGGCGATGTTGACGACGTCGGCCGAGAGGTTCTTGGCCGCCACCTCGAAGCTCACGCGCGTCCGGGTGGACGCCTCGTAGAACAGGATGGTCACGCCCAGGCCGCGCAGGGCCGGCACCTTGGGGATCGGCCGGGCCAGGACGTCGTGCATCTCGTCCGCCGTGCGCATCACCAGGTCGATCTCGGGCCTAGTGAGCGCGTCCACATCGAGCAGATGGCGGTGCGGCCAGCGGACGGGCGCCGCGGCAGGGGCCGGGATCGCCGCCTCCGGACGGTCCCCGGTGCTCATGCGGCCGACCCGCCGGCGTCGGCGCCGGGGCGGCGCTCGATCTCCACCGCGTCCTCGCCGTCCACCTCCTCGAGGGTCACCCTGACCAGCTCCTCGCGCGACGTGGGCACGTTCTTGCCGACGTGGTCCGCGCGGATGGGCAGCTCGCGGTGGCCGCGGTCCACCAGGACGGCCAGGCGGATCGCCTGCGGGCGCCCGTAGTCGATCAGGGCGTCCATCGCGGCGCGGATGGTGCGGCCGGTGTAGAGCACGTCGTCCACGAGCACGATCGTCCTGCCGTTGAGGTCGAAGGCGATGTCGGTGCCCTTGACGATGGGCTGCTGCGCGACGAGCGAGAGGTCGTCCCGGTAGAAGGTGATGTCGAGCGCGCCCACGGGCACGTCCGCTCCCTCGTTCTCGCGGATTGCGGCCGCGATTCGCGTCGCGAGGGGAACGCCACGCCGCTGGATGCCGACCAGCGCCAGCCCGTCTGTGCCGGCGTGCTTCTCGACGATCTCGTGGGAGATTCGGATGGTCGCCCGGCGGATGTCCTCCGCCGTCATGATCCGGCGGCCCGTCATCGGGTCACCCCGTAGCGTCGCACGCGGCTCGCTCCTCCTTCCCGGCCTCACGGGGCCACCCGGCCTCACGGGACCGGCGCGGAAATCCGGGACAGTCTACCGCGCCCGGAGGCTGCGGGGCGGCTCGCGTCCCCGGGGAGCGCCGTGACGCCGGGCTCAGTACACCGTGACCGTCACCCGCGCGGTGCCTGCCCACGGGGCGCACCCGCAGACGGAGAAGAAGTCCGGGCGGTAGAGGTCCACGATGCGACCGGCGCCCTGCGGCCCGAAGTCGGTCACGGTGCGCAGGATGCAGCCGCCGGGACCGCAGATGCGAACCATCGTGCCGTACGGCAGGCGCATCGCGGTGGTGCCGGCGTCGTAGAACGTGGCGATCCCCGACAGCGTGTACCGCCCCGGCTTCCAGTCAGTTCCGACGCTCACCGGCGGCAGCGAAACCGATGGCCGCGAGGTGGGCACCGATGGCGCCGAGCCCCGCTCGACCAACTGCGTCCCGACACCCAGGAACCCGGCGGCGCGAAGCCCAGCGTCAAGCCCCGCCGCCGGCGAGGATGCCGGGGCGCCCGTTGGGATCTGCATCTGCATGAAGGCGGCTGCCGGGAGTTCCCGGGCCGGCGAGGGGGCCGTCGAGCTCGCGGGTCCTGGCAATCCGATCAGGGCGGCGGCGGCGATGAGCGCCGAGGCCGCGACGACCGCACTGCGTCGCATAAGGACGGGAATCTAGCGCATTCCGGCGCGAGCGCAAGCCGAGACCCGCGGCGCACGGCGTCGGCCCCCGGTCGGCGCGGCCCGCCTGGCGTCAGGGAAGGACGGTCCCGACCCCCATCGCGGGCATCGCGATGCGCCCGTACACCGCGCCCGACCAGGCGAGCACATCGACCACGCCCGCCGCGTCGTCCGCCGAGGAGGTCCACACCAGACGCCCGGCCCGCAGCGAGAAGTCTGGGCTGGCGGGCGTCGCCCCCAGCATCGGGCTGCCCAGATCCGGCATGTGCGTGAGGGGGTCCAGCCGGTAGAGGCTGAGCTGGCCGTCGGGCGACCCGTCCTGCGCGGCCGTCCAGATGGCGAGGGCGCCGCCGTCGTCGGACCAGCGCGCCTGCCAGCCGACCGGCGGTTCGGCCACGAGCGGCTGGGGGGCCGGGGTCGCGTCGGCCGACGGGCTCGCCCAGACCGGTGACCCGACGCCGACGAACGGTGCGGTCAGGCTGGCGGGGTCGGGCGTTGGGGTAGGCGTGGGGCTGGGCGTTGGGGTAGGCGCGGGGCTGGGCGTTGGGGTAGGCGCGGGGCTGGGCGTTGGGGTAGGCGTGGGGCTGGGCGTGGCGGGAAGGCCGCTGGCCGGCGGACCGGCGGACGGCGCGATGGCGGGCGGACTGGCCGGGGGGGCCGGCTCGTACGGCCCTGTCGGGACCCCCGACCAGCCGCCGACGACGAGCTGGCCGAGGTCGGGAACCCAGGACAGGCCGTCGGGGGCGAGCCTGACGGTCCCGGACCACCAGACCGCCATCGTGCCGTCCGGCGACACCGCCGGCAGCCAGGTGCCGGGTCCGCCGACCTCGGCTGACAGGCCCGTGGCGAGGTCCAGAAGGTAGGTGGACGGGACACCGCCGACGACCCGGCTCACCAGGATCCCGCTTGCCGCCCAGCCGGCGAGCCAGCTGGCATGGTCGGAGGTGACCGCCCGCGCCGCCACGTCGCCGGGCGACCACACGTAGATGTCGGGGCCGGTGGCGTCGTCCGACGGCCGGGCCGCGAACGCGAGGCTCCCGCCGCCGGGCGCATACACCGGCGAGCCGACCACGGTGATCCCGCTGGCGATCTGGGTCGCCGTCTCGGGCGCGGGCTGGAGGGTCGCCGGGGTGCCGGCCGGCGACCCCGATCCCGTCGCGGCGCCGGACGCGAGCGTTGAGCCCGAGCCGGCGGGGGCGGCATCGGACGCGCCCGGCAGGGCGGACGCGGGGACGGCGCTCGGCGCCACGCCGGACGGCACGGGCGAATCGAACGGCGTCAGCGCGGGACTCGCGCCGGGCCGCGCGGTGGCCTCGGTCGCAGGCGCGGACGCCGACTTCCGGGGCCGCGCTGCCGACGTCGCGGTCGGCGTGCGCGGCCGGGCGCTCGGCCGCGCCGGGGATGCCGTGGCCGACACCGCGCCCGATGGCGACGCGGAGGACATCGCGCCCGAGCCGGCCGGTTGGCCCGGAGCCGCGGCGGGGCGCTTCACCGGGATGACATACACGCCGTCGGCGCCGGACGACTTGGCAACCACCACCATCTGGCCGCCGGTCGGTGACATGGCCCCCACGAGGCCCGTCGCCGACCAGTCGCCGCTGACGGCCGAGGTCACCGAGAACGTGGGCTGCGCCCCGCAGGACGAGACGCTGACGGGGCACACCTGGTCCACCGGGCGGCTCAGCACCTGGAGGTTGCCGTCAGCCCCGCGCACGATGACCTGGACGTCCGCGGCGGCGGCGACGGCAATCGGGGTCGGGCCGGCGCTGCTCTCGCCCGGCACGAGCGAGCTGACGCCCAGCAGGCTCACGCCCACGAGCGCGAGCGTCAGGACGCCGGCCGCGACCGGGGCGAATGAGCGGCGCCTGGGCGAGCTCGGCCCGCGTCGCGGTCGTCGCCAGGGATCGCGGCGGCCGCCGCGGCCGCGCTCCGCGTCCAGGGCGGCGGAGGTCCGCGCCCATAGGTCGCGGGGCGGCTCGGGACGCCAGGCGCGCAGCTCCTCGAACAGCGCGTGCTGCCCCTCGTACTCGGCCGCGACCACGGCGCACGCGTCACAGTGACCGAGGTGGTCCGCCAGCCACGCCTCGTCGGCCGGGGCGAGCAGCCCGTCGGCGCGCGCCACCGCGAGCTGGCGGGCGCGGTCATGGCCGCGACCCCGCGGCTGGCCAGTCACCGATCGTGCCCCCGTGCCGCGTCGCGGTCGGCCTCGCGCTTGGTGTCGGCGGCCCGCTCGGCCGCCAGGGCCTGCCGGAGGCTCTCCCGGGCCCGGGTCAGCAGCGCTCGCGCCGCCACGTGCGAGACCCCGAGGGCGGAAGCGAGCTCGAGGCCAGTCAGGTCGTGGAGCTCGGCGAGGAGCAGGGCGCGCCGCTGGCGCTCGGGGATCCGCTCGAGCGCACGCTGCAGGTCGCCCGACAGCCGGGAGTCCATCGCCAGGTGCTCCGCGGAGGGCACCGAGCTCCGCGCCTCGCCCACGAGCGGGACGAAGCGCACGATCCGCCGCCGGCGCAGGTCGTCGAGCGCCACGCGGTGGGCGATCTGGTAGAGCCACGCCCGCGCGTTTTCGGGCTTCTGCAGCGCGTCATACGCCCGGTACGCCTTCACGAAGGCGTCCTGCGTGAGGTCCGCGGCAAGCTCGGCGTCCCGCAGCATCCGCAGCAGGTAGGCGTAGATCTCGTTCTGGTGCCTGGCGAACAGCTCCTCGACGAAGCGGTAGGCCTCGTCGGGGTCCCGCTCGGCGCTCATCGCACGCCCGCAGAGCAGGACCCGCCCGTCGGCCCGTGCCGGTTCGAGGACCATGCCGCCTCCGTCGCGCGCAGTCGCCAGGGCGTGACCGCATCTGACCCCGCCCGGTGGCCTGTGACGGAGTCACCCCCCACCGTGTGACGCCGCCGCAGCCGCCGGCTCATCGCCGCGGGCGCTCGGGCGGCCCGGCATCCGCGCGACCGGCCCGCAGTTCCTCCACCGCGTCCTCAGGCGAGACCGAGTTGACGGGCAGCCCGGTCCCCAGCTCCAGCCCCGCAATCTCTCGCAGGCGGGGGTGGATCTCCCAGTGCCAGTGGTACGTGGCGTCCACCTGCTCGCGCAGCGGCGCGCTGTGCAGGACGAGGTTGTAGGGCGGCCCGTCGAGGCTGGCGGCGAGGCGTCCGAGCACCTGCCGGAGGGCCTCGGCGGTGGCGATGACGTCGCGGTTGTCCGCGCGTGCGAAGTCCGCGTCGTGGCGGCGCGGGACCACCCACACCTCGAACGGCGAGCGGCTGGCGTAGGGCGCGAACGCCACGGCGTGCTCGTCGGCGTAGAGCAGGCGCTCCGGGCGGCGCACCTCGTCCCGCACGAGCCGGCAGTACGGGCACTCCCCCTCCCGGATGAGGAACCGCGCGGCGCCGCCGAGCTCCTCGGCGATCCGGTGCGGGATCTGCGGCAGGTCGTAGAGGTCCAGGCACAGGTGGTTCGTGCGGGCGCCGGCCTGCGCGCCCCAGTTCTGGAGGATCTGCAGATACTTGGTGGACCCTCCCGTTCGAGCGGCCACGATCTCGTCGCGACTCCGGGCCAGGAGCTCCTCGATGACGTTGCTGCCCACCGCGTGGAGCGGCCGGTGCTCGCCGGGCGCCGCCACGACGGTCCGCCACGAGCCGGCGGCCCGGGCGTCGGCAAGCGACACCTGGGCGATGGTGCCGTCCCGCGCCCGCGCCTCCTCCTCGGTGCCGGCAACCGAGAAGGCGAAGTCCTTGAGGACGCGGAGGCGGATGCCGTCGCCCGGGGGGAGGCGGCAGTTGAAGCAGTCGCCGCGATCGTCGACGGGCGCGGCCGCCATCGCGAAGCGCTCGCGGGCGAAGGAGCGGTCGATGACCGTGGCGACCCACCAGCCGGTGATGGCGTCCTTGCGGAGCTCGAACAGGCCCTGGCTCATCGGGCCGACCCGGCGCCCGGCCCGGCGGTCTCGGCTTCGGCCAGGGCCGTCCGCGGGTCCGCGGCCGACCAGGCGAGGTTCGCGTCGATGCGCTGAGCGAGCGCGGGCGCGAAGACGCGGGCCGCGGCCTCGACGCTGGCGGTGCTCGGCGGGTCCTGCCGGCGGCCGTGCTCGGCCGCGATCGAGGTGGACCGCAGGCCGGGCATCCCGCACGGGTCGATGAGGCCGAAGTCGGCGAGCCGCGTGCTGACGTTGAGCGCGATGCCGTGGTACGCGACCCCGCGCTCCACGCGCACGCCCAGGGCGCCGATCTTGCGGACTAGCGGCCCCTCCGCGTCCACCCAGCAGCCCGGGTGACCCTCGCGCCGGCCGGCCTCCACTCCGTTCGCGGCGCACGTGTCCGCCATCGCGCCCTCCAGGGCGCGCACGTACTCCCGCAGGAACAGCCCGCGGTCCGCGAGCTTGACGATGGGGTAGGCCACGAGCTGGCCCGGGCCGTGGTAGGTGACCTCGCCGCCGCGCTCCACGCGGATGACCTCGATGCCTTGCGCCTCGAGCATCCCGGCCGGGGCGAGCACGTGGGCGTCATCCGCCTGGCGGCCGAGCGTGAGCACCGGCGGGTGCTCCAGGAGCAGCAGGCGGTCGCCGATCTCGCCCCGCGCCCGCGCGACGGCCAGCGCCTTCTGCAGGTCCCACGCCTCGCGGTACGGGACCCTCCCCATCCAGTGCGCGACCAGCGGCTGCATCGTGCCCACGATACCAGCGGCCCCTTCGCCGGAGGCCAATCGGGACGGGCGTTCGCCGGGCGCGGTGGTGGCGACGGCGTTCCCCTGGGCGCGCGCGGGCGGCGGGCCGGCAGCGACTGCCGGCGGCGACTGCCGGCGGCGACTGCCGCTCGCCCGGCGGGCCAGCGGAACGGCGCGGCGTTCATGCCGACCGCCCGGCGGTTCGGGCGGCGGCTGGCGCGTTCCGGCCGCCCGGGGGACGGGCGGGACGACCGCGCCCGCGGTCGGTTCGCTCGCTGGGCGGGTGGCGCCGGACGGGTGGCGCCGGACGGGGTCTGGCGGGTCAAGCGTGCGCGGGCCAAGCGCATGGCGGGCCGTGCCGCGCGACGAGCGCCCCGCGCCGCGCACCGCCGCGCGATCCTGCGCCCATGCCCACGCCTGCTGCCGCGACCGCCTTCCCGAACCTGTTCTCGCCGATCACGATCGGCGGCGTGACCGTGCGCAACCGGATCCTCTCGTCAGGGCACGACACGGTGATGGCGGTGGGCGGGCTGGTCACCGACCGGCTCATCGCGTACCAGGAGGCGCGGGCGCGGGGCGGGGCGGGGCTGATCGTCATCCAGGTGGCCGGCGTGCACCCCACCGCTCGCTACACCTCGCACGAGCTCACCGCGGACACCGACGCCACGACCCCCGGCTACACGGCCCTCGCGGCCGCGATCCACCGCCACGGGGCGAAGGTGTTCGGGCAGCTGTTCCACGGCGGCCGCGAGATCATGGACACCGAGGACGGGACGCTGGCGGTGGCCTGGGCGCCGTCGGCCGTCCCGACCGAGCGCTTCCACGTCATCCCGCGGGCGATGACCGAGTCGCTGGTCCGCGAGATCCTCGACGGGTTCGGCGCGTCGGCCCGCCGTCTGGAGGTCGCCGGGCTCGACGGCGTGGAGGTGGTGGCCTCGCACGGCTACCTGCCGAGCCAGTTCCTCAACCCGCGGACCAACCGGCGGGCCGACGGCTGGGGCGGCGACGAGGCGCGACGGCTCCGCTTCCTGCGCGAGGCGCTGGCGGCCTGCCGCGCGACGACCCGCCCGGGCTTCGTCGTCGGCCTCCGGATCTCCGTCGGCGAGGAGAGCCCCGACGGCCTGACCGAGGAGGAGGCGCTGGCCGCGCTTCGCACCCTGGACGGCGAGAACGCGTTCGACTACGTGTCGGTCGTCCGCGGGACCTCGGCCACGCTGGCGGGCTCGGACCACATCGTCCCGCCGGCGCCCATCGCCGCGGGGTACACCGCGCCGCGCGCCGCCGGGGTGAGGGCCGCGGTGCGGGTGCCGGTGCTGGTGGCGGGGCGCATCACGCAGCCCCAGGACGCGGAGCTGATCCTCGCCGCGGGCTCGGCCGACATGTGCGTCATGACCCGGGCGCTGATCTGCGACCCGGAGCTGCCCGCCAAGGCGGCCGAGGGGCGGCTGGACGACATCCGCGCCTGCATCGGCTGCAACCAGGCCTGCATCGGCCACTTCCACGCCAACTACCCCATCTCGTGCGTGCAGTTCCCCGAGGCCGGCCGCGAGCGCGAGTTCCCGCGCCACGGCGAGCCGGGCCGCGCGAAGCACGCGCCGGCCGACACGCCGCGCGACGTGCTGGTGATCGGCGGCGGGCCGGCGGGCCTGAAGGCGGCGGCGGTGGCCGCCGAGCGCGGGCATCGCGTGACGCTGGTGGAGGCGGACCGGCGCGTGGGCGGCCAGGTGCGCCTGGCGCAGCTCCTGCCGGGCCGCCACGAGATCGGCGGGGCGATCACGAACCTCGAGGCCGAGGCCCGTCGGGCAGGCGTCGCGATCGTGACCGGCGTGCGGGCGGACGCGGCCTACGTGCGGGCGAGCGGGGCGCAGGCGGTGGTCGTGGCGACGGGGGCGACGCCGTACACCCCGCCGATGGAGGTCGTCGGCTCGCCGCGGATCGTCCAGGCCTGGGACGCCATCCGCGACGCCTCGGCCGTGCCGCAGGGCAGGGTGGTCGTCGCCGACTTCCGCTCGGACTGGCTCGGCCTCGGCGTGGCGACGCTGCTCGCCGGGCGCGGCTGCCAGGTCACCCTCGCGGTGACGGGCAACATGGCCGGGCAGCGCTGCCAGCAGTACGTCCGCGACCAGATGACCGCGGCGGCGCGGCGCGCCCACGTGACCATCCTGCCGACGACCCGCCTGTTCGGCGCGGACGAGTCGGCCGTGTACCTCCAGGACGTGCTGACCGAGGAGGCGGTGGTCATCGAGGACGCCGTGGCGCTGGTGCTGGCGCAGGGCCACGTGCCCGCGGACGCGCTGCTGCTCGAGCTCGAGGCCGACGCCGCCCGGGACGGCTCATACGCCGTCCTCGCGGCCGGCGACGTGCAGAGCCCGCGGACGATGGAGGAGGCGGTGCTCGAGGGGCTCCGCGCCGGGGTGGCGGTCTAGCGTCTCCGGACGGGCCACAGCCCGCAAGGCCCCGCGCGGCTGCTAGGCTCATGGCAGCCCGGCGGACGCAGCCACGCGAGCCGGGTCAGGGCCCGGGCGCGTCGGAACCGCGTCCGGGCCTGCTTGGTGGTTGGGGCCGCCACCTGCTCGGCCGTCGGCGCCGCCGGCGGTGCCGAGCCGCGGGGAGCGGTGGCGCCTACCCGCGCAGCGCGTGCCAGGCCACCGGCAGCAGCTCGAGCAGGCTTCCCGTCGCCTCGTAGCGGATCAGGTGCGGGACCAGCCTGTGCGCCGTGCGATGGCCCATGAACCAGAGGGGCCTGGGCCAGGCGCGGAACGGCGACCGGACAACCGTCTTCTCCGCCCGGTCGAACATCAGCGGGTTGTGGACGAAGCCCGTCCCGGAGCCGATGTCGGTGCGCGCGTGGCCGGGGTGCGCCCCCCAGGGCGTGATGCCCAGCCCGTAGCCGATCGCCGACCAGTGGTTGAGCGAGATCGTGCCGTAGCGCAGCCCCGCGATCGCGCGGTCGAGCGCCGGCCGCACGGCCGGGTCTCGCTCGGTCGCCGGGTGCACGATGACCGTCGCGTTGAGCGTGCCCCACAGCTGCTCGTTGACGAAGGCCGTGGCGCGGTCGAGGAAGTCCGCGGTGTCGGTCGCGTCGATCGCGGTCTCCGCGGTGACCGGGCAGAAGGCCTCGAACCGGTAGGCGGGATCGCCCACGTCGCGGGGCGAGAGGTCCGGGATCAGCATCCACGGCAGCGCGCCGTCGCCGGGCACGCCGAACAGCTCCGCCGCCGGGTAGTGCGCGCGGAAGGCGTCGAACCGCTCCGTGGCGCCGGGGTAGTACGCGAGGCGCGGCGGGTGGCCCGCGAGCCGCGCCCGGATCCGGCCCATCAGCGCCGCCCGCTGCGGCCAGGGCCGCGACGTCACGATCACGCGGCTCGTCGTGCAGTTGAACCCGGCGTTGTTGACCAGCATGGTCGCGATGTTGTCGGCGTGGTAGTCGAGGTCGGCCTCGCTCCAGGCCCCGGGCACCACGATGATCGGCGTCAGGTTGCCCAGCTCGGCGGTGAACGGCTTGTGGAGGATCGGCTCGTCGCGGCGCTTGCGCTCCTCCCCCTCGAGGCCCGTCCCGAACACGATCGCCTCGTACGTCCGGTCCGAGCCGGTGACGTGGAGCGTGTCCACGAGCGGATGGCGGGCGAGGTGCCCGCCCTCGGCGGCGTCGCCGTAGACCACCCGGAGCACCCCCGCCCGGACCAGCGGCGCCAGCGCGGCCTCGTGCACCGAGCCGAGGTGCGCCATGACGGGGTGCATCTTGAGCACCACCACCTGCGACTCCACGAACAGCTTGTGGATCACGTCGAGCGGGCCGATGGACGAGGCGTTGCCCGCCCCCAGGACCAGGCAGACGCGCGGCGGCGGCGGCGTCCGGTAGGCGGCGGCCATCGCGTCGGGCAGCGACGCGAGCGTGACGCCCCGGTCCATCCACACGTCAGCGGTGGTGCCCAGGTACGTCAGGCGGTCGATGAGCCCGGCGGGCATGACCCGCGCCACGACGCGCCCGTCGGCCCGGCGGCGGGCGCCGCCGGGGATCCGCGGCCGGCCGCGCCGGTCGAGGTCCCGCAGCGCGTCCCGAAGCAGCCGCGCCCCGCGCATGAAGATGTACGGCCCCACGATGGACTCCTCGGACGACTCCGGCGCCCGGGGGTCCAGCCCCTCGTGCTCGCAGGCGAGCTCGGTCCACTCCCCGGCGACCGCGAGCGCCGCCCGCAGCACCTCGTCGAGCAGGCGGGCGCGCTCGGCCGGCGGGGTGCCGAGCCATGCCGCGGCGTTGGCGCGGACGTCGGACACCGCTGCGTCGAGCCCCGCCAGCGGGGTGGCGGGCGGGCCCGGGACGCGCGGGTTGAACGTGTACGGCCCGGGCGCGACGGCAAAGGTGCGCGGGGCAGCGGCGAGCGGCGCGACGGACGCGACCGGCGCGTCGGACCTGACCGGCGCGTCGGCAGTCGGCGGCGCCTCGGCGGGCTGGGTGGAGACTGAGCGGGGCGGGTTCACGGCCGCCCATCCTAGCGCGCGGCCGGCGGCGGGCATTGTCATCAGCACGAAAGGCCGCGTGGCGAGACTGCGTCCATCGGCTGCTCGCCGCTCACCTCGAACCGAGGCCCCGACCATGTCCCGACCCGACGCCTCCCTCGCAGACCTCATCCGCCGCCTCCCGTCCGGCGCCACCGTCGTGGCCGTCACCGACGACGGCAGCGACCCCCGCCACGCCCCCGTCCGCCGACTCGCCGCGTCTGCCGCGCTGCTGACCGGCGGGACGGTGCTCTACTGCGTGGCGCCCGTTTTCGACGCCGCCCCTGCCCCGGCGCGCCCGCGCCTGTACTTCCCGCCGGTGGCGGGCGGGGCGGCGGGCCGGCCGCACACGGGGACGCGGTCGCGCGACCTGCTCCTCGCCGAGGCGCTCGAAGTGGCGGCGCCCGGCCTGACGGTCGGAGTCTGGCTGCCCAGCCGCGACGGGCCCGCCGGCGTGGCCGAGGCCGTCGCGGCGACCGGCGCCGCCCTCGTGCTGGTGGCCGCTCGGGCCCGTCGCGCCGGGGTCCTCGACCGCACCCTCGAGTACCTCGCGGCGCGCGTCCCGACCCCCGTGGTGGCCGTTGCGCCGGACGGGTCCTGGGCGCCGGTGACGGCCCTCGGCGCGAGCGACCGCGATCGGCGCCCCCGGCCCGGAACAGTGCCCGTGCCCGTGCCCCGGCGCCTGGCGCCGGCAGCGGGCTGACGGGCAGGCGGTCGGCACAGCCTGGGGCGGGGCCGCCGGGCCGCGGCCCCGGGTCGTTGCCAGCGGCGCCGGCCGGGCGATTGCCGCCGACGCTGCCGGGCGTCAGGGCAGCCGGTAGACGCAGACGTGCGTCGTGCCCCACGGCGAGCACAGCACCGCCTGCCGTGCCGCCCAGGCCGCCGCGTGCGCGCTCGCCCAAACGGGTGCCTCGCCGTCCTCGCCCACGAACCAGCGCACGCCCCGCGTCGCGTACAGGTCGCCCGGGGAGATGTCAGCCGCCGGTCGGCTCACGATCGTGATGGCACCGGTCCGCATCAGGAACGCCGGCGCGTACGTGCCCTGCGAGACGCTCCCGGCCGGCACCGCAGCGAGCAGCTGCGCCTGGATCACCGGCAGCCGGTAGGTGGCGTTGGCCGCCCAGCCGGCCTGGGAGGCGGCGCCGGGCACCACCAGGACCGTCGCCAGGGCCGCGCCCGCCACGACCCGCCACCGCGCCTCCCGCCAGCCGGACCAGCCGGCCGCCACCCGGGCCCCCACCCCGACAAGGATGGCGAGCGCCGGCAGCATCGGCAGCTCATAGCGGTTCGGGCGGTACGGGGCGATCGCCAGCAGCCCCAGCCCGGCGACGAGCCAGCCCGTTGCGAGCGCGAGCAGCAGCCGCACCTCCGGCGAGAGGCGCCGCCAGCCGATCGCCGCCAGTGCCCAGCCCGCCGTCCCGCAGGCGACGAGCGGGGCCGACTGCGCGAGGAACTTGTCGTTCGAGGTCGGGAAGGCCAGGACGCGGTGGAGCATCGTCCCGATCGGGGCGAGGATCGGCTCGGGAGCCCAGATGCGCAGGACGTCGGCGATCGCCTGCCGGTTGGGGAGCCAGATCGCGGCGACCCAGCCGAGGCCGAGCGTCGCGATCGAGAGGACGGCCCCGCCGACCCAGCGCCGCACGGCCGGCCGCCGCGCGCCAACCACCGCCACCGCCGCCAGCATCCCGCCCACCGCCGCAATCGCCGACGGCTTGGTGCCCACCGCCAGGGCCAGCAGGACGCCCGCGACGATCCCCCACCGCCCTGCCCGCGCAGTCCCGGCACGCAGGACGGTGAGCGCGCCGAGGGTCAGCCACATCGCCACGCTCGGCTCCAGGAAGGCGAGGCGCCCGTAGAACAGCACCAGCGTCGCGCCGGAGAACGCCACCGACGCCAGCGCCGCCGGGCCCGCGCCGAGGTGGCGCCGCAGGCCGAGGCCGAGGGCCGCCGCCGTCACCCCGGTCGCCACGATCGAGACCAGGCGCGCCTGGACGATGCCCACCCCGAGCACCCAGAACGCCGCCGCCGTGGCCACGCTGAACGGCAGGTTGACCAGGTGGAGGGTCCAGTCGTCCGTCGCCCACCTGCCCAGCAGGACGAGATTCCGGGCGTTCATGACGTCCCACGACTCGTCGGTGAACGGGCCGTTGCTGGCGGTGACGCCGACGGCGGGGTCGGCGGCGACCAGCGCCAGCAGCACCAGCACGAGGATCACCGGCACGGCGACCAGCAGGAGCGTCCGCGGCGACGGGGGCGCCGGCCGGAGGCGGCGGCTGGCCGCTGACGGCACGGGCGCGGGCGGGGCGGCGGCCACGGTCTTGTCTCCTCTCGCTGGGACGCGGCTCGGATGGTACGCACGCGCAGCAGAACGTGTGCCGGGCGCGTGCCTGGCGGACGCCGATGGCGAAGTCCGATGGGTGCTCCCCGAACGACGCGCCCGCGTCAGCGTGACGGGCCGGCGGGGTCCTCGGGAGCCGCGGGTGGCGAGGCCGGTGGGAGCGCGACCGGCGAGGACGGCAGGAGCACGGTGACCCGCGCACCGGTCGGCGCCAGGTTCTCGGCCCGAGCGCTGCCGCCGTGCGCCTCGGCGAGGGCCCGGACGATCGCCAGGCCCAGTCCGGAGCCGCCGCCCGCGCGCGACGGGTCGGCCCGGTAGAAGCGGTCGAAGACCCGATCGGTCGCGCCGGGCGGGAACCCGGGCCCGTCGTCGCTGACCCGCAGCGCCACCCAGGCCGGGATCGCGGCGGAGCCGCCGCCGGGCGCGGTCTGGCCGACGGCGGGCGCCGGCGGGGGCGCGACGCGAGCCTCGACCAGCACGCGGCCGCCGGGGCGCACGAAGCCGAGGGCGTTGGACACCAGGTTGCCCAGGAGTCGCTCCACGGCAGCCCGGTCCGCGACCAGCGTGAGGCCCGGGTCGGCGGCGGCAACCAAATCGACACCCGCCGCGACCGCCTGCGGTCGGAAGCGCTCCGCCGCGTCGGCCACGACAGCCGCGACGTCGATGGCCTCCGGCCGGAGCCCTGCCCGCCCGGCCCGCACCTCGTCGATCGAGCGCAGGTTGTCCACGAGCCGCTCCATGCGGGCCGCCTCCTGCGCGATGGCGTCACCGGCCCGGGCCACGCCCGCGCCGGAGGCCGTCCCGTCGCGCAGCGCCTCGGCGAAGCCGCCCACGACGGTCAGCGGGGTGCGCAGGTCGTGGCGGATGCTCGCGAGCACGTCGCGCTCCTCGGCGCGGACGCGCTCCAGCTCCGCGGTCGTGGCGTTGAAGCGGTCGGTCAGCTCTCGGACCTCGCGGGGGCCCTCGGGCGGCACGGGCGCCACCGGGGCGCCCGGCAGCGCGGCGGTTGCGGCCGTGAGGCGCCGCAGCGGCCGCGTGATCGACCGCGCCAGCGCCCAGGCGATGGGGATCGCGACCGCCGCAGTGAGCAGCAGGACGATGGGCATCACCCGCAGCAGGTCGTTGAGAGCCTGCGTTCCCGACGCGTCCGGCAGCGTCAGCAGGATGGCGACCGGTCCGGCCGCCGCGCCCTGCGCCCTGACCAGCGTGACGGACGCCAGGACGTGCCGCCCCCCGCCCGCTGGCAGCTCGCCGGTGCTGGTCTCGCCGGGCGCCAGCGCAGGGTCGATCGTGACGGCGGAGACGTCGACCGCGGCGGGCGACGGCCGGATCGGCACGACCCTCCCGCCCAAGAGCTCGTACACGCCGATCTCGGCCCGCAGGACTGGCGCGGTCGCCGCCAGCTCGCGCTGCAGGTCCGCAACGGCCCCCGCGACCCGGACGCGGGCGGCCACGGGCTGCGCGATGTCGCCCAGCGTGGCGAGGGCGGCCTGGCGATGGAGCGACCGGAGGCTCACGAACAGCCCGCCGCCCACCGCGAGCGCGGCAACCAGGCCGACGGCGACGAACGCCGCCGCGATTCGGGCCGCGACGCGGTCAGGCATCGGCCACCAGCCGGTAGCCGACGCCGCGGACCGACTCGATCGACGGCCCGCCCGTCCCGATCTTCTTGCGCAGCTCCGACACGTGGACGTCCACGGTGCGCGTCTCGCCCGGGAAGTCAGTCCCCCAGACATCCTCCAGCAGCGCCTCGCGGCTGAGCACCACGCCGGCGTCGCGGGCCAGGGCGGCCAGCAGGTCGAACTCGCGGGCCCGCAGCTCGAGCGCCCGCCCGGCCACCGTCGCCTCGCGCCGGCGCGGGTCCAGCCGCAGCGAGCCCGCCTCGATCGGCCGACCGGCGCGGAGCGTCCCGTCCGAGCGGCGCAGGATCGCCTTGACCCGCGCCACCAGCGACCGGGGGTTGAACGGCTTGGTCACGTAGTCGTCGGCGCCCAGCTCCAGGCCCACGATCGCGTCCACGTCGTCAGCTCGCGCCGTCAGCATCAGGACCGGCGTGTCCGCGACACGTCGGATGGCGCGGCACACCTCGAACCCGTCCATGCCCGGCAGCATCAGGTCCAGGACCACGAGGTCAGGCGCGGCAGTCCGGTGCAGCTCGACCGCCGTCGGGCCGTCGGCGGCGGCGACGGTCGCGAACCCGGCGCCCTCCAGGTACATGCGGACCAGCTCGACGATGTTCGGGTTGTCGTCCACCACGAGGATGGTCTTCATCGCCCGCGAGTCTACGCGCGGCGCGCCGGGCGACTCGGGGTCGCCGGGCGCGCCGCGCCAGAGCCAGATCGGCGTCCGGCCGGGGGGCTACCGCAGGGCCCGGAGCGTGGCGCCCTCGCGGGCGGCCGCGATCCGGAGGTCGCGCCGGGCGGCCGCCACGGCCCGGCGGTCCGCGTTGAGGACCGGCCTGGCGGACCCGCTGTCCCACTGGGCCGGCGTGAGCACAAGGACCAGGGCGGCCTGGCCGTTCACCCTCGCCTCGGCCGCTGCGATCGCTCGCTGCATCGCCGCCAGCCTCGCCGCGGCGGCCGACTCGTTCTTGCCCGCGCTCTGCCCGGCGGCGATGGCCGCCTGCAGCTGGCCCGCGCGCGCCGTGAGATTCGCCGCGGTCGCGTCCACCTGGTCGTCGGCGCGCACGAGCGCCACCTGGCGCGAGACCAGGACGTAGACGCGGTCCTGGGTACTGATCGCCCGGATGTCGGTCCGGAGGTCGCTCGCAGTGGTGTCCGCGTCGATCTTGGCCTGGAGCGCCTGGAGGCTGCTCTCGGTCCCGGTGATGATCGCGTCCAGCGCGGCGACGTGGCTGGAGGTCAGCACGATCGAGCCGCTGACCTCGGAGCTCAGCCGCCCGAGGGTGGTGAGCCGCAGCTTGACCTGGCAGTCGCCCGAGGCGCGCAGCGTGTCCACCGACGGCGACTGCTTGGCCGCGATCGTCTGCGCGAGGCACGAGGTCGTGCCGGTGGCGGCGGGCGTCGCGGTGGAGGCCGTCGCCGCGACCGGCATGAGGGCCGCCACCGCGATGGCGAGGGCACCGGCTGTGCCGGCCATGATCCGCCTGGGGGTCTGGTGTCGCGTGGTGGCCATGGTTCGCTCCCTTCGGATCTCGGGCGCCCGCGCCCCGCACGCCGCCCGAATGCGATCTCGCTGTCAGGTCCCGGCGCCTGGAGGTCCGGCGACTGGGGCCATCCTCGTGGAGCGCGCGAAGCGCAGCCACGGGCGAGGCCGCGTCGTCCGTAAGCGGCGTGTAAGGCGGCAGTGCCTCCGCGGCGCGGCGGTGAGCCCCTTGCGCGGCGCCGTGCGAGCGCCATGATGTGGGGTGCGGGGCGCGAACGCCCGGCGCGACCCGCGAAGCAGGCCGGGCGCCATGGCGGGGCCCCGGCGCGGGCACCGGACCCGCCGACGGGATGGGTGACCGTGCGCGGGCTGAGGTTCCTGGCCGCCGGCACGTCGGGCCACCACGCGTCGCGGCTGGGCGCGGCGCCGCGCGAGGCCGGGCTCGCGCGGCTCGGCGGGCTGACCGCGTACTGGCTGGGGCTGTCGGTCCTGTGGGGCGCGCTCACCACCGTCATCCTGCCGCGGCTCGTGGAGCAGGCGGTGGGGACCGCCGTCAAGACCACCGCCCTGGCCCTTGTCGCCGCCGTGCAGGCGGTGGTGGCCATGGTGGTGCAGCCCACCGCGGGCGCCGCGTCAGACCGGTTGTCGAGCCCGTGGGGCCGCCGACGACCGCTCATGGTGGTCGGCGTGGCCGCCCAGCTGGTGTTCCTGGCGCTCCTCGTTCGCGCCGGGACCCTGTGGGCGATCATCGGGGTCATGGCCCTGAGCGAGCTCGCGTCCAACACGGCGCAGGGCCCGTACCAGGGGCTGCTCCCCGACACCGTCCCCGCCGACCGCCGCGGGCTCGCCTCCGGGCTCCTCGGCGCGGCCCAGCTGACCGGCCAGGTCGTGGGCGTGGCCGTCGCGGGCCTGCTGGTGGCGCTTGGCCACGACGGCGCGGCGATCGCGTTCGCGGGAGGCGCGGTGGCGCTGGGCCTGCTCACGACCATCGTCGCGGCCCCGGAGGCGCCGACCGCGGGCGAGGACGCCAGCCTCGGCACGGCCCTGCGCGTGAGCATGGCGGGCGCCCTGCGCCACCTGGGACACCGCCCGGCGTGGGGCCGGGCCCTGCGCACGATGCTCCTCGACGTCTGGGGCCCGGACGTCCTCGAGCGACGCGACTACGTCTGGCTGCTGGTGTCGCGCCTGGCGATCCTGATGGCGACCGGGACCCTCCAGCCGTTCATCTACTTCTACCTCGAGGACTCGATGGGCCTGGGCGACGCCGCGGCGCAGGGCGTCGTGCCGCTGGCCGCGCTGGTGGCGCTGGTGGCGCTGCTGGCCGCGATCCCGGGCGGTGCGGCCACCGCACGCTGGGGGCGGGTGCGGACCGTCCGGGCGAGCGCGCTGCTCGGGGCGGCGGGCGCGGCCGCGTTCGCCGTGGCGCCGGGCTACCTCGCGCTGTTCGCGATCGCGATCCCCTTCGGCATGGCGATGGGCGTGTTCCTCTCGGCCGACTGGGCGCTCATGGTGGACCTGGTGCCGCCGGACGAGGCCGGGCGCTACCTCGGGCTGTCGAACGTCGCGACGGCGGGCGCCGGGCTGCTGGCGGTGGTCGTGGGGGGTCCGGTGGCGGACCTGGTCAACTCGGCGGTGCCGGGCCTCGGCTATCGCGCCGTGTTCGTGCTGGCGGCAGTCGAGTTCCTGGCCGGCGCCTGGTTCGTGCGGCACGTCCGCGAGCCGGGGGCCGTCCCGGGGGCCGCCCGCCCGTGACCCGCCGGCCGTCCGTCGCCGCTCGGCTCCTCGCCCCGGTCCTCGTGCTGGCGGAGCGGGCGGACCGGCGGCGGCGCCGCATCCGCCCGATCCGCGTGGACGGCCTGCTGGGCGCGGAGCTCCGGCGCCACGACGGCCCCGACCTCCGGCTCCGGGACGGCACGCCCGTCCGCCGCGGCGACCTCGTCGTGGACCTGCACCTGCGCAACGAGCGCGTCCGCGCGGCGGTGCGGGGGCGCGGCTGGATCGCCATCGCCGACGCCCGGGGCGACCTCGACACGCTGCAGCGCTGGTGCGGGACCCAGCCCCTGGCGGCGCGTCCCGTGGCGGTCCACGCCCGAACCGTCCTGGGACCCATCCTCGTGCGCGCCGGCTTCGAGCGGCGGGCTCGTCGCCAGACGGCTCGCGCCCGGCTCGACGGCTGGTTCATGCGCTGGCTGATGGGTCGCTATGCGGCAGCCGGCACGGCCCGCCTCGCTCGCGGCCACGGGAGCCTCCGGGCCCACGACTACTGGCTGCCCGTGCCGCGCGAGGCGACCAGCCGCGGGGCCGCCGAGCGCGAGCCGCCACGGGGCCCGGCCGCGCCGGGCGAGCGGTGAAACCTTCGGCCCGATCCCGACGTCTGGAGCCACGGGGACCCGCGACCCGAAACGGCGCGACCTTCGACAGGCTTGGCACTCGCGCCGGGGGCGTATGTTGTCCCCGCGGAGACGCCCCGGCGACGGCTGCGACGCGAGGATGGGTCAAACGTGTGGGGGCACGCCGGGACTAGTTGTCGTGAGCGAGGAGACTTGGCCATGAACCGCTCCATCCGTCCCGGCGCCAGGCTCGGACGCCTGGCCCTGCCCGTCGTCGCGGCGGCGCTGCTGGCGCCGCTCCTGCCGGCCGCCGCCGTGGCCGCCACCACGCCCGCGGTCGTGGCCGCCACGGCCCTGTCGATGGCGGCGACGACGGCGGCCGACGCCTCCACGCACGCCTGGACCGACGTCGGCGGCCCCATCGTCTACGAGGAGGCGCCGGGTCAGCTCGCCAACAACAGCACGATCGTGCTGACGCTGCCGACGACCTTCGCGTTCGACACGGCCGTGGGATCCGCGGGCGCTGGCGGCACCGGCTGTGCCGGGATGACCCTGTCGGCGCTCACCTACCCCGACGCCCAGCACGCCACGGTGACCGTGACCGCGCAATCCACCGCGGCGTGCCAGATCACGTGGGGCGGCCTTCAGGTCCAGCCCACGTCGAAGTCCCTCGGCGGGCTCCAGCAGGTGACCGGCTCCATCACCAACACGGGCACCACCGCGACCGTGCTCGGCGCCGCCGGCTACGGGACGCTCGTGGAGGTCCCGGGCGCGGCGACGCAGCTGGCGTTCAGCACCCAGCCCGCGTTCGGCGTGCCCGGCCTCGCCTTCGCGGCCCAGCCGGGCGTCATCGTGGCGGACGCGGTGGGCAACCGCGTGTTCACCGACTCCACGACGGCCGTCGCGCTGACGCTGTCCACGAACCCCGGCGGCGCCAGCGCCGCGCTTACCTGCGACCAGGCCGCCAGCCAGCGCGTGGTCAGCCAGGGTCTCGCGACGTTCAGCGGCTGCCGGGTCAACGTCGCCGCCGTCGGCTACAGGCTCACCGCCGCCGGCGGGTCGTACGCGAGCGCCACCAGCAGCCTGTTCGACGTCGCCAACGCGCTCGTGTTCACGACGCAGCCGTCGGGCGCCAAGGGCGGCGTCGCGTTCACGACCCAGCCCGTGGTCGAGATCCGGGCCGGCACCGCGAAGGCCGTGAACACATCGAGCGCGGCGGTCCAGCTGTCGATCGCCACGACGACGGCCGCCGGCGCCGTCCTCACGTGCACCACGAACCCGGTGACGGCGAGTGCCGGCGTGGCCAGCTTCCTGGGCTCCGGGTGCGCGATCGACAAGGTCGGCACCTACACCCTGCGGGCCACGACTGGCGCGCTCAGCGCGACCTCGGCCAGCCTGCCGGTGACCGCGGGCCCCGCCTCCAAGCTCACCTTCGTCCAGCAGCCGGCCGGCGCGGCCGCCGGCCAGGCCTTCACCACCCAGCCGACCGTCGCGATCACCGACGCCGGCGGCAACGTGGTGACCACCGGCGTGACCGCGTACGTGACCCTGGCCATCGGCGCCAACCCGGGCACCCCGGCCGGCGTCCTCACCTGCGCGTCCGGGCTGACCATCGCGGCAGCGGCCAGCGGCACGAACGTCGGCAAGGCGGTGTTCTCGGGCTGCGCCATCTCCAACGCCGGCGTCGGCTACACGCTCTTCGCGACCCCGCTGAGCGTCGTCTGCGGCACCGGCGCCTGCGTGACGCCCGGAGTGCTGGCGGCCACGACCTCGGCAGCGTTCACGGTGACGGCGCCCACTGCCCAGATCGCCGTCACCCCGTCGGCCAGAGTCATCACCTGGGGATCCACCGTCTACCTCACCACCCGCTTCGGCGTGAACGGCGCGGCCAAGGTATTCACGCTCCAGGCCACCCGCGACGGCGTGACCTGGACGCCGATCGCGACGCGGACCGCGGACGCGAGCGGCAGCGACACCTTCGCGTACCGGCCGGCGACCAACCTGTGGTACCGGGCGGTGTTCGCCGGCACCTCGGACCTGGCGGCCGGCACCAGCGCCACGACGCGCGTCGTGGTCCGCCAGATCGCGCTCCTGCGCCCGACGAACCTCGGCCACGTCAAGACCGTCAGCGCGGGCACGTCGGTGACCTTCACCACGACGGTCCGGCCGACGCGGGCGGGCCTGCCCAGCGCCAAGGTCACCTTCCGGTTCTACCGGCTGGCCGCGGGCCACTGGACGTACGTCACCAAGCGTGACGTGTACGTCGATGCCACCGGCCGGGCCTCCTGGACCTGGAGGTTCTCGACCCGCGGCGAGTGGTACGTCCGCGCGATCGCCAACCCCACCCCGTACAACGCGAACAGCGTGTGGAGCCCGGTCGAGCGGTACAGCGTCCGCTGACCCGCGCCGGACCGGCGCGGCCGGAAGAACCGGCAGCACCGACCCCGACAGCAAGGAGCCCCGCCGAACGGCGGGGCTCCCCGTTTGCGCCGCGGCAACCGCGGGCGGCGGGCGGCGGGCCTCGCGCGTCGCGCCGCGCGGTCAGGCCCGTCAGGTGCGGTGGGCCCGTCAGTGGATGGCGGCGGCGCCCTCCAGGCCCTCGAACGTGATCGCCCCCTCGGCCGGGCAGACGTACCCGCACAGGCGGCAGCCGACGCAGTTCTCGGCGTCCACCTCGAGGCGCGTCGTCCCGTTCGAGCGCTCCATCGTGATCGCCTGGTGCGCGCCGTCGTTGCAGGCGGCGAAGCACAGGTTGCAGCCGATGCACTTGTCCTGGTCGATGCGCGCGAGCAGCCGCCACTCCTGGTCGAGGCGGCCGAAGTCGGTCAGGCTCCCGACCGCCTTGCCCACGAGCTGGCTCGGGCGGGTGAGGCCCTTGGACCGCAGGTAGGTGGAGAGCCCGTCCACCAGGTCGTCGGCGAGGCGGAAGCCGTAGTGCATGACGCTGGTGCCCACCTGGACCGTGGTGGCACCGAGGAGCAGGAAGTCCACCGCGTCGCGCCAGCTCTCGACGCCGCCGATCCCGGAGATCGGGATGCCCACCTCCGGGTCCGCGGCCAGCTGGGCCACCATATGGAGCGCGATGGGCTTCACGGCCGGCCCGGCATAGCCGCCGTGGCTGCCCTTGCCGCGGACGTCGGGCAGGGGCGCCCACGTGTCGAGGTTCACGCCGATCAGCGAGTTGATGGTGTTGATCAGCGAGACGCCGCCGGCACCGGCCCTGCGCACCGCGCGGCCCGGGAAGCGGACGTCGGTCACGTTGGGCGTGAGCTTGACCAAGACGGGCATCTCGGCCTTCTCCATCACCCACTCGGTGATCATCTGGACGTAGTCGGGCACCTGGCCCACGGCCGCGCCCATCCCCCGCTCGCTCATGCCGTGCGGGCAGCCGAAGTTGAGCTCGTAGCCGTCGGCCCCCGTGTCATTGCACTTGGCCAGCATCTCGTGCCAGGCCTCGCGCTTCGACTCCACCATCAGGCTGATCACCACCGCGTTGTTCGGGTAGCGCTTCTTGACCTCGCGGATCTCCGCGATGTTCACGTCGGTCGGGCGGTCGCTGATGAGCTCGATGTTGTTGATGCCGACGATCCGCTTGCCGCCGTACTCGAACGAGCCGAGCCGGGCGGTGACGTTGCGGACGGGCTCGCCGATCGTCTTCCAGACCGCGCCGCCCCAGCCCTCGTCGAAGGCGCGCATCACCATGTCGCCGTTGTTGGTGATGGGGCAGCTGGCGAGCCAGAACGGGTTGGGGCTCTTGATGCCGGCGATGTCCACCGAGAGGTCAACGCCCGGCACCGTGCTGTCCACGGCGCGGCGGACCGCCTCCACGCGGGTGCGCATCCCCAGCGCGCCCACCACGGAGCGCGCCGCGAGCTTGCCGGCCTGGACGGCGTTGACCACCTCCCTGCCGCCGGACGCGATGTCGCCGATCGCCCACACCCTGGAGTTGGCGGTGCGACCGGTGGCGGGATCCGCCACGGCCACGCCGTCGCGCAGCGGCACGCCCAGACTCGCGAGCACGCCCTCCGCCGCGTCGGGGCGGTCCTGGCCCACGGCTCGGACGAGCGTGTCCAGCTCCACGTCGAACCGCGAGTCCGGGACGGGCTCCGGCCGCGGCCGGCCGGACGCGTCTGGGGCGCCGGGGCGCATGGCCACGAACGAGGCGCCCGTGACGCGGTCGGCGCCCTGGATCTCCACGGGGGCGGTGTGCCAGCGGATGGCGACGCCCAGCTGGCGGGCCAGGTCCACCGCGTGCGGGTAGGCGGGGCAGTCGCCCGGGCCGCGCCGGTAGAACAGCGTGACCTCCCCCGCGCCCAGCCGGACCGCCGCGGCCGCCGCGTCGAACGCCGTCGAGCCGCCGCCGACCACGCCCACGCGCCGGCCGACCACCGGTGCCCCGCCGGGCGCTGTGTCGACGGCGGCGCGGATCACGTCGAGGGCGTCCACCACGCCCGGCAGCCCCTCGCCCGCGACCGAGAGCGGACGCGCCCGGCCGAGGCCAACCGCCACCACCAGCGCGTCGTTGGCTGCCAGCAGCTCGGCGGCGCCCACGTCGCGCCCCACGCGGGTGCCCAGCGCGAACGTCACGCCCGCCCGCTCGATCTCGGCGGCCTCGGTGGCCACGTCCTGGCGCGCCATGCGCCAGGGCACGATGCCGTGGTCCGCCAGCCCGCCGGCGCGCGGCGACTCGTCGTACACGGTGACGGCCACGCCCGCCTTGCGCAGCTCGGCCGCGCACGAGAGGCCGGCCGGCCCGGCGCCCACGATGGCGGCCCGCACGCCCGCGTCCGGGGCCGGCGCGTAGAACGGCTCGCCCGTCGCGGCGTACGCCTCCACCGCGCCCTGCTGCAGGCGCCCGATGGCGATGGGCCGGTCGAGCCGGTTGCGCACGCAGGCGCCCTCGCACAGGCGCTCCACCGGGCACACCGCCCCGCACGTGGCACCGAGCGGGTTGGCGGCCAGGATCGTCCGTGCCGCGCCGGCGACGTTGCCGGTGGCGATCTTGCGGATGAAGCCGGGCACGTCGATCTCGCTGGGGCAGGCGTGCGCGCACGGCGCGTCGAAGCAGTAGAGGCACCGCTCGGCCTCGGATTTGGCGGCGGAGCCGGTCAGGGGCGGCACGCGCAGGAACTGGTCGATCGGGGCGACGGTCATCACACCACCCTCGCAGGCCGCCGGTCGGCGGCGACGGATCGGGACGCACCGGAGCCGCCAGTATCCGCGCGCGGCGTCGGCGGGCCGACGGCCGAACGGCCCCGGGGCCCGGGCCGGATTGCGCTTGCGCCGCGGCGTCGAGCCGGGGCCGCGGGCAATCCCCGGTCGCGGCCCGCGCGCCGAGGTCGCGCCGACCGGGTCCCGGGGCCCTACTCTCTGGGGTGACGGCCGCCGGGGCATCGACGGCGCTGCCAACACGGGGACGACGGAGGACGCCGTGGTCGAACGCAAGCGGATGACGCTGCCCGCGCTGATGGAGAAGAAGGCGCAGGGGACCCAGATCACCTGGCTCACCTGCTACGACTACCCCACCGCCCACCTGCAGGACGAGGCGGGCGTGGACATGATCCTGGTGGGCGACAGCCTGGGCATGACCATGCTGGGCTACGACTCCACCCTGCCGGTCACCATGGACGACATGATCCGGCACACGGCGGCGGTGCGGCGCGGCGCCCCCAACGCCTGGGTGGTGGGCGACATGCCGTACATGAGCTACCAGCCCAGCGTGGAGACCGCCATCCGCAACGCCGGCCGGTTCATGGCCGAGACGGGCTGCGACGCGGTCAAGCTCGAGGGCGGCGCCGAGATGGCGGACCGCGTCGCCGGCATCGCGCGCGCCGGCATCCCGGTCATCGGCCACCTCGGGCTCACCCCGCAGAGCGCCACCGCCCTCGGCGGCTTCCGCCTCCAGGGCAAGAGCGCCGCGGCTGCCAAGCGCATCGTGGACGACGCGCGGCTGCTGGAGGAGGCGGGCGCCTTCGCGATCCTGCTCGAGCTGGTCCCGGACCGCGTCTGCGGGCTGATCACCGAGCGGGCGCAGGGCGCCATCATCATGGGCCTGGGCTCCGGGCCCCACGCCCACGGCCAGCTGCTGATCTACCACGACGCCTTCGGCCTGTACCCCAAGTTCACGCCCCGGATGGCCAAGGTCTTCGCCGACGCGGGCGCCGTGATCCGCGAGGGCCTCGCCGGCTACGTGCGCGAGGTCACCGAGCGGACCTTCCCGGCGCCGGCCAACTGGTTCGGCATCAAGGACGAGGAGTACGACGAGCTGGTCGCGCTGGTCGGGCGCTGAGGCCCAGCACGGATTGGCGGCGACGGCCAGGGAGAGGGCGAGTGCAATGACGGCTTCGACGAACCCGAGTGGCGGCGTCGCCGGGCTGGCGATCCCGGCGACGCGCCTGGACGAGCTCAACGCCTACCTCGACGCGCCCGACGCGCGCCTCCTCAACGACCTGCGGGCGGTGGTGGCGAGGTACGGCACGCCCGAGGAGATCAACCGCAAGGCGCGCGAGGCCGGCCAGCTGCCGGCCCTGCTCGAGCGCGTCCGGGCCCAGGCGCCCGAGTACCTCGAGGACCTCGCCTGGCTCGCGGAGCAGCGCGACCGCGGCGCCTTCGTGAGCGTCGCGGACTTCCGGCGGGGCGTGCTCGGCGACCGCGCCGACGCCGTGGACCCCGACGCGTCGCTCGCGGTGACGCTCGAGGTCAGCGCGCTCCAGTACTTCCCGTGGGTGATCGACGCGGCCCACCGCGCCATCGCGGGCCGCTCGCTCATGCCGGGCCGCTGGATCCGCGTCCGCAAGATGCGCGAGCAGGCGGCGGACGGCGACCTGCCCGCCGTGGCGGCCGCGATGCAGATCATCGGCGCGAGCGTGGTCGAGACGCTCGACACCAAGGGCACCGACGGCTCGAACGTCCACCTGGGCGGTCCCGACACGATCACCGGCTACTTCGGCGGCGTTGGCCAGCCCAACGACCACCCGCTGCTGTGGGTGGACGAGTACCTCCACTACTACACCGAGTACGGCGTCCGACAGGTCCTCAACGTCAACCCGGGCACCGTCCTCGCCGGCTACCTCCTGTACCGCCTGGGGGTGGACATCGAGTTCAAGATCTCGGTGTTCATGGGCACCGACAACCCGTTCTCGGGCCTGTGGACCCTGCTCGGCGCCCGGCTGTTCGCCCGCGACGACGGCTCCACGCCGCTGGTGGGGCTCAACTGGAGCAACTCGGTGGACAACCCGACGCTCGAGGCTGCCGCGGACATCCGCCGGGCGCTGGGATTCGAGGGCCGGGTCCGCTTCGAGCACCACATCACCGAGGCGCAGCGCAGCGTCGTGCGCCAGCCGTACGACCGCCGCGCCGAGCTCGTGGACCTCGCCGGGCACGTCGCCAACATCTCCGCCAAGCACGAGGGCGGCGACCCGGCGCTGGACGCCGCGCTGCCGCACCCGTCGGACATCCTGGACTACTTCCGCGACAAGGACGAGATCATCGCGAGCGGCGACTGGGACGCGCTCCGTGACGACTTCCGCGCCAAGGTGGACGCCACCAACCACACCGCCCGGGCGCTGACCGAGCACGGGCTCGCGTTCGTGGCGGCGGGGAACCTGCACCGGTAGGGTCCCGGGGCCCGCCGGGGCGGCTCGGCGAGCTTTCGGCTGCAGCTCACCCCCGGGGCCCAAGGCACCGGGCGGCTCAACGAGCCTCAGCGGTCCGTCCCGCCCTCGGCTGCAGCTCACCCCCGGGGCCCCAAGGCACCGGGCGGCTCAACGGGAGGGCGAGCCTCCCGGCCGCCCGCTCCGTGCGCCCGTCCAGCGGCTCCCGGGCCGGTCGGCCGTCGAACGAGCGCACGGAGCGGATCACCTGGCGGGCGAGGCGACGGTTGAGCCGCTCCGTGCGCCCGCGCCCGAGCCACTGCGAGGACCTGAACGCGGACCTGGCCTGTGAGCCGCTCCGTGCGCCCGGGCCCGAGGGCAAGCCCCCCACGCCCCCCAGACCGCGCGCCTGTCGTGACGCCGCCCTCTCCCGACGCACAGCGCCAGCCCGGCCCGCGCCGGGGCGCCAGCCGCGGACCCGGGGAATCGGCAGGATGACCTTTGACTGTGCGTCTAATTGGTGTTAGCTTGTTGTCTAACATACACCACCATACAGGACCCCTCCCATGGCCCGCACCACCGCGCAGACGCCCGCCACCACCCGCCAGGCCCGTGCGCTCGTGCGCGACCTGACCGGGACGCCCGCCAGCGCGCCGGAGATCGTCCTGGACGTGCGGCCCGCCTACGACTTCTTCTTGAGCCTCGCGGGCGAGCCGGACGCCGAGCTCCTGCCCGCGGACCGCGAGTGGCTCGAGGCGTCGCGGGCCTCGATGTCGGACGCGCTCAAGCGGGATCTCAGGCTCGCGTTCTGCCATGACGACGGCTGCAAGGGGTACGGCGCGATGCTGGTCAACCGCGTCGCGGAGGACCCCTCGGTCCGCACCTCGGCGGACGCGCTCGCCCTCGTCGGCCGGCTCGAGCCGGTGGACCTGCTGGTCGCCGGGCACGATGCGGACGACGACGCACAGCAGGCGCTCGATCTCGGGCGGCGGGTCCTGGCCGGCGAGCGGGAGCGCCTCGACGACGCCCTGGCCGCGTGGCCGGAGGAGTCGCGTGCGATGGCGGAGCCGCTGCTGCGGGACCCGGACGGCTACCTGCGGGCCATCCGCCGCGTGGTGCGGGCCTGGCGCGAGCGCTTCGAGCCGATCGAGGCCCGGATCGCCCGGTTCGAGCAGCGCGACGCGGACGCGCGCCGGGCCGACCTGGGCCGGCTGCCCTTCAGCGAGCTCATCGAGCAGGTCACCGGCGGCGTCCACTGGACGCCCGACCCCAAGATCCGCCGCGTCCTGCTGGCGCCCGCCTACTTCTGCCGCCCCTACAACTACGTGTTCGCCGGGCGCGACTGGCACATGTTCTGCTACCCGATCGCCGACGCGGCGCTCGACGTGGCCCGGGACGCGGTCCCCGCGCCGCTGATCCGCCTGTACCGGGCGCTGGGCGACGAGAGCCGGCTGCGCATCCTGCGCCTGCTCGCGGACGGCGACCTGTACCTGACCGAGATCGCGGAGCGGGTGGGGCTGTCCAAGCCCACCGTGTCGCACCACCTCGCGCTGTTGCGTGCCAGCAGCCTCGTGTCCACGACCGAGGCCGGCAACCTCATGTACTACAGCCTGCGGCGTGACCGCCTAGCCGACGTCGGCCCCGACCTCGCGCGGTTCCTCGGCGTCGACCTCGCCCGCTCGAGCGCCGCGACGCCCGCCCGCTGATTCGGATAGCCCCAGCCCGAGTCCCGCGCGGACTGATGTAAGACCAAGATCTAACAGAGGAACGACACAATGGCCACCAAGCGGACGACCTGGGCGCGGTACGACCAGCCGCGCCTCCTCACCGGCAACCTGTACGCCGGCCTCGGCATCGAGGTTGACCGGCGCGTCGCCGGCCTGCGCGCCGAGGCCGACGGCCTGCGCTCGACGGCCGTCCCCGCCCGCCACGCCGGCGGGATCCCCGGCCGCCATGGCCTGGGCCACCGCCTCGGCCTCGGCTTCGCCCACCTCCTGGCGATCCGGGGGATGGCGACCCGCCAGCCCCAGCGCGCGGAGCCGCCCATCCGGTAGCGGGCGACCGCGCCGCCGATCTGAGCGCCGTGGTGCACGCGGGCGCAGGCCGGTCAGCCCGCGTCCGGCTCCGACTCCAGGCGAGCCGCCTCCTGCTCGTCGTGGACGTAGCGCCCGCCGCGCAGCCACGACGCCGCCGCCGCGACCAGCGACATCGCGATCGAGAAGCTGAGCACCACCACGATGCCGTCGTGGAACGGCCCCGCGATCAGCGACGGGAAGAACCCGGTGCTCACCAGGTGCGCGGCGTCCGAGGCCGGCAGCGCGTTGAGCACCGTCGGCCCGAGCAGAGACTGGAGCGGGTTGTAGCCGAGGAACGCGGCGAACAGGTAGCCCACCGCGGGCAGGTGCGACAGCGTCTGCGCCGCCCGCGCCGGGACGTGGCTGGCCGTCAGCCCCTGGTACATCGTGGTCGGCACCGACGCCTGCAGGCCCAGGATCATCAGCGTGAAGAACACGCCGATCGAAAGCGGCATGCCCGCGTTCTGGAACGTCGCCCGCATCCCCGACGCCGCCCCGCGGTGGCGGGCCGGGACGCTGTTCATGATCGCCGCGGTGTTGGGCGAGGCGAACAGCCCGAAGGCCACGCCGTTGAGGAAGATCACCGCGCCAAACGCCGGGTAGGCGAAGTCCGACGGCAGCGCCATCAGGAGCAGGAACGAGAGCGCGGCCAGCAGCATCCCGGCCGTGGCGAACGGCCGCGCCCCGAAGCGGTCCGAGAGGTAGCCCGACACCGGCCCGGCGGCCACGAAGCCCGCCGTCAGCGGCAGCATCGCGATGCCCGCCCAGAACGGCGTGCTCTCGAACGAGTAGCCGTGGAGCGGCAGCCAGATCCCCTGCAGCCACATGATCAGCAGGAACTGCAGCCCGCCGCGCCCCACCGAGCTGAGCAGGCCCGCGAGGTTGCCGGCGGCGAACGCCCGGATCCGGAACAGCTCGAGCCGGAACATCGGTGAGGGCACCCGCCGCTCGATGGCCGCGAAGGCGCCCAGCAGCGCGACGCCCGCGACGATCGCCCCGATCACCTGAGGGTTGCCCCAGCCGGTGGGCTGGTCGCCGTACGGGGCGATGCCGTACGTGATCCCGACCAGCACCAGGCCCAGCCCGAGCGCGAACGTGAGGTTGCCCAGCCAGTCGATGTGCGCGGGGTGCCGCTCGCCCAGCTCGCGCAGCGCCACGTACGCCCAGACCGTCCCCACCACCCCCACCGGCACGTTGAGCAGGAACACCCAGCGCCAGTCGATGGCGGCCATCACGCCGCCTAGGATCAGCCCGAGGAACGTGCCCGCCTGGCCCGCGATCTGGTTGATGCCCAGCGCCATGCCCCGCTCGTTGGCGGGGAACGCGTCGGTCAGCAGCGCCGCCGAGTTCGCCATCAGCAGCGCCCCGCCCACCGCCTGCACGATCCGCATCACGATGATCTCGACCGCGCCGGCGGTGCCGGTGCTCCACGTCGCCGACAGGCCGATCGAGCCCGCCGTGAACACCACGAAGCCCAGGTTGTACATGCGGACGCGGCCGTACATGTCGCCCACCCGGCCGAGTGTCACCACCAGCACCGCGCTCGCAAGCAGGTAGCCGTTGAGGACCCACAGCAGGTACGTGAAGTTCGAGGGGTCCAGCGGGTCCAGGTTGATCCCGCGGAACACGGCCGGCAGCGCGATGACCAGGCTCGACGCGTTGATGGTGGCCATCAGGACGCCGAGGGTGGTGTTGGACAGCGCCACCCACTTGTACGGGACGCGGGACAGCCCCCGCCCCGGGGCGCCTGACGCAGTCATGCGGCCGCCTCCGACTCGCGCGCCAGCGGCTCGGCGAGGAGGATCGCCCCCGTCCAGGCGCGTCCGACCCGGCGAGTGCCCGGGAACCCTTCGGGCTCCAAACACTCCACCAGTCGATATAATTCGAGAAACGGGAGTATATGCCACAGAGGAGCCCGCGGCATGCCGATCGTCACCATCGCGCGCGAGTACGGAGCCGGGGGCACCACAATCGGACGCCTCGTCGCCGACCGCCTCGGGGCCACCTTCGTGGACCGCTGGATCATCGAGGAGGTGGCCCGACGGGCCGACATGGACCCGTCGCTCGTGGAGAGCGCCGACGAGCAGCCCACCCGCCTCCTCGACCGCGTCATCGCCTCGTTCGCGCAGGTGCCCGCCGCCGGGTTCGGCTGGGAGCCGCCGTACCCCGAGGTCGCCTCGGACCCTCGGCCGCGCATCGTCCAGCTCACGCGGGCCGTGCTCGAGGAGCTCGCGGCGACGGGCAACGCCGTGATCGTCGGGCGCGGCGCCGCCGCGATCCTTCGCGAGCACCCGAACGCCACGCACGCCTACCTCTACGCCGACCCCGCCATCCGGGTCCAGGCCATCCGCGAGCGCGAGGTGATCGCCCTCGAGACCGCCCGGCGCCGCATCCGCGAGGCGGACGCCAACCGAGCGGCGTACCTGCGCCAGGTCCACGGCGCGGACTGGCGCAACCCGCTCCTGTACACGCTCATGCTCAACACCGGGGTCCTCGGCACCGAACGCGCGGCTGAGCTGGTCCTGGCCGCGGCGCTCCGCGGCAAGCCGGCCGACACCGCCATCCGCGAGGAGCCCCGATGACCACCGCCCCGCTCGACCCCATCGACCCCGCCCGGACCGCGCTCGTCCTGATCGACCTCCAGCGCGGCATCGTGGCGATGCCCACCGTCCCGATCCCGGGGACCGAGGTGCTGGCCAACGCCACTCGGCTCGCACGGGCCTGCCGCGAGTCCGGCGTGCAGGTGGTCCTCGTGCACGTCACCCCGTCCGCCGACCGCCGCGACGCCCTCCACCCGCCCGCCGACGCCGCGGGTCCCGGCGGCACCGCGGGTCCCGGCGCTCCGGCCCAGCCCGGCGCTCCGGCCCAGTCGGCGCCGCCCGCGCCGCCCGCCGACTTCGCCGAGATCATCCCCGAGCTTGGCCCCGAGCCCGGCGACATCGTCATCGCCAAGCGCCAGTGGGGCGCCTTCTACGGCACCGAGCTGGACCTCCAGCTGCGTCGCCGCGGGATCCACACCATCATCCTCGGCGGCATCAGCACCGACATCGGCGTGGAGTCCACCGCCCGCGACGCCTACGAGCGCGGCTACGCCCAGGTGTTCGCGCTGGGCGCCATGGCTGCCCGCTCGGCCGCCGGCCACGCCCACGCCGTGGACGAGATGATGCCCAGGATGGGCCGCGTGCGGACCGTGGACGCCATCGTCGAGGCCGTGCGCCGCGGGCGCGAGCTGGCCGGCCCGCAGCCGGGCTGACGCGCCGGGGAGCCACGAGAAGGCCGCCGCCGGGAGTCCCGGGGCGGCCTCGCGCGGGCGGGCGCCCGGCCCCCGGCCCGCCGTCGGCGGGTCATGTCGGGCCGGGCCCGATTCGCCCGCTAGTCGTCGGCGTCACCGCCCGGCCACCGGCCGCAGGTGATCGCCCCCACCGCCGTCAGGTAGCCGCCTGCGGCCGTCCCGGTGAACGTCGAGGCGGACCTGCCGGCCTGCGCGAACGGGCTGAGCGTGCCGGTGAACGCGAACGGCGGGTAATTGTCGGACCGCGTCGCGGTCATCAGGCTCACGGCACCGCCCGTCACCGTGCCGCTGGCGAACACGTTGTGGTAGACCGTGCCCGTGTACGGCGGCGCGACCTCCGTCCACTCGCCGGGGGCGAGGAACGCGCCGGTCGCGATCGTCCAGCTGAACCTCAGCCAGCCGGACGCGTAGAGGGACGTCTTGGCGGCGTCGTTGTAGTAGAGGACGCTCGGCGAGCTGAACGTGCAGGTCGTGGCCGGCGCGCCAGGCTTGGAGCCCGCGGCGCACGCGCCCAGGGTGTCGCCGTGCCGCAGGTGGGCCCGGGCCGCCGGCGCGCCGACCGTGATCGTGTGCCACGAGCCGTTGGAGGCCTGGTGGCAGAGCGTCACCTTGGCGGCATGCCCCCAGTGCCCCTCGGAGCCGTGCGCCGAGGCGACCGCCGGCAGGGCCGCGACGAGAAGGGCCGCGACGGCCGCGGCGAGGAATAGTCGTCTCATGACCACCTCCTGGGGGTGCGCTCCAACGCACCCGCACCAGTGACACCCCCGGCGGCACTGCCATGCGGGGCCATTATCCTCCGCACGCCAAGCACGGCCGTTCCCAGCGCCCCGGCCGAGCTGGCGGCGGCCGGCTTCGGCGCGAGAATGGCGGCCTCCAGCTTGCGCTCGCTGCCCTGGGCAATCCCCTCGCCCACCCGCGGGGCGTACCGTCCGGGGTCGTGGGACGCCGCCCGCAGCTGCCGTCCGTCATCAGCCGAGCCGCCTCGCCCGTCCACGCGCAGGCCCAGCACGGCCCAGGCCTTGGGGCTCGTCCCAGACCGCCGCGGTCGGGGCGGCCCCCCGGGCCGCCGGGGCCGCCCGGGTCCCGGGGGGCGACAGGGGCGCGGTGACCGCCCCCTCCGGACCGTGCGCGGCCGAGGAAGGGACGGCCGGGGGTGGCGGAGGCGGGCGTCTCGCCACACCCGGCCGCGATGGCGAGCGAGAGCCCGGGCGCCCCAACACGGGCGCCCCGCAACGCCCGCATCGATCCCCCTCGTGGGGCGTCGTCGCTCTCGAGGACTCACCGAAGCGGGATGGAGACCTGCGACTGAGAGGCGATCACGGAACGGATGAGGACTGCCGGTCGGTCGAGGGCCGGCGACAGGACGACATCGCTGCTGGCCGGGCGCTCGCGCCGCATCAGGTTGCTTGACCAGCCGAGGTCGTCGATCACCTTTTCGGTGGTGGCGCTGGCCGGACCGGTGGCGGTCCACGTCCCCGACACGCTGAGCTGCGCGGGCAGCGCCGGGCACTGCCCCTGGTAGCACGCGAGCTCGATCGGCCCCGTGCTGATCCAGGCGCTCCGCAACGACGGGTCGACGCCGCCGAGCGACGGGTCGTAGGGCCCGACGATCTCGTAGGCCGCGTACCAGTCGTAGTCCATGCCGCCCCCAGCGCTCGTGGACCAGCCCGTCGAGATCACCTGCACGGTGGACGTGGCCCCGTCGCGCGTCTCGGACTGGGAGATCCGGATTGTCAGCTGGGAGTGGATGCCCGGCGAGGACGACGGGACTGCCTCGGACGCGTAGTACAGCTCCGCGTACCGCCACGTGTACAGGGGCCCGCTGTCCGATGCGAGGGCTGGCGGGGCAAGGACGGCGAGCAGGGCAAGGGTCGCCGCCAAGCCGATCGCGTGCCGCATCTGGGTACCCTCCCGGGACGCGCTTCTGGGTCTCGTCAGGGGGGCGGTTGTGGTGGCGCGGCCAGCTTCGGCGGCGCTCGAGTCCCCGGCCGAACGTTCGCGGGGACCGGCGTCGGCCGCCAGAGGCAGACGGCCCGCAATCCGGCCCGGCCGGGCCCGGCCCCAAAACGTCGAGGGTGCCGACGAGCCGCAAGGGGCCAGCGGCTCGTCGCGGGGCAGCGGATCGCCCTAGGGCAAGGCGACGACCGCCAGGAGGACGACCCCGCTCCGCGGGCCGGCGCGCTAGAATGCGGGTCTCCCGAGCGGGAGTAACTCAGCTGGCAGAGTGTCTGCTTCCCAAGCAGAATGTCGCGGGTTCGAATCCCGTCTCCCGCTCCACTTCCCTCTCTCACGCTCAGGGCGACACCCTGCCTGGTCGTCCGCGCCCGGATTCCGGTCGCTGGGGCCTGAGCACAGCGCTCGCGATTGTCTCGACTTCCGCGCCGAGGCTACATGTTCGCGATCAGCTCTTCGTTAGCCCACGCGATCGCCTCATCGACGGTGGCGAGCACCTCGAGGCCTTCTGCCGCCGCGGCGTAGATTGAGCCCCAGTTGTCGTACGCGACGACGACGGGCTTCCACGCCTGAGCCCGGCGCGACGCGAACAGGCGAGCCGCGGTGAGGCCGGCGGTTGCCAGGTCGGGCTGCTCCTGTCGGACCAGAACCTGGAGGTCGACGAGGTCGTGCGCCCGGTCATTGCCGCGCCCGTCACCGGCCCAAGTGCACGCGTGCAACTTCTGCGCGATCTGATGGTCGACCGGCAGGAGCGGGATCGGGGCTGGCTCCGGCAGGCCGAGTGCAACGAAGAGCTCAATGACGGTCGGGGCGATCACCAGCTCCGGCGCGGCCGTGCTGCCGACCTCGTCGCGCCCAAGCTCGAAGTCGATCGTCACCCACGCGCTGCCCTTGTACGCGAGCGCGATCTTGAACGGCTTCATGACGTACTCCGGCGGTACGGTCGGGGGCACGTGCGGCGGTGGAGCGTCGCGCACGGTGCCGGTGAAACCGTGCCAGCCAGCCCTGAGATTCTCGTCGAGCTCGTCGAGGTAGTCATCGAGCGTCGCGCCGGCGGAACGTATGGCATCGAGGTCGCGTGAGAACCGCGTCTGCGCGTCGCCCATCCGGATCTTGAGGGCGCTCCCGCCTTTGATGACTCCCGGCGGCAGCAGCTGGCCGACGACGACGTTCGCGACGAGGCGCGCGACCGTGTTGTCGGCCCGACCTGCGCGGCTGGCCTCGTTCCTGATGCGTGCCTGGAGCGACGCGAGGTTCCGCGGCGGGTCAGGCATCGGGCCCGCCAAGCTGCGCGAGCACGCGCTCGCGGTCATTTCGCCGGAGCAGGCCTCGCCCGACGGCATCGTTCGCAGCGTCGAGGAGCCGGTCGGCCATCACGATGCCAACGCAGTCCAGGAGCGCCCGCGCGACCGTCGTGCACGGGATGCCCTCGAACACCTCCAGGTCCGCTCCGGGGAGATCAACGCGCACGACCTCGATTGCCGGGGGAAGGGTACCCTTCCGCACCCGGCTCGGAGTACCCACTCGAATGCGTGGCGGGTTGACGAGAGCGAGGTCGTGGAGGGCGAGGACGGCGTCGGCGAAGAGGAAGGCGCCGGGGCCGACCGCGAGCACGGCCTCCATGTAGCCGTCGCGGCCGGTGACGGGGATCTCCTCAGGGGCGAATCGGTAGACGCCGAACGCGGTGCGCGTGAGGCCCCCACGGTGCACGATCAGGTGGAAGGCGTTGAGCGTGATTCCCAGGCGCTCGGCGTCGCGGGTCGTGACGTAGCCGTACTGCTCGAGGGCGATCTCGCGAAGACGCCTGCGGTTCGTTTCGACCAGCTCGTTCATCGATGAAGTCCTGTTGCGGCAAACCCCTGTCGAAACCGTAAGTGGTTTGCCCGAGAAGCGCAAGGCTCATCGCTCCCAGCGGCCTCGAATCCGCTCTCCCCTACTCTAGAGACCTCATAGCAGTAGCGGAGCGCCCGGCACGGACGAGAGCGACCAGCCCCGCTCGAGGAGCGACCCGTCGTACGCCGACCTCCGGCGCGAGGTCGAGCGCCTGCGAGCCGAGAACACGC
>JAJXTS010000096.1 GCA_021783595.1 Chloroflexota bacterium | reverse complement strand
CGCCGCGGCGCGCAGCACCGCCCCCGGCGGTGCCCCGGGAGGACCGGCCCGCCGCGGCGCGCCGCACCGCCCCCGGCGGTGCCCCGGGCGTCCTCGGCCCGGCGCTGCGCGTTCGGGTCGTCGAGGTCGGCCGCCTGACCTCCGTCGGCACGGTTCGTCTGCCCGGCGCGACCCCCCCGCAGGCGCCGTCCCTGCCGTTCGACCGTACCGAGACCCGCCGGGACGGTACGATCAGCGCCATGTTCGCCATGCTGCAGGGGCCCTGGCCCCGCGTGACCTCCGACGGGATCGACCTGGCCACGCTCGAGGCCGACGTGGCCGCGGGGCGCGCCGACGCGGCTGCGCTGGAGGCCGCAACCGGCCGGCTGGTGAGCGAGGTGCTCGCCGTGCAGGCGGACGCCGGGCTCGACCCGGTGACCGACGGGCAGGTGCGCTGGCCGGACCTCGCCGAGGCCGTGCGCCTCGCGATCTTCGAGGGCCGGCTCGCAGAGGAGCGCCCGCTGCTCGCCGCGTGGAGGGCCGCGTCGCAGGCGGCGCCGGAGGGCGCCACCGTCGCCCAGGCGGTTCCCGGCCCGTACACCCTCGGACGCCGCGCGATCGACGATGCCGTCCGAGTGGCCCGGGAGTCAGGCGAGGAGCCGCCGCCCCCGGCCGGCCTGACGGCCGCCCGGTTCGACGTGACGCTCGCCATCGCCGAGGCGCTCGCGGGCGAGATCGAGGCGCTGGTCGCGGCCGGCTGCCGGGTGGTGGTCGTCGAGGAGCCCGGCGCGGTGGACATCGGCGGGAGCGCATCCGACCGGGCCCTGTTCGTCAACGCCGGAGAGCGGCTGCTGGCGCGCTCGGGCGATGCCCACGCGATGCTCGCGATCCTCGGCGGCTCGGCCCACGGAGCCGGTGGTGAGACCGTGTTCGGCGCGCCCTGGCACTCGGTGCTGGTGGACCTCGTGGGCGGCCCCGACAACTGGTACCTCGTCCGGCAGGCGCCCGGCGACCGCGGCATCGTGTGCGGTGTGCTGCAGGTCCGGGAGGACGGGCTGGAGGTGGACCAGGCCCCCGAGCTGGTCTGGGCCGCGCAGTACGCGGCGTCATCGAATGACCGCGGGCTCGACCGGGTCGGCCTGGCCAACGTCACGCGCCTCGCCGACCGCTCGCCGGCGGCCGCCCGCGTCGCCGCCCGCCAGCTGGCGCAGGCCGCGAGGTTCGCGGCGATGCCGCTGGCGGACGCCGTGGAGGCGGGACTCGACCCGCGCACGATCCGCGACGCGCGCCCGGTCCCGGAATTCCGCAACCGCGCCGCCCGGCGCCGCGCCGAGCACGAGGCGGAGCGCGGCGACCGTTAATGACGGTGCCGGAGACTTGCCCTGCGCCCCGCGACCCGACGGGCGGCGGGCCCTGCTAGGCTCCGGCGCGCACGCAGCACACACCTTCGAGGACACCGATGACCACTTCCTTCTGGCACGGGTTTGCAGACATGCATGTGGTCAAGGACCACGAGCTCGTCATCCGCGAGGGCGACGGGGCGTGGGTGACCGACGTCAACGGTCGCCGGTACCTCGATGCCACCGCGGCCCTGTGGTTCGCGGTCGCGGGCCATGGGCGGGCTGAGATCGCCGACGCCGCCGCGGCGCAGATGAAGCGGATCGCCGGGTACTCGTCGTTCGGCGCGTACACCACCGAGCCCACGGTGCAGCTCGCCGAGCGGGTCGCCCGCATGGCGCCCGTGCCCAACGCGGCGGTGTTCTTCACCAGCGGCGGCTCGGAATCGGTGGAGACCGCCGGCAAGCTCGCGCGCCGCTACTGGGACGTCATGGGCCAGCCCGACAAGCGGGTCATCGTCAACCGCGAGCACGGCTACCACGGCATGGCGGCGCTGGGCACCTCGCTCGCTGGCATCCCGCTCAACAAGGCCGGCTACGGGACGCTGGTCGCCGACACGGTCCAGGTGGGCGTCCACGACCTCGACGCGGTCGAGTCGCTGTTCGCGGCGCGCGCGCCCGAGATCGCCGCGTTCATCGCGGAGCCGGTGGTGGGCGCCGGCGGCGTCATCCCGCCGCAGGGCGACTACCTCCTCGGGCTGCAGCAGCTCTGCCGACAGTTCGACGTGCTGCTCATCGCCGACGAGGTGATCACCGGCTTCGGCCGCACCGGGCTGTGGTGGGGGAGCCAGCGGTACGGGATCGAGCCCGACATGATCACGTTCGCCAAGGCCATCACCTCGGGCTACGTGCCGCTCGGCGGCGTGGTGGTGGGGCCGAGGGTCAGGGCGCCGTTCTGGGACGAGCCCGTGCCGGGCGCGATCTTCCGCCACGGCTACACCTACTCGGGCCACGCCACCGCCTGCGCTGCGGGCCTCGCGAACCTGGACCTGATGGAGCGCGAGGACCTCGTCGGGCGGGTGCGCGCGCTCGAGCCGGTGGTGGAGCGCGAGATCGGGCGGCTCGCGGCGTCGCCCCTCGTGGGCGAGGTCCGGACCGTGGGCCTCATGGCCGCCGTCGAGCTGTCGGCCGAGGCCCGGGCCGCGAACCCGGGCGCGGTGGACGCGGTCGTCGCCGCCGCGGTGCGGCACGGCGTCCTGACCCGGAACATCCGGGGCGTGGGCCTCCAGTTCTCGCCCGCGTTCGTGGTGACCGAGGACGAGATCGCGCAGATCGCCGACGGTTTCGACGCCGCCCTGCGCGAGGTGGCCGCCGCGGGCTGAGGCTCGGCCCGTCGCGGCCGGGCAGGACCCGGCCGCGCACCGGGGGCGCGCCTCCGGGGCCGCGCTGCCCGGGGCTACCCGGCGCCCGGTGTAGCATCGCGGGACCATGACCGACGACTCCGCCGCCCTAGCGGCTGCCGCTGACCGCAGCGCCTCCCGCGCCTCCCGCCCGCCCTCGATGCAGTCCATCGAGGGCGTCGTGGCGGCGTTCCGCGAGCACGGCTACATCGCCGAGCGGTCGCTGGCCACCACCGTGTTCCTCGCGCTCGAGCTGGGCCGCCCGCTGCTCCTCGAGGGCGAGGCCGGGGTCGGCAAGACGGAGCTGGCCAAGGTCCTCGCGGCCAGCCTCGGCGCGCGGCTGATCCGCCTCCAGTGCTACGAGGGCCTGGACGTCAACACCGCGGTCTACGAGTGGAACTACCCGCGCCAGATGCTGGAGATCCGGCTGCTGGAGGCGCGCGGCGAGATCGCCAAGGCGTCGGCGCACGACATCTTCGGCCCCGAGTTCCTGCTCAAGCGCCCGCTGCTCCAGGCGCTCGAGGCAACCGACGGCGTGCCCCCCGTCCTGCTGATCGACGAGATCGACCGCGCCGACGAGGAGTTCGAGGCCTACCTGCTGGAGATCCTGTCCGACTTCCAGGTCACCGTGCCGGAGATCGGGACGATCCGGGCCGCCAAGGCGCCCAGCGTGATCCTGACCTCCAACCGGACGCGGGAGGTCCACGACGCGCTCAAGCGCCGCTGCCTGTACCACTGGATCGACTACCCGACGGCGCAGAAGGAGTACGAGATCGTCTCGACCAAGGTGCCGGACGCGCCCGCGGCCCTCGCGCGGGACCTGGTCGCCTTCGTCCACCGGCTGCGCACCGCGGACCTCACCAAGGTGCCCGGCGTGGCCGAGACGCTCGACTGGGCGTCGGCCCTGCTGAGCCTGGGCGCCACGGAGCTCGACGGCGACACCGTGGACGAGACGCTGGGCGTGGTCCTCAAGTACGAGGAGGACATCCGCGCGGTCAGGGGCGCCACGGCCCGTCACCTCCTCGCGGAGAGCGCCACGGGAGGCTGAGCCGAATCCCCCGCGCGCCGCGCGACGCCGGCTCGGTCCCGCCGCTGGGCTAGTCTGTGGGCGTGACCGAGTCTCCGCTCCTCCGCGCCCCCACCGGCGAGGTGATCGACGGCCGCCGCCTGCTCGCCGAGTCGGTCGGCTTCGGGCGCGCCCTCCGCGCCGCCGGGCTCGCGGTGGACCTGGCCGCCGCGATGGACTTCGCGCGGGCGCTGGGGGTGATCGACCTGGGCCGCCGCGAGCAGGTCCACGACGCGGGCGAGGCGGTGTTCGTGCGCCGCCGGGACGACCGCGAGGTCTACGACCGGGTGTTCAGCCAGTTCTGGCGCCGCCGCGGCCGCAAGCTCACGCCCGGGCGGCCGGACACGCCGGTGAGCCCGGACGCGGAGCGCGAGGCGGACGGGGAGCCCGCCGACTCCGACCTGGCCGCCGAGGGCAAGGACGCCACGCTGGCCGACATCGCGAGGCTGGGCATTCAGGAGTCCATCGACGTCGAGGACGGGACCCAGATCGAGGGCGAGAACATCTCGCCCGACGCCTGGTCCAAGGGCGAGGTCCTGCGCCACCGGGACTTCGACCGCATGACGTCGGCCGAGCTGCGCGACGCGGAGCGCTTCGTGGACCTGCTCCGGCCGCGGCTCGAGCGCCGGCGCACCCGCCGCCACGAGCTGCACCCCCACGGCCGCCGGCTGGCCCAGCGCGCCATGTTCCGGCGCAACCTGGCCACGGGCGAGCTGACCGACTGGGTCTGGTCCCGGCCCGTGAAGGAGCCGCGCCAGCTCGTGGTCCTATGCGACATCTCGGGCTCCATGGAGCGCCACTCGCGCCTGCTGCTGCGGTTCACGCAGGCGCTCGCGCGCGAGAACGAGGTCCGCACCGAGAGCTTCGTGTTCGGCACGCGCCTCACCCGCGTCACCCGCCTGATGAAGGACCGCGACCGCGACCGCGCCCTGGCCAAGGTGGCGGACGCCGTCACGGACTGGGCGGGCGGCACGCGGATCGGGGAGAGCTTCCGCCAGTTCAACCGCCACTGGGCGCGCCGGACGCTGCGGACCAGCGGCGTGGTCATCGTGGTGTCGGACGGCTGGGACCGGGGCGACCCGGCGCTGGTGGCGGCGGAGACGGCGCGCCTGCGGCGCAACTGCCACCGCCTGGTGTGGCTGAACCCGCTGGCGTCCGCGCCCGGGTACCAGCCGCTGGCGGCGGGGATGAAGGCCGCCTACCCGTACATCGACGACTTCCTGCCCGCGGGCACGCTCGCCTCCCTCGAGCGCCTGGGCCAGGTGCTGGCGGGGGCGTCGCAGGGGACGGCCCGCCGCGGCGCCGCCGTCACCCACGCGACGACGGTCGCGCCCTCGCTGGGCCTCTCGGCGCCGGACGCGGCGGCCCCGGACCGGCTGGGCGGCGACGCGGTGCCGCGCGACCGGCCGAAGCCGATGGGCAAGGGTCGCTAGCGCCGTGCGCGGGCTGCTCGACCAGCTGGACGCCTGGGCCGCCGAGGGCGTGGGCGTGGGTCGGGCGGTGGTGGTGCGCACGTTCGGCAGCGCGCCCCGGCCGGAGGGCGGCGTCCTGCTCGTGACCGCTGACGGCCGGCTGGCGGGCTCCGTGTCCGGCGGCTGCGTCGAGGGCGCCGCGGCGGGGGAGATCGCCCGGGCGCTGCGCGACGGCCGCCAGCGCGTGATCCGCTACGGAATCAGCGACGAGCAGGCGTGGGGCGTGGGCCTCGCCTGCGGCGGCACGGTCGACGTGCTGGTGCAGCCCCGGGTCCCGGCGGCCGCCGCGGAGGCCGCCCGCGAGGCGGCGCGAGGCCGGTCCGGCGGCCGGGCGGTGGTGACGGTCCTGCCCGCCGACGCCCCGCCGCCGACGTTCGGCAGCCACGCTCCGGGGCCGGGGGAGCCGCCCGCGCCGGGGCTGGTGGTCCATGACGACGGCCGGCTGGACGGCACGCTGGGCGACGCGGCCGCCGACGCCGAGCTCGTGGGGATGGCCCTGGACCTGCTCGCCCACGACGTCAGCCTGACCGTGGGGCTCGCGGGCCTCCAGCTGTTCGTCGAGTCGTACCCGGCCCGGCCGAGGCTGGTGGTCGTGGGCGCCGTGGAGGTGGCCCGGACCCTGGTGCGGCTGGCGGGCGAGCTCGGCTACCAGACCGTCGTGGTTGACGGGCGCGCCGCCTTCGCCACCGCGGAACGCTTCCCGGGCGCGGACCGACTGGTGGTGGGCTGGCTGGACGAGGCGGCCGACGAGATCGGCCTCGGGCCGGCCGACGCGGTGGCGGTGCTGGCCCACGACGCCAAGTTCGACGAGCCCGCCATCGCGGAGGCGCTGCGCCGCGGCTGCCGGTACGTGGCCGCGGTGGGCTCGCGCCGGACCCAGGCGGACCGGCGGGCGCGCCTCCTCGGGGCCGGGGTGGTGCCCGCACAGCTCGACCGGCTCAGCGGCCCCATCGGGCTGGACCTGGGCGGTCGCCTGCCGGCCGAGACGGCCCTGTCCATCCTGGCCGAGGTGGTGGCCGAGCGCCGCGGCGGGACCGGCCGCCCCCTGCGCGACCTCGCCCGCGAGCGCGAGGCGGCCGGTTGAGGGTCGTCGCCGTGGTCCTGGCGGCGGGCGCGTCCTCGCGCTTCGGCTCGCCCAAGCTCCTCGCCCCGCTGCGCGGCCGGCCGGTCCTCCAGCACACCCTCGACGCGGTCGCGGCTGCGGGCCTCGGCGACGTGGTCGTGGTCCTGGGCGCCGACGCAGGCGCGATCGAGGCCGCGATCGCCTGGCGCGGCGAGCGCCGCGTCCGCAATGGGCGCCCCGAGGACGGCCTGGCGAGCTCGCTCCGCGTGGGTCTGGACGCGGCCGCCGAGACGCCGGCCGCCGAGGCCGCGCTCGTCGTGCTGGGCGACCAGCCCGCCGTCCGGCCGGACGTCATCCGCGCGGTGCTCGACGCGGCCGCATCGCCCGGGGCCGCCGGCGCGCGGTTCGTCCGCCCCCGGTACCCGGAGGACCCCGCCCCGAACCCGGTCCTGGTGCGGCGCGACGCCTGGGAGCTGGCCGCGGCGCTGCGGGGCGACCGCGGGCTGGGCCCCCTGCTGGCCGCTCGACCGGAGTCGGTTGCGGAGGTGCCCGTCGCGGGCGCGAACCCGGACGTGGACACGCCCGAGGACCTGGCCGCGCTGGCGGCACCCCGCCCTGGCGGGCACCCACGGTCCGCGGGGACGGCCGCCGCCCGGGACCGGCCGTGATGCCGGCGGCTCCCGAGCCGCCGCCGGCGCCGGGGCCGGCCGCAGGGGACCCCGAGCGAGTCGCCGAGCTGGAGGACGCCTGGGCCGCACGCGTCCGCGCGAGTCGCGAGCAGGCGGAGCGGGTGCGGGCCGCCACGCCCTGCCGCTCGCGCTGCGGGTCCGCGAGGTGATCGCGGTGGAGCCGGCGGCGGACGTCGCCCTGGTCGCCCACGTGGGCTACGAGGTCGAGGCGATCGGGCCCTTCCTCGACGCGACGGAGGCGGCGGCGGGGGAGCGCCGCGTGGCGGTGCTCGCGGACCGCAGCCCGGGGGCCATCGCGGACCCGCTGTGGTGCTGGTCCACCGCGAGGCGCCGGCCGCTGCCCTGCCTGCCCGACCTGCCGGAGCTCCTCGCCGCACGGGGGCGCCACGCGAAGCTGGTGCGCGCGGACCGCCAGGCGCGCCGCCCGCCAATCGCGCCACCCGCCAGGGCGTCGTCAGGTGTCTACCCGTCGCGCGAGACCGCCCAGTGGGAGGACTGCTCCAGGGCCTCCTCGACCGTCCGGATGACGTCCACCGTGGCCTTCGGGTAGCCCGCCTCGCGCAGGAGGTGCTGGACGCGGGCGCCGGCTCTGGGCCCGTCCTCGTAGCCCTCCCGCGCAGTCAGGTCGCGCGCGTCTTCGAAGGCCCGGACAAACGCCTGGTCGTCCCAGGGGGTGATCTTCGCCCGGATGTGCGTCATGGCCGTCATGTCGACCACCTCCACCGCGGAGTCTGCTCGCGTCGCGCGCGCGGGGGCGAGGGCCGGAGGCCACCGGATCGTCACGAAGGGCTTGCACCTGCGAGACTGGGGGCATGGAGCGACTCCACGCCGTCATCGGGCCCCTCAGCACCAACGTCTACGTCCTCGCCGACGAGCGCAGCCGCGAGGCCATCGCCATCGACACGGCCACGCCCTGCCTGCCGTGGATCGCCGAGGCGCTCGACGCGCGCGGCTGGACGCTTCGGCTGATCGTCAGCACGCACGGCCACTGGGACCACGTGGGCGAGAACAAGGCAGTCGCGGACCAGACCGGCGCGCAGATCGCCATCCACCCGGCCGACAACCACTACCTGCTCGACCCGCACCCGCTGTTCGCGCCGTTCGACATCGTCCCTTCCGTGCCCGCGGTGGAGCTGGCCGATGGCGGCGAGGTCCGCTTCGGCGGGGTCCGCCTGCGGGTGATCCACACGCCCGGCCACACCGAGGGATCGGTGTGCCTCGTCCACGAGGACGACGGGCTGCTGTTCAGCGGCGACACGCTGTTCCCGGGCGGCTGGGGGCGCGTGGACCTGCCAGGCGGGTCGGCGGACGCGATGGCCGAGTCCATCGCCCGGCTGGCGGGGCTCGACGACGCGCTGCGCGTCCTGCCGGGCCACGGCGCCGCCACGACGATCGGGGCGGAGCGCCCGTGGCTGGACGTCGTCCGGCGCGAGGGCCGGCTCCCGTTCTAGCTGTCGTCCTCGACCACGGCCCCGACCGCTGGGCGGGTGAACCGACCGCTGGCGCGTGCCCGCGGGCCTGCCGGCCCCGACCGCTGGGCGGGTGAACCGACCGCTGGCGCGTGCCCGCGGCCCGTGTGGCGGCTCGCCCGACCGCGGCGGCGTTCATTCCGCCCGCGTGGCGAGCGAGGCGACCGACCCGCCGTTCCGTCCACCCGCCGGGCGAGGGCGGCGTCCATTCCGCCCGCGTGGCGAGCGGGGCGACCGTCCACCCGCCGGGTCGGCGCGCCGCCGGGGAGCGCGGCGACCGTCGGCGCGCTACCCGCCGCGTGAATATGTCGCGGTGACCGACGCACTGCCCAGGACGCGCGTCCGCGCGAGCGCTGAGCGGACCAGCCCGGCGCGCGGCTCCCCGTCGAGCCCCAGCGGGCCCGCCAGCGCGTACAGCGTGAACACGTAGCGGTGCGTCCCCGACGGCGGGCACGGCCCGCCGTAGCCGACCCGCCCGAAGTCGTTCGTACCCTGCACCAGCGACGACCGGCTCGCGCCGGCGCCCTCGGCGAGCCCGGTCGTGCCGGGCGGGATGGCGAAGGCGATCCAGTGGGCGAACCCGCTCGCGTCCACGTCGTCCACAATCAGCGCCAGCGCCTTCGTGCCGCCGGGCGTGCCCGTCCACGACATCGCCGGCGAGACGTCGGCGCCGTCGCAGGTGAAGCGTGCGGGGATCTGGCCGCCGGGGCGGAACGCCGACGACGCCAGCGTGAACCGTGGCGTCGGCGTCGGGGCGGGTGTCGCAGCCGGCGCCACGCTGGGGGACGGGGCGGCAGCCGCGCTCGGGACCGCGTACCCGCTTGGGATGCCCGACCCGACCGGCCCGGCCGACGTGCCCGGGGTCGCGGCCGGCGCTGCCGACCCCGCCACCGGCGCTGCCGACCCCGTCACCGGCGACGCGCCCGCCCCCGCGGCCGGCGACG
>JAJXTS010000095.1 GCA_021783595.1 Chloroflexota bacterium | reverse complement strand
CCGATCTCCACGGTCAGCCTCCTCGCGGAGACCGCCACTCGGGAGGCCGCCGCCGAGGGCGTGCCGGAGCGCCTCCGCGACCGCATCGCCAAGATCGAGGTGGAGACCGGGCACCTCGCCCAGATGGTCGCGGAGATCCTGGACCTTGCGCGGATCGAGGGCGGCAGCCCCATCGTCCCGGAGGACGAGGTGGACCTGGGCCGGCTGGCAGAGCTGTCCGCCGACCGGCTCCGGCTGTTCGCAGAGCGTGGCGGCGTTCGCATCTCGGTGGATGCCGACCCCGCGGCGCCCGTCATCCGGGCCGACGAGCAGCGCCTCGGCCAGGTGCTGGTGAACCTCGTCCACAACGCCGTGAAGTTCAGCCCCGACGGCGGCGGCGTGGCCATCCGCGTCAGCCCGGACGGTGCCGGCGTGCGGGTGGAGGTGGTGGACCACGGCATCGGGATCAGCCGAGTTGACCGTCCGCGCATCTTCGAGCGGTTCTACAAAGCCGACCGGGCCCGCGTGCGGGGCGGCGGCACGGGCCTCGGGCTCGCGATCTCGCGCCACATCGTGGCCGCCCACGGTGGCACCATCGGCGTCGAGTCCGAGGAGGGCCGCGGCTCGACGTTCTGGTTCGTGCTCCCCGCCCGGCCGCCCGTCGGCGTCGCGCCGGACCGCCCGACGGGCGACGCCCCCGCCTCAGCCTCCGCCTAGCCAAGCCGAAAGCGAGACCTCCCGAGTGGACCGCCTGCTCGTCGCGACGCTCAACATCCTCAACCTCGCCGACCGGTGGCCCGAGCGGCTCCCGCTGCTCCTGGCCGACATGGCGGCGCTCCAGCCCGACCTGATGGGCCTCCAGGAGGTGGTCTACCCGATGCAGCAGGACCGTCTCCTCGGGTCGGCGGGCGAGGCGCGCTACGCCGCGGTCCGAGGCTGGGCTGGCCGGCCCGAGTACGGCAACTCGATGCTGATCCGCGAGCACCTGGCGGTTGGCGACTACGACCGGCTCGACCTGGGCCTGACCCGCTCCGCCCACCGGGTCCGCGTGGCGCTGCCGGGCGGCGGCCGCCTGCTGTTCGCGGTCACGCACCTCCACCATCCGCCGCAGGCGCACGCGGAGCGCCTCGCCCAGGCTGGGCAGCTGCTGGCCTGGCTCGACGGCTCGCCCCAGCACGAGGCGATGGTCCTCGTCGGCGACTTCAACGCCGACCCGGGGGAGCCCGCCTACGCCAGCCTGGGCGCGGCCGGCTTCCGGTCGGCCTACCTCGAGGCCAACGGGCACGAGCCCCCGGTAACCTGGCCCTCGGGCCTGCAGGCGCCCGCCATGGACACCGACGGCGACCCCGACTGCCTCGACTACATCTGGCTGCGCGGGGCGGTCGAGGCGGACGACGCGCGGCTCGTGTTCGACCGGGCCGACGCGCTGGACCCCACGCTCTACCCGTCGGACCACGTGGGCATCGCGGCGCACGTGCGCGTGGCGGGCGCGGCGTGAGCGGCGTCAGCGGCTCGCGATCCCTCCGTCTCGCCCACCGCGGCGACTGGCGTTTCGCGCCGGAGAACACGCTGGCGGCGTTCGCGGCCGCGCTGCGCGGGCCGGCCTGCGACGGGGTGGAGTTCGACGTCCAGCTGTCCCGTGACGGCGTCCCGGTGATCCTCCACGACGACACCCTCGCCCGCGTGCAGGGCCGCCCGGAGCGGGTGGACGCGCTCGGCGCGGCCGAGCTGACGGCCGTGGCCGTGCCGACGCTGTCCGGGGCGCTCGCGATGCTCGGGCCGGACCCCTTCCTCGACATCGAGCTCAAGGGCGACGCCCACGGTGACGCGACGGCGGCCGTCCTGCGCGCGGCCCGCGGGGAGACGGGCGATCGCGCGGTGATCTCGTCGTTCGACCCGCCGAGCTTGGTGGCGATGGCCGACCGCCTGCCCGGCTGGACGCGCTGGCTCAACGCAGAGGACCTGTCGCCGGCCACGCTCTCGCTCGCGCTGGGCCTCGGCTGCTCGGGGATCTCGGTCCTGTGGGGCGAGATCACGCCGGCCTCCTCGCGGCGTGTTCGCGAGGCGGGCCTGGACCTCGCCGCGTGGACCGTTCGCCGGCGCGCCACGTTCGACCGCCTCGAGCGGCTGGGGGTCGTGGCGCAGTGCGTGGAGGCGGCCGCGCTCGACGGGGAGGGCTCGTGACCGGTCCCGGGGGCGACCGCCAGCAGCCCGGCGAGCCCGAGGGGTACGCGCGGACGCCCGTCGCCCCGGGCGAGGCGGTCCTGGACCTGCGGGCCGGTGAGGCGCGTGTCGTCGTCCGCCCCGAGCACGGCGGTCGTCTCGGCTCGGTCGCGATCGGCGGACGCGAGGTCCTGGTCACCGGCGACCCGCTGGGCCCCGTCCTGTGGGGCGCCTACCCCATGGCCCCGTGGGCCGGTCGCATCCGCCACGGGCGGTTCGCCTTCGCCGGCGAGACGCGCCAGCTGCCGCTCGCCGCGCCGCCCCACGCCCTGCACGGCGTCGTCCTCGACCGGCCGTGGCGGGTGGACGCGCCGGACGCGATCTCGGTTGACCTCGACCGCCGCTGGCCGTTCCGCGGGCGGGTCGCCCAGCGGTTCGCCGTCCGCGAGGACGGGCTGGACGTGACCATGACGCTCGAGGCCGACGAGCCGCAGCCCGCGGTCATCGGCTGGCACCCCTGGTTCCGGCGCGCGCTGGAGCCGGGCGGCGGGCCCGTGTCGCTGCGCCTCGACGCTGCCGAGATGCTGGTCCGCGACGCCGAGGGCATCCCGACGGGGGAGCGCACCCCGCCGTCGGACGGACCCTGGGACGACTGCTTCACGGGTCTGCGCGCCGACCCGGTGCTCGAGTGGCCCGGTCTGCGCCTGACGCTCTCGTCGTCGTGCGCGTGGTGGGTCGTCTACACCCGACCGGCGCACGCGGTCTGCGTTGAGCCCCAGTCCGGCCCGCCCGACGCCGCCAATCTGTGCCCCGAGGTGGTGACGCCCGGCACTCCGCTCACGCACACGATGCGGTGGCGCTGGGAGCGCACGTAGGCCGAGCCGCCGGGCGGGCGAGGCATGGCGTGGCCTCGACGGACGGCGGCAGCGCCGCCGGCCGGTCAGCCCGCGACCAGCTCCGGCGGCAGCAGGTAGCGCAGCGTCCCCTCGCCGAGCTTCACCTCGTCGCCCGCGAAGTCGATGCGGGCGAGCGCCGCCTTGCGCATGGGGATGGGCGCGGTGCCGATGAACTCGCCCAGGAGCTCTGAGAAGTCCGGGTCGTGGCCCACGAGGCACGGGCGGTAGGCAGGCCCGGCCGCGTCGAGGATGGCGTTCACGGCCACGGCGTCGAGGGCGCCCGCGAGCCGCTCGTCCACGACCACCTTGGCCCGGTTGCGCATCGCCTTGGCGACGATCTCCGCGGTCTGCACGGCCCGCACCTTGGGCGAGGTGATGAACAGGTCCGGCGCCTCGTCGATCACCGCGAGCAGGCCGCCGAGGTCCCTCGCCTGGCGCCGTCCCTTCTCGGACAGCGGGCGTGCCCCATCATCGCCGTCCCACTTCGCAGGGTCCCCGGCGTGTGCGTGCCGGAGCAGGTGCAGCGCGATCATCGTCCCTCCGCGGCGCCGCCATCGTGGCAGGCGCCACCAAGCGCGTCCAGGCCCCGGTCAGGGGTTGAGGTCCTCGACCTCGCCCGAGGCGAGGAACACGATGTCCTCGGCGATGTTGGTCACCCGGTCCCCGATCCGCTCGAGGTAGTGCGCGGCGAACAGGATCCGCGTGCACGGGTCCACGTTCGCGGGGTCCGCGCGCATCAGGTCCAGGCAGACCGCGAAGATGGCGTGGTACAGGTCGTCCACGGCGTCGTCGAGCTTGGCCACCTCGCGGGCGCGCGACTCGTCGACGTCCACCAGGGCCCGGATGATGCCGTGCACCTGGCTGGCGACCTGCTCGCCCAGCTCGGGCAGCTGGACGTAGTCCCTGATCGGCGCGAACGGCGCCAGCTTGCGGGCCTGCTTGGCGACCGAGCCCGCGTGGTCGCCCATGCGCTCGAGCTCGTAGGAGACGTGGTCGAGCGTGAGCAGGTAGCGGAGGTCCCGGGCCACCGGCGCCTGCGTCGCGATGACCGCCGCGACCATCGCGCTGGCCTTGCGCTGGACCTCGTTGATCAGGCGGTCGCCCACGATCACGCGACTCGCCGCCTCGGCGTCGTGGGCCAGCAGCGCCTCGAGCGCGGCGCGGATCTGCGCCTCCACGAGCGAGCCCATCCGCAGGATGTTGTCCTTGACCTCGGCCACCTCGTGGTCGTAGGTGCTTCTCGTCGGGTGCATCAGCGGCACGTGCTCCTGGGGATCGGGCGGGGATGGGTCGGCGGGCGGTGTCGGCTGCGTCATGCGCGGTCTCCTCGTCTCAGCCGAAGCGGCCGGAAACGTAGTCCTCGGTGAGCTGATTGGCGGGGTTGGTGAAGATCCTGAGCGTCTCGTCCAGCTCCACAAGGTACCCCGCGCGGTCCTCGCCCAGGGTGAAGAACGCGGTTCGGTCGCTCACCCGGGCGGCCTGCTGCATGTTGTGGGTCACGATCACGATCGTGTAGTCAACCTTGAGCTGCCCGATGAGCTCCTCGATCTTGAGCGTCGCGATGGGGTCGAGCGCGGAGCACGGCTCGTCCATCAGGATGACCTCCGGGTCGGTCGCCAGCGTCCGGGCGATGCACAGGCGCTGCTGCTGGCCGCCCGAGAGCGAGAGCCCGCTCTTCTTGCGCAGGTCGTCCTTGACCTCGTCCCACAGCGCCGCCTGCCGGAGCGATCGCTCCACGACGTCGTCCAGACGGGCCTTGCCCTGCTCGCCGTGGCGGCGCGGGCCGAACGCGACGTTCTCGTAGATCGACATCGGGAACGGGTTCGGGCGCTGGAACACCAGCCCCACCTTGCGGCGCACCTCGACCGGCAGGACCGACGGCGCGTACACGTCCTCGCCGTCGAGCTCCACCCGGCCCTCCACCGCGGCGCCGGGGATCAGGTCGTTCATGCGGTCGAAGCAGCGCAGGACGGTGCTCTTGCCGCAGCCCGAAGGGCCGATGAACGCCATGACCGAGTGCTCCGGGACGTCGAGGGTGACGTCGCGGACGGCGACGCGGTCTCCGTACCGGATGCTCACGTCCTGGGCGCGCAGCTTCACCGGGGCGTCCGGGTCGAGGCCGGTCAGCTCCGGCTGCAGCGACGCGATGGCGAGCGGGGTGGGTGTGGGCCGGGTGGCGGTCACGGTGCTGGCTCCCTGCGGGGTGTTCATGGTCTAGAGGCCGCTGACGTGCCGCTGCAGGGCGCCGCCCAGCCAGCGCGAGCCGAGGTTGAACGCGAGGACCATGACGATGAGCACCATCGAGCTCATGTTGGCGACCTCGTGGACGTAGTTGCCCAGACCCTCCGAGTTCGATTTCCAGATGAACACCGAGAGCGTCGTCGCGTTCCGGAACGGGCTCCATGGCGACTGCGGGTCGAGCAGGTTGAGGTTCGAGAAGTCGTAGCGGGTGGGCGTGGACAGGCCGGCCGTGAACAGCAGCGCGGCCGCCTCGCCGAACACCCGGCCCGCGGTCAGCACGATGCCGGTCACCACGCCCGGGATCGCCACCGGCAGGACGGCGTGGCGGATGGTCTGCCACTTGGTGGCGCCCAGCGCCAGGCTCGCGGCCCGCTCGTCCGCCGGCACGGTGCGGATCGCCTGCTCTGACAGGCGCAGCAGCAGCGGCAGGTTGAACACCATCAGCGTCAGGGCGCCGCCCAGGGCCGTGAAGCCCCAGCCGGTGGCGGCCACGAACAGGGCGAAGCCGAACAGGCCCACGACGATGGACGGCACCGAGCTGATCAGCTCCTGCGAGAACCGGATCGCGTTGGTCAGCCGGCCCTCGCCGGCGTACTCGGCCATGTAGATGCCGCCCAGGACCCCCAGCGGGACCGTGAGCAGCATGGTGAGCACCAGCATGTAGACCGAGTTCCACAGGACGGGACCGATGCCGCCGATCTCGGTCAGGCTGGGGTCGGCGAAGAGGAACGCCAGCGAAAAGGTCGGGATGGACTCGATGACGAAGTAGGCGATGATCGCCACCAGGACGAGGATCACGAACACCGCCACCGCCCACAGGACGGCGGTTGCGAGCCGGTCGGCCGCCAGCACGCGCCTCATGCCTGTGACCTTCCGCGGCCCAGCCACCGGATGAGCAGGACGAAGGCGAGCGAGATGAGCAGCAGAACGAGGCCCATCGTCCAGAGCGCCTCGTTCCAGGTGCCGGTCGCATCGCTCATGTCGAGGGTGATCTGGGACGTCAGCGTGGTGACGGGCCTGGCCAGGCTGGTGGGGATGACGGGGGCGTTGCCGATCACCATCTGGACGGCCAGCGCCTCGCCGGCGGCCCGGGTCAGGCCGAACACGATCGCCGTCGCCACGCCGGTCGCCGCCGCCGGCAGCACCACGTGGCGGATCGCCTGCCAGCGGGTGGTGCCGAGCGCGAGCGACGCGGAGCGCATGTCAGCCGGCACCGCCACGAAGGCGTCGTAGCTGATGCTCGTGATCGTGGGCAGGATCATCAGGGCCAGGACGAGCGACCCGGCGAGCCACGAGAAGCCGGTCGCGAACCCCAGCCAGCCGAAGTGCACGCGCAGGAACGGCACGAGGATGGTCAGGCCCAGCCAGCCGTAGACGACGCTCGGGATGCCGACGAACACCTCCATCGCGGGCTGCGCGATGCGTCTGGCCCAGGTGGGCGCCACCTCGGCCATGAACAGCGCCAGGCCCACCGACAGCGGGGTCGAGACGACCGCGGCCACGACCATCACGGCCAGCGTGCCGGCGATGAACGGGAGCAGGCCGTAGGTCGTGCCCTCGCTGAGCGGGTCGGGCTGCCAGGTGGGCGACAGGATCTGTGTGACGGGCACGCCGGACACGACGAACAGCTGGACGCCCCGCCACACGATGAACCCGAGCAGGAGGACGACGGCGGCGATGACCACCAGCGCCGCTCCGAGCGTGATCCGGCGGGGTGCGTCAAGCCGGGCCATGAGGCCCGGCCGTGCCGCAGTGGGGCTGGACGAGGGTGAGGGTGAGGTCAAGGTGGGGTCGCCCTCCGTTCGGGAGCGCGGTCTGCGACGGGAGTGACGGGCGAGGGGCGCCGCGGAGGGGCCGGCAGCGCCCCTCGCCGCAAGGTCACTGGATGGGGGCGTAGAAGAGGCTGGGGATCAGCGTCTTCTGGATGGGGTCGGACATCAGGTAGTCGAGGAAGGACTTGGTGAGCCCGGTGGGCTGGCCCTTCGTGTACATGTGGCCCTGCGCCGCCAGCTTGTACGTCCCGCTGGCCATGTTGGCGACGGAGCCCGCCACCCCGTCGAGCGAGATCGCGGCGACCTTGTCCTTGTTCGCCTGGTAGTACGCGAAGCCGATCACGCTGATCGAGCCCGGCGTCTGGGACACCGCCGTCGTCACGGCGCCGTTGGAGTCCTCGGTCAGGGCCTGGCCGGAGCACTCCGTCTGGCCGTTGAGCACGACCTGCTTGAACGTGGCGCGCGTGCCGGACGAGGCCGGGCGGAGGATGAGGACGATCGGCAGGTCAGGCCCGCCGACATCCTTCCAGTTGGTGATCTTCGGGGCGGACTGGCCGCTCGGGCAGGCCCACATGTCCTGGAGCTGCTGGCTGGTCAGGCTCGTGACCCCGGTGACGCCGGTGTTCGCCACCACCACCCACCCCTGCTTGGTGACGACGTGGTCCACGAGCTGGGAGGCGTCGGAGGCCTGGAGCTTGGACTCGGCCGTGACGTCCGAGTCGCCGATCTGGACGGCGCCCTGGAGGACCTGCGTGAGGCCGGTGCCGGAGCCGCCGCCCTGGACGCTGATCGTGGACTTGGGGCAGGCGGCCGTGTAGGCCTTCCCGGCGGCGTCGATGAGCGGCTGGAGCGCCGTGGAGCCGGAAGTGGTGATGCTGCCGTCAACGCAGGCGGCGGGACCGGCGACACCGGACGCGGCAGCACCGTTCGCGGCGGCGGCCGCAGCAGACGCGGCTGAGGTGGCCGCGGCGGCCGGGCTCGAGCTGCTGCCACCGCAGGCGGCCACGAGCACGGTCGCGGCGATGGCCAGCGCGCCGATGCGCTTGGCGGAGGTGGTGATCAACGTTCGTCCTCCTGCGGGGTCCGGCACCACGCCGACCCTCGGGCTTGGGTTCGTTCTCCGCTGGTCAGCGTCGAGCCGGGGGGTGAACGGGGCGTGTCCCGATGGTTAAGTCGCCGTTAACGGCCGGTCCGTCACCGCGGGGCCCGATCGAGCCGACAGCCGATGCCCCGGACGGTGACCAGCAGCCCCGGCTGCTCGGGGTCGGCCTCGATCTTCGACCGCAGCCAGCGGACGTGGACGTCCACCGTGCGTCCGGCCCCGCCGCGCGCCCCTCACACGCTGTCGAGGATCTCGGCCCTGGTGTAGGCCCGTCCCGGGTGGGACGTCAGCAGGGCGAGCAGGCCGAACTCCTTGGGGCGGAGGTGGAGCACGTCGCCGCGGCGCCGCAGCTCGTGGGCGGCGAGGTCGCTCAGGCTGGCGGGCGGACGGCTGCACACGACCAGGCGCGGCCGGTGGCTGACGAGCAGGTCGCGTAAGCGGGCGGGGTCGGCGACCTCGGACACGGACACGCTTCGGACAGCCCCGACGAGCATCGCGGCCGGGTCGTCGGCGGCGAGCACGAGCCACGCTGCCCTGCCTGTCTCGCCGGCAACCGGTGGCGCGGCGTTGGCGCCGGGGCGCGGTCGTGTGGTCATCGCCATGCGGGGAGGCTGGGGCCAGCGGGTCAACGCGGCGTGCTGGTGGCGTTCACGACGCGTCAAAGGTGGCGAGGCGGCGCGGCCGAGCGAGATTCGAAGTCCTGTCGGGCCGACCTGCGGCAGACTTGCAGTTGGCGGACCCGCCCACGGCGGCCGCGAGTGCAGCGGGCAAGGAGCAACGGATGACGAGCTCGGGCGAGCGCCAGCCGGGCAACCCGGACAAGGGCACCGGGGCTGCGGGCGGGACGGCCCTCGAGACCGCACGGGCCGAGGCGAATGCGGCGAAGGCGGCGGCGAAGGCGGCGACAGCCCAGGCGAAGGCGGCGACAGCCCAGGCGAAGGCCGCCAAGGCCCAGGCGAAAGCCGCCGCCCGGGCCGCGAAGGCGGCCGCGAGGGTGGCGCGGCGAGCCGAGCAGACGGAGACGAAGGCCCGCCGACGGGCCGGCCGCGACATCGCAACGACGCGCAAGGAGGCGGCCGCCCGGGCAAGGGCGCAGGCCAAGACCGCGTCACGGGCGCCGGAGGACGGGCCCGCGGGCGCCGCAGCGGCTCCGGAGACGTCGCCGGTCGCCCGGGCGGCAGGGGTGCTCCTCGAGGAGGCAGCCGCGCTGCTGCGCCATGGCGAGGCGCCCGCCGAGCCCGAGCCCGAGCCCGAGCCCGCCGAGCCGGCCGCAGCCGAGCCCGAGCCCGCCGAG